>NZ_CP015285.1:1802500-2102500 GCF_001639105.2 Azospirillum humicireducens
ATCGGCACTCATCATGTGGGTGTCGGCCCCACCGCTGTCAGGCGGCGTCGCCGTACCCTTCGTGAAGGATTTCCTGATCCAGCTGTCCTGGTTCTTCGTGCCCTTCGGCGCCTTCATCATGGTCGGCGCCTCGAACTCGGTGAACCTGACCGACGGGCTGGACGGGTTGGCCATCGTGCCGACGATGATCGCAGCCGGCTGTTTCGGCCTGATCTCCTACCTGTCGGGCAACGCCATCTTCGCCAACTACCTGCAAATCCATCATGTGCCGGGCTCCGGCGAACTCGCGGTGTTCTGCGGCGCCCTGGTCGGCGCCGGGTTGGGCTTCCTCTGGTACAATGCCCCGCCGGCCATGGTCTTCATGGGCGACACCGGGTCGCTGTCGCTGGGCGGTGCGCTCGGCGCCGTCAGCGTGGTGACCAAGCACGAGATCGTGCTGGCCATCATCGGCGGCCTGTTCGTGCTGGAAACCGTGTCGGTGATCGTGCAGGTGGCCTCCTTCAAGCTGACCGGCAAGCGGGTGTTCCGCATGGCGCCGCTGCACCATCATTTCGAGAAGAAGGGCTGGGCCGAACCGACGGTGGTGATCCGCTTCTGGATCATCGCCTCAATCCTGGCGCTGGTCGGCCTGTCCACCCTGAAGCTGCGCTGAGGGAGGCCACGGCGATGATCGACCTGTTCTATATGCAGGAGCTGCCCGTCGCGGTGATGGGGCTGGGCAAGTCCGGCCTCGCCACCGCCCGCGCGCTGCGCGACAGCGGGGCGGAGGTGCGGGTGTGGGACGACAACCCCGCCTCGCGCGCCGCCGCCGAGGCCGAGGGCTTCGCCGTGGTCGATCTCGCCACCGCCGACCTGTCGGACCTGACCACCATCGTCTGGTCGCCCGGCATCCCCCACAGCTTCCCCAAGCCGCACCCGGTCGCCGAGCGTGCCAAGGCCATGGGGATCGAACTGGTCTGCGACATCGAACTGCTGGGCCGGGCGGAACGCGACTGCGCCTTCATCGGCATCACCGGCACCAACGGGAAATCGACCACCACCACCCTCATCGGCCACATCATGGCCGCCGCCGGGCGCAGGGCCGTGGTCGGCGGCAATCTTGGCACGCCGGTGCTGACCTTCGATCCGATCGGGGCCGGCAACACTTGCGTCCTGGAGATGTCGAGCTATCAGCTGGAACTGACCCACTCCATCACCTTCGACATCGCCGTCCTGCTGAACATCACGCCCGACCACCTCGCCCGCCATGGCGGGATGGACGGCTACATCGCCGCCAAGAAACTGGTTTTCCACCGTCAGACCTGGCCGCGCACCGCGGTGATCGGCGTGGACGACGAGCATTGCCGGAAGATCCACGCCGACCTCGTGGCGGCCGGCGACCAGCGCATCTGGCCGGTCTCCGCCCTGGGGCCGATTGCTGGCGGCGTCTATGCCGCCGACGGCTGGCTGATCGACGACACCGACGGCGAGGCCGCCCGCGTGGTGGACCTCTCCACCCTGCCCACCCTGCTGGGCACCCACAACCGGCAGAACGCCGCCGCCGCCTTCGCCGCCTGCAAGGCCGCCGGCCTGCCGGTGCCGGCCATCGCCGCGGCGATGACGACCTTCCCCGGCCTCGCCCACCGGCAGCAGCTGGTCGGCGAGGCGGACGGCGTGCGCTTCGTCAACGACAGCAAGGCGACCAACGCCGACGCGACGGAGAAGGCTCTGGCGACCTTCGATCCGATCTACTGGATCCTCGGCGGACAGGCCAAGGACACCGGGCTGAACGGGCTGGAGGGATATATGGGCCGTGTCCGCCACGCTTTCCTGATCGGCGAGGCACAGGAACAATTCGCCGCATGGCTTGACGCGCAAGCCGTTGCTTATACACGGTGCGGAACGCTGGATATCGCAACCGCGAAGGCGGCCGGTCTGGCTCTGGCGGAACGGCTGGAGGGCTCTTGCGTGCTGTTGTCCCCAGCTTGCGCATCGTGGGATCAGTTTGCCAATTTCGAGCAGCGCGGCGAGGCGTTCGCAGCCTATGTCGCGGACATACTCGGCGCGCGCGCCGCGACGAGCGGGGGCGCTGAATGATCACCTTCGACCGTACCGACCAATCGATCTTCGGCCGCTGGTGGTGGACCGTCGACCGCTGGCAGTTGGGCGCCATCGCCCTGCTGATGTTCCTCGGCACGGTCCTGATCACCGCGGCAAGCCCGCCGGTCGCCGAGCGCATCGGCATCCAGGACACCTTCTATTTCGTCGAACGCCACCTGATGATGCTGATCCCGGCGATCATCATCATGGTCGGCGTCTCGCTGCTCAGTCCGCGCGGGGTTCGGCGGGTGGCGCTGGGCGTCTTCCTGTCCTCCGTCCTGCTTGTCTTCGCCACCCTGGTGGTGGGCATGGAGATCAAGGGGGCTCGGCGCTGGATCCACATCCCCGGCCTGTCGATCCAGCCGTCGGAGTTCGTCAAGCCCGCCTTCGCGGTGGTGGCGGCATGGCTGTTCTCGCTGTCGCGCACCAACCCCGGCTTCCCCGGCGCGCTGGTGTCGATCGTGCTCTACGGCATCACCGTGGCCGGACTGATCCTGCAGCCCGACCTGGGCATGACCTTCGTCGTCTCAGCCGTGTGGTTCACCCAATTCTTCCTGGCCGGGCTGAACCTGGTGCTGGTGATGGGTCTCGGCGGGCTGGGCGTGGTCGGGCTGATCGGCGCCTACTATACGCTGCCGCACGTCACCAGCCGCATCGACCGCTTCCTCGACCCCCATGCAGGTGACAATTATCAGGTCAACCGGTCGCTGGAGGCTTTCGCCAACGGCGGTCTGATGGGCACCGGCCCCGGCCAGGGCACGGTGAAGTTCTATCTTCCCGACAGCCATGCCGACTTCATCTTCGCCGTAGCCGGGGAGGAGCTCGGGTTGATCTTCTGCCTTGGGCTGGTGGTTTTGTTCGCATTCGTTGTGCTGCGTGGGTTCGCTCGTGTCTTCAACGACAACAATTATTTCGTTTTGCTGGCGACCGCCGGTCTTCTGATCCAGTTCGGGCTTCAGGCGGCGATCAACATGGGATCGTCCTTGCATCTTATGCCGACGAAGGGCATGACCCTGCCGTTCATTTCCTATGGCGGCTCCTCGCTGCTGGCACTCGGGTTCGGCATGGGCATGGTTCTGGCTTTGACACGCAAACGCTTCGGCCCTGCGGAATGAGGAGAGCGACGGATTTGGACCCCATCGCGCACAAGGCGATCGTGCTGGCCGCGGGCGGCACCGGCGGGCATATGTTCCCGGCCGAGGCGCTGGCGCGCGAGCTGCTGGCCCGCGGCCGCGCCGTGACGCTGGTGACCGACAAGCGCGGCCATGCCTTTGGCGACAACCTGCCGGAAGTGCCGGTCCATCGCATCCGCGCCGCCTCCCCCGGCGCCGGAATCGCCGGCAAGCTGAAGGCCGCCCTGCAGATGGGGCTGGGGTTGCTGGAAGCGCGCGCGCTGATGCGGCAGCTCGAGCCCGCCGCGGTGGTCGGCTTCGGCGGCTACCCGTCCGTTCCAACCGTCTATGCCGCCATCCAATCCAAGCTGCCGGCCCTGCTGCACGAGCAGAACGCCGTCCTCGGCCGCGCCAACCGGATGCTGATCGCGGGCGCCCGCCGCATCGCCGTCGCCTTCCCCGGCATCGAGAAGCTGGGCGAGGCGCAGCGCGCCAAGATCGTCCGCACCGGCAACCCGGTCCGTCCCGCCGTCGCCGCCCGCCGCCTCTCCCCCTACGAGGCGCCGCAGCCCGGCGGTCCCGTCCGCCTGCTGGTGATGGGCGGCAGCCAGGGCGCCCGCGTCTTTTCCGAGGTGATCCCCGCCGCGCTGGCCCTGCTGCCGGAGAACCTCCGCGCCCGCATCCATCTGGCGCAGCAATGCCGGCCCGAAGACCTGGAAGCCGCCCGCGATGCGCTGGAGCCGCTGGGCCTCGCCCGGCTGGAGCTGCAGACCTTCTTCCGCGACGTGCCGGAACGGCTGGCCGCCTGCCACCTCGCCGTCACCCGCGCCGGCGCTTCCACCATCGCCGAGCTGACCTGCGTCGGACGCCCGGCGATCCTGGTGCCCTACCCGCACGCCACCGACGACCACCAGACCGCCAACGCCCGCCATCTTGCCGAGGTCGGCGCCGCCTGGCTGGTGCCGCAGCCCGCCTTCACCGCGGGCGCACTGGCCGAACGGCTGTCCGCCCTGTTGGCCGACCCGCAGCCATTGTCCGCCGCGGCTCGGGCCGCCCATGGCTGGGGCACCGCCGACGCCGCCAGCGCCCTGGCCGACGCCGTTCTGGCGATGCTGGACGACGGCTTGCCGAAGCTACACGGCGCCGACGCCGGGTCCGACCCGACCACGACCGACCACGACCGATCCCACAACGCCCGGCGCTCATCCGCCGGCGCCAGCGCCAAGGGGGCCGCGGAATGATCAACAAAACCAGGTCTCTGACCCGACCGACGCCGCGCCCGCTGCAGGACTGGCCTGCGGACATGACCAGGACCGAAGGCGGCTGGTACAACCGTCCGGGCTGCCCGCTGGTGCCGCGCTTCCTCGCCGAAGGCGGGTTTCTGCGCGACCGCCTGTCGATGATCCACGGATCGCAACCCCTTCCCAACGACCTGTCCGACGGGGCGGTCGACGCCACCCTTCGCCTGATGCTTCGCCGCGGAAAGTAAGCCTGACATGCGCGCCCTCCCCCTCTCGATCGGCACCATCCACTTCGTCGGCATCGGCGGCATCGGCATGAGCGGCATCGCCGAGGTTCTGCGGAACCTGGGCTATACCGTCCAGGGTTCCGACCTCGCCGAGAACGCCAACGTCAAGCGCCTGCGCGAACTGGGAATCAAGGTGTTCGTCGGCCATCGCGGCGAGAACATCGCCGGCGCCGCCGTGGTCGTCGTCTCCTCCGCGGTCAAGCGCGACAATCCGGAAGTGGTCGCCGCCCGCGCCGCCCTGGTGCCGGTGGTCCGCCGCGCCGAGATGCTCGGCGAGCTGATGCGGCTGAAATGGGCCATCGCCATCGGCGGCACCCATGGCAAGACCACGACGACCTCGATGGTCGGCCACATGCTGGAGCATGCCAACCTCGACCCGACCGTCATCAACGGCGGCATCATCAACGCCTACGGCTCCAACACCCGGCTCGGCACCGGTGACTGGATGGTGGTCGAGGCGGACGAGAGCGACGGCACCTTCGTGAAGCTGCCGGCCTGCATCGCCGTGGTCACCAACATGGATCCGGAGCATCTGGACTTCTACGGCACCTTCGACAACGCGCGGGCCGCCTTCGACAGCTTCGTCCAGAACATCCCCTTCTACGGCTTTGCCGCGCTCTGCATCGACCATCCCGAGGTGCAGGCGATGATCCCGCGCGTGTCGGACCGCCGCATCGTCACCTACGGCTTCTCGCCGCAGGCCGACATCCGCGCGGTGAACGTGGAGCTGGGGCCCGACGGCGCCAAGTACGACGTGCTGATCTATGACCGCCACACCGGCGAGAGCCGCGCCATCGCCGGCGTGCGCCTGCCGATGTACGGGCCGCACAATGTCCAGAACTCTCTGGCCTGCTTCGCGGTCGGCAACGAGATGGGCCTGCCCGACGTGGTGATGCGCGACAGCATGGCCAAGTTCCAGGGCGTGAAGCGCCGCTTCACCAAGACCGGCGAGGCCAACGGCATCACCGTCATCGACGATTACGGCCACCACCCGGTGGAGATCGCCGCGGTGCTGAAGGCCGCGCGCACCGCAGGCACCGGCCGCACCATCGCCGTTGTCCAGCCGCACCGCTACTCCCGCCTGGCCGCCCTGTTCGAAGAGTTCTGCACCTGCTTCAACGACGCCGACGCCGTGATCGTCGCCGACGTCTATGCCGCCGGTGAGACGCCGATCGAGGGCGTCAGCCGCGACAGTCTGGTGGAAGGTCTGCGCATGCACGGCCACCGCCATGTCGTGGCTCTGCAGAACGCGCAGGAGCTGGCGCAGGTCGTGCGCGAGATGGCCAAGCCCGGCGACTTCGTGGTCTGCCTGGGCGCCGGCAACATCACCCAATGGGCGAATGCCCTGCCGGGCGAGCTGTCGGCCCTCTACGGCGCCGGTCGATGACGGCGGCGCCCCGGATGAACGCCCCCGACGGCCATCTGATCCAACGGATGCCCGTCGTGCGCGGCCGGTTGACCGCCGACGCCCCGCTGGCGCCGGTGACGTGGTTCCGCGTCGGCGGCCCGGCGGAGGTGATGTTCCGCCCGGCCGACGCCGACGACCTCGCCGACTTCCTGGCGGCCCTGCCCGCCGAGGTGCCGGTGACGGTGATCGGCGTCGCCTCCAACCTGCTGGTGCGGGACGGCGGTGTGCCGGGCGTCACCATCCGCCTCGGCCGCGGCTTCACCGATATCGCTGCCGACGGCATGACGCTGAACGCCGGGGCGGCGGCGCTCGACCTCAACGTCGCCATGGTCGCCCGAGATGCCGGCATCGCCGGGCTGGAGTTCCTGTCGGGCATTCCCGGCACCATCGGCGGTGCCTTGCGCATGAACGGCGGCGCCTATGGCCGCGAGCTGGCCGATGTGCTGGTCTCCGCCACCGCCGTCGCGCGCGACGGCCGGCGGCTGGAGTTCAGCCATGCCGGCATGGGCTTCACCTACCGCCACAGCGCAGCGCCGGAGGATTGCATCTTCACCGGCGCCATCCTGCGCGGCGAACCCGGCAACCCGCTGGAAATCGCGCGCCGCATGGCCGAGATCTCCGACAAGCGCGCCGACAGCCAGCCGGTCCGCTCGCGCACCGGCGGTTCGACCTTCAAGAATCCTGATGGCCACAAGGCGTGGGAGCTGATCGACCGGGCCGGCTGCCGCGGCCTGTCCATCGGCGACGCCCAGGTCTCGGAAAAGCACTGCAACTTCCTGATCAACAACGGCATGGCCACCGCCGCGCAGCTGGAAGCGCTGGGCGAGGAGGTCCGCCGCCGCGTGTTCGAGACCAGCGGCGTGACGCTGGACTGGGAAATCAAGCGCATCGGCATCCCTGCCGCCGAAGGAAGCACCGCCCAATGACCGAAGCCCTTCTCCACGCCCACAAGAAGCATGTCGCCGTCCTGATGGGCGGCTGGTCGGCCGAGCGCGAGGTGTCGCTGGTCAGCGGTGCCGGCGTCGCCAAGGCGCTGGAAGAGGAAGGCTACCGCGTCACCGCCATCGACGTGCAGCGCGACCTGGGCGGGCTGATGCACGCCCTGACCAACCCGCGCCCCGACGTGGTGTTCAACGCCCTGCACGGCCGCGGCGGCGAGGATGGGACGATCCAGGGCGTGCTGGAGTTCCTGGGTCTGCCCTACACCCATTCCGGCGTCCAGGCCGCGGCCATCTCCATGGACAAGGCGATGACCAAGCGCGTGCTGGACACCGTCGGCATCCGCTCCCCCAAAGGAATGGTGCTGTCCCGTGGGGAGATCGCCGGCGGCGCCCACCCCATGCCGGCGCCCTATATCGTCAAGCCTGTGGACGAGGGCTCGACCGTTGGCGTAACCCTGGTCCGCGAGGGGCAGAACAGCCCGGTCGGCGACGATGGCTCCTTCGGGGGGACCTTTGGGGAGCGCGTGCTGGTCGAGGAGTTCATCCCCGGTCGCGAACTGACCGTGGGCGTCATGGGTGACCGCGCCTTGGCGGTGACCGAGATCGTCTTCCAGGCTCAGGTCTACGACTACACCGCGAAATACAGCGCCGGCCATGCCGTCCACACCATCCCCGCCGCGATCCCCGAGGCCGTGGCGGAGGAGGCGAAGCGACTGGCGGTGCTGGCGCACCACACCCTGGGCTGCCGGGGTGTCTCGCGCAGCGACTTCCGCTGGGATGACAGCCGGCCGGGAACCGACGGGCTGTACTTCCTGGAGATCAACAACCAGCCAGGCATGACGCCCCTGTCGCTGGTGCCCGAGCAGGCTGCGCATGTGGGGATTTCCTACGGCGCACTGGTCGGCTGGCTGGTGGAGAATGCCGCATGTCAGCTCGCCTGATGGCCGACCCGGACTTCCGCGCCGCCGCCGCCGGCGCGCGTGCCCGCGACGAGATGCCGACTCCGCCGCGCGCCATGGCCGCGTCGGCGCAGAAGGGAAAGCGGCGGCGCGCCTGGCCGCGCTGGACCCGTTCGGCCGTCAAGGCGGCGTTGATCCTGGTGCCTGTGCTGGGGTTGACCGCCGCCGCCGGCACGACATGGAAGCGCGGCACCCTGGCCGACACGCTGGACGCGGCGCGGGACAGCGTCATCCAGACCACCGGCGACCTGGGCTTCCGCCTGTCGGAGATCCTGGTGGTCGGCCGCAGCGAGACCGAGCGCGACGCCGTGCTGGACGCGCTGGGCGTGCGGCGGGGCGAGCCGATCCTGTCCATCGACCTCGCCGAGGCCAAGCAGCGGCTGGAAGAGCTTCCCTGGGTGTCGTCGGCCTCCATCGAGCGCCGGCTGCCCGGTTTCCTCTACATCCGCCTGTCGGAACGCCAGCCGATGGCGATCTGGCAGCATGAGCGGCAGTTCACCGTCATCGACCGCGCCGGCCGTCCGCTGGCCGACGCGGCGGAGCTGGCCCGCCGTGGCAACCAGCGCATCGATACGCTGCCCCAGGTGATCGGGGCCAACGCCCCGCAGCAGGTCCACACCCTGCTGTCGGCGCTGGACAGCGCGCCCACGATCGCCCCGATGCTGTCCTCGGCCAGCTGGATCAGCGACCGGCGCTGGAACCTGCAGCTCAGCAATGGCGTGACGGTCAAGCTGCCGGAGGGCACCGCGGAGATGCGCCGCGCCCTTTTGCAGCTGGAGCAGATGCAGACGGCCAGCCATGTGCTGGACCGCGACATCGTTGCCATCGACCTGCGGCTGCCCGGCCGCGCCGCGATCCAGACCTCCGCCACCGCCCAGCTTCCGGGCTGGGAGGATGAGTCGAAGAAGAAGAACGGCAAGAAATCGTAAGGACGGACCGGCGGCGGGCCTTTCCGGGGAAAGCCCGTCGCCGGCAGACAGGAGTAGAGAGGACGTTTGGGGGGCATGTTCGGGATGGGATTCAACGGCGCCAAGAAGCCGAAGCGGCCGGCCCGTGGCGGAATCGTCACGGCGCTCGACGTCGGCTCGACGAAGGTGTGCTGCGTCATCGCGCGGATGGAGGAGCCCGGCTCCCTCCGCGTGATCGGCGTCGGCCACCAGATCGCCACGGGCATCCGCGCCGGGACCATCATCGACATGGAGGCGGCGGAAACCTCGATCGGCGCCGCCGTGCATGCCGCCGAGCAGATGGCCGGCGAGACGGTGCACGACGTCGTCGTCAACCTGTCGATGGGCCAGCCGCGCTCCCACGCCTTCACCGCCACGGTCCCCGTCTCCGGCCAGGAGGTGACGGAAGGCGACATCCGCCGCGCCATGGCCCATGCCCGCACCCTGCAGGCCGGCCCCGATCAGGCGCTGATCCACACCATCCCGCTGGGCTTCAGCCTGGACGGCAGCCGCGGCATCCGCGATCCCAAGGGGATGAGCGGCCATTCGCTGGGCGCCCAGCTGCATGTCGTCACCGCGGCGGCCGGCGCCATCCGCACACTGCACGCCTGCATCGCACGCTGCCACCTGAACATCGAGTCCATCGTGGTCAGCCCCTTCGCCTCCGGCCTCGCCTGTCTGGTGGAGGACGAGATGGAGATGGGAGCGGCCTGCGTCGACATCGGCGGCGGCGGCACCACCATCTCGATCTTCGCCGAGGGCAATCTGGTCTGGACCGGCTTCGTGCCATTGGGCGGCCGGCATGTCACCAACGACATCGCCCACGGGCTGGCCACGCCGCTGGTCCATGCCGAACGGCTGAAGGTGCTCTACGGCAGCGCCAGGGTGAACCCGGCCGACGAGCGCGAGATGATCGAGGTGCCGCAGATCGGTGAGGACGAGCGCAGCGGCAGCGGCACCGCCAGCCACCCGCGCTCCTTCCTGGTCAGCATCATCCAGGCGCGGATGGAGGAAATCTTCGAGGAGGTGCGCAGCGCCATCGAGCAGTCGGGCCATGCCCGGCTGGTCGGCCGGCGCGTCGTGCTGACCGGCGGCGCCAGCCAGCTGCCGAACACGCGCGACATGGCCGCCCCGATCCTGGACAAACAGGTCCGCATCGCCCGCCCGACCCGGATCGCCGGCCTCAACGAGGCGCATGGCGGGCCGGCCTTCGCGACGGTCGCGGGCCTTCTGCTACACGCCGTCCGCAACCCGACGGAGCTGATGGTGACCGGCCACGAGGCGGTCGCGTCCACCGGGCTCATCGGCCGCGTCGGCCTGTGGCTGCGGGAGAATCTGTAGATGATCCTTCCCGTCGCCATCCACCGATTCCCGAACGGACAGACACCGGACACAACCGGGCGCCGGTCGCGGCATATCGAACATCAAACCGAACGAAAACAGGTTGTGGAGGCCTGAACACAATGATCAACGTGACCATTCCCCAGATCGAGCCCGAACTGAAGCCGCGCATCACCGTCTTCGGCGTCGGCGGTGCCGGCGGCAACGCCGTCAACAACATGATCAAGTCGAACCTGGAGGGCGTGGACTTCGTCGTCGGCAACACCGACGCGCAGGCTCTGAAGGGTTCGCTGTGCGAAAAGCGCATCCAGCTGGGCACCGGCACCACCCGCGGCCTCGGCGCCGGCTCCAAGCCGGATGTCGGACGCGCCTCGGCCGAGGAGCAAATCGACGAGATCGTCCAGTATCTCGAAGGCTCCAACATGGTGTTCATCACCGCCGGCATGGGCGGCGGCACCGGCACCGGTGCGGCACCGGTCATCGCGCGCGCGGCCCGCGAACGCGGCATCCTGACCGTCGGCGTCGTCACCAAGCCCTTCCATTTCGAGGGCGGCCATCGCATGCGGCTGGCCGAAGGCGGCATCGCCGAGCTGCAGCAGTATGTCGACACCCTGATCATCATTCCGAACCAGAACCTGTTCCGCATCGCCAACGAGAAGACGACCTTCGCGGACGCCTTCAAGATGGCCGACGACGTTCTGCATTCGGGCGTGCGCGGTGTCACCGATCTGATGGTGATGCCCGGCCTGATCAACCTGGACTTCGCCGACATCCGGTCCGTCATGACCGAGATGGGCAAGGCGATGATGGGCACCGGCGAGGCCAGCGGCGAGCGCCGCGCCATCGAAGCCGCCGAGGCCGCCATTTCCAACCCGCTGCTGGACGACGTGTCGATGAAGGGTGCCCGCGGCGTCCTCATCAACATCACCGGCGGCTACGACATGACCCTGTTCGAGGTCGACGAGGCCGCCAACCGTGTCCGTGACGAGGTCGATCCCGACGCCAACATCATCTTCGGTTCGACCTTCGACAGCTCGCTGGACGGCGTGATGCGCGTATCGGTCGTCGCCACCGGCATCGATGCCGCGGCGATGAGCAACCCGCGTACCCTGCATCCGGTCAACCTGTCGCTCGTCCCCGGCGACCGCGCCAAGAAGCCGGCCGCTCCCGGCAACCTGACCGGCGCGCCGGTCGCTGCCCCGGCCTCGGCGATCCCGAGCGCCGCCGCCGGCCTGCGCACCCCGCAGCCGGTGACGGCCGGCGCTGCCGCGATCCAGCATGACCCGGCCCAGCAGCACGCTCCTCAACAGGGAGAGACGCCGAAGCCCGCCGCCGGTCCGCTGCACGGCGAGAACCAGGGCGGCCATTTCTTTGCGCCGAAGCCGGCCGACGCCGGTCCGCGCCAGCCGGTGACCGTCGGCGCCGCGCCGCTGGCCGCCCCCCAGCCGCAGCAGCATGCCGCCCAGCAGCATGCGCCGCAGGCTCACCAGCAGCAGCCGCAGTTCCAGCCGCAACCGCAGCAGGCCCCGGCGGCCCAGCAGCATCACCACCATCCCGCCCCGCAGGCCCACCAGCCGCATCCGGGCGGCCTCTCGGTCGGCCCGGCACCGGCGCCGGCCCCCGCTCCGGAGCCGGCACCGGCCCGCAAGGGCAACTTTCTGTTCGGCCTGGTGACCGGCCTCGGCCGCAAGTCGGAGCCGGTGCCCCCGCCGGCCCCGCAGCCTGCGCCCCAGGCCTACCAGCCGCAGCCGGCTCCGCAGCAGTACCAACCGGCCCCGCAGGGCTATCCGCAGCAGCAGCCGACTTACCCGCAGCAGCCGCAGGCACCCCAGGCCTATCAGCCGGCCCCGTCCTACCCGCCGGCCCCACAGCAGGCGCCGGTCTATCCGCAGCAGCAGACGGCTCCGCAGCAGGCCCCGCAGGCGCCTGGCTATCCGGCCGCTCCGCAGCAGATGGCCCCGGCCCCGCGTGCCGATGCCAAGCCGGGCGATCAGGAGGAACTGGACATCCCGGCCTTCCTGCGCCGTCAGGCGAACTGAGCACCCACCGTTCCGGACCGCCGCGACATTTTTCGCGGCGGTCGGCCGATCCCGGCGAAAGCCGGAGATAACCGCCGTCGCCGCAGCCTCCCAATCGCGGCGCCGGCGGCTCCACAACCTGACCGAACCTCTCGGACCCCGGAACGCCCCCGTGCGTTTCCGGGGATTTTTTGTTGCATCACTATTGTGCGTATATCCGATTGTTTGCAATTCTCGCCTCTTTTGCCCTGCAACAAACGGTAACAATGAGTGATTTGCCGATTTCCGAGGCCGGGTGTTACCTATGAGCATGGTCGAAAGCGAAAGCAGCCGACGCGATGATCTTACAAGATCATGTGGCGCTGCATCGCCGGGAACCTCCCCTTCATGACCAAGATGGAAAAGACATCGTGGCCAACAATCGCAGCAACGCGGACGGCATGTTCCAGCAGACCCTGAAGAAGTCGGTGACGATTGCCGGCGTCGGTCTGCATTCGGGCGTCATCGTCACGCTGACGATTTCGCCGGCCGATGCGAATTCCGGGATCACCTTCCATCGCACCGACATCCGTGGCGCCGCCGCCGTCATTCCGGCGCGTTGGGACACGGTGGTGGACACCCGCCTGTGCACCGTGATCGGCAACGAACATGGCACCACCGTCGGCACGATCGAGCATCTAATGTCCGCGCTGGCCGGCTGCGGCATCGACAATGCCGTCGTTTCGCTGGACGGCATCGAGGTGCCGATCATGGACGGCAGCGCCGCCCCCTTCGTCGCCGCCATCGAGCAGGCCGGCATCGCCGTGCAGAAGGCTCCGCGCCGCGTCATCCGCATCCTGAAGCCGGTCGTCATCGGTGACGGTGTGAAGAGCGCGTCCTTCACCCCCGACGACGCCACGACCTACAGCTTCGAGATCGATTTCGACAGCGCCGCCATCTCCCGTCAGGCGCATGCGTTGGAGATCGACACGGACAGCTTCAAGGACGAGATCAGCCGCGCCCGCACCTTCGGCTTCCTGCACGAGGTCGAGGGGCTGCGCAAGATGGGCCTCGCCCGCGGCGGCTCGCTCGACAACGCGGTGGTCATCTCCGGCGACACGGTGCTGAATGCCGATGGCCTGCGCTTCAGCGACGAGTTCGTGCGTCACAAGATCCTGGACGCCGTCGGCGACCTGTATCTGGCCGGTGCGCCCATCGTCGGCCATTTCCACGGCGTCCGTTCCGGCCATGCCCTGAACAACCAGCTGCTGCGCGCCCTGTTCGCCGACCGCAGCGCCTGGCGCTACGAGACGGCCGTGTCGCTGCCGGTCGCGCGCCGCGGCCTGGAGCAGTTGGCGGTCGCCTGACCACCGCGGGTTTTCGATCAGCCCGGTTTTCGATTGGGTTTGCCCCTGCCCTCCCCTCTCGGGGAGGGCTTTTTCTTTGTGCGGACTCCCCTCCCCCGCCAGCGGGGAGAAACCTGCAAAAAAGAAAGCGCCCTCCCCTCTTGGGGTGGGCGCCGGTTGCAGTCTCATCGCACTTTAGAATTTTCGAGTTGTTTCAGTATTTTAAGTAATTTTCTTTAGATGGCGCTTCGGGAGTGCTCCTTGCCGCGATGGGAAAGGGAGCGCCCCTACCCCGCCACAGCCAGTTCCGCCTCACTGCCGGCGTACTCGCCGAAGCGGGTGTCTTCCTTCAGGATGTGCTTGCCGAGCCAGTCGGAGCAGAAGAGGAAGACCTCCTCGCCGCTGATGGACCCGCCATTGGCCCGAAAGTCGTCGCGATAGCTTTCGACCTGCCGGGTCAGCCGGTCGTGCAATGCCTTGTGCGCGGCGAAGGTCGGGTAGTTCAGGCGCTGCATCTGCGCCTCCTCCTCCGCGAAATGATGCCGGGTGTAGGCGATCAGCTCGTCCAGGATCGCTTCGATCAGGGCGGGGTCCTGGCGGCTGGCCTCGTCATACAGCTTGTTGACGATGGCGATCAGGACTCGGTGATCCTCGTCGAGCGCGTCATTGCCCACGCTCATCCAGCGCGACCATTGAATCGGTTCCATGGCGTTTCCTTCGTCCCCCATCGTTGGGTGCCGGCAGACGGATGCGGGCGTTGACCGCCCGTCGATACCGCCCCGGTCCGGGGTCGGTCCGCCTGTCCGGCATGGTTTCGCTACTGCCTATAAGCCTTTTCTGATTCCACTCTTCCCATCCCCGCCCGTCAACCAGAGCGGACGGGGATGCGACATTTTGGCAAGCTGCGGCGGCACTGCCGGGTCAACCGCCGATCTTGGCCAGCCATTCCTCCTCGGTCAGGATCTCGACGCCCAATTCCTTGGCCTTGGCCGCCTTGCTGCCGGCATCGGCCCCGGCGACCAGATAATCGGTCTTGCCGGAAACCGAGCCGGCAACCTTGGCACCCAGCGATTCCGCCCGCGCCTTCGCCTCGGACCGCGTCATCCGCTCCAGCGTGCCGGTGAAGACCACCGTCTTGCCGGCGATGGGGGAGTTGCTGGCCTTCGGCACCTCCGCCTCCAGCACGGTCAGCCGCTGGGCCAACTCCCCGACGATGACGAGATTGCGGTCCTCGGCGAAGAAACCGGCCAGTTCCTCCGCCGCCACCTCGCCGACGTCCGGCGTGGCGACAAGGTCGAGCCAGGGCCGCCCCGGCGCCTGCGCCACCGCCCGCTCCATCGCCGCCCGCCAGTCGGCGAGAGTGCCGTACCGGGTGGCCAGCGCCTGGGCGGCGCGCGTGTTCAGCCGCTTGATGCCGAGCGAGCCGATGATCGTCTCCAGCCGCAGCGCTTCGCTGCCCGCATAGAAATCCAGCTTGGCGGCGCTCTCCGCATCGGCGAACCAGGCCAGGATGGTGTCGGCGGTGACCGGGCCGACTCCGTTCAACGCGTGCAGATCGCGCCATTCCTGACCGGGCATCGCCCGCTCCGCCGCCCGCATGCCATCGACCCACCCCTGCATCGTCCGGTATTGGCGGGCCAGAGACTTGGCCGTCACCTCGCCGACATGGCGGATGCCGAGGGCGTAGATCACCCGGTGCAGGTCGATGCCATCGCGACGTTCGTTGATCGCCTTGAACAGGTTCTGGACCGACTTCTCCTTCCAGCCTGGCCGGCCGATCAGTTCGACCCGGCCTTCAAGGGTGAAAATGTCAGCCGGCGACTTGATGAAGCCCTCGTCCCAGAACTCCTCGATGATCTTCTCGCCCAGCCCCTCGATGTCGAAGGCGTCGCGCGAGACGAAGTGGCGGAGCCGCTCCTTCGCCTGCGCCGCGCAGATCAGGCCGCCGGTGCAGCGCCGCACCACTTCGCCCGCCTCGCGGATGGCGAGGCTGCCGCAGACCGGGCAGGTCTCCGGCGCGACATAGGGCACGGAGTCGGCCGGGCGTTGCGACAGCACCACCTCCACCACCTGCGGGATGACGTCGCCCGCCCGCTGGACGACCACGAGGTCGCCGACGCGGATGTCCTTGCGGGCGATCTCGTCCTCGTTGTGCAGGGTGGCGCGGCTGACCACGACGCCGCCGACGGTGATGTCCTCCAGCTCCGCGACAGGCGTCAGCGCCCCGGTGCGGCCGACCTGGATGGTGATCGCCTTCAGCCGCGTCTGCGCCTGTTCGGCCGGAAACTTGTGGGCGATGGCCCAGCGCGGCGCCCGGCTGACAAAGCCGAGGCGCTGCTGAAGCTCCAGGCTGTCGACCTTGTAGACGACGCCGTCGATGTCGAAGGGCAGGCCGGCGCGGCGGCGGCCGATGCCGTCGTAATAGGCCAGCAGCTTGTCCTTGCCGTCGCACAGCTCCGCCGGCCGGTTCAACTGGAAGCCCCATCCTTTCAGCCGCTCGCGGATGCCCCATTGGGTTTCGGCAATCGGCTCCGACACCTCGCCCAAGGCATAGCCGAAGAAGCAGAGCGGCCGGGACGCGGTGATCGACGGGTCGAGCTGGCGCAGGCTGCCGGCCGCCGCGTTGCGTGGATTGGCGAACAGCTGCTCACCCTTTTCGGCGCGGGCGGCGTTCATCGCCAGGAAGTCCTCGCGGTTCATATAGACCTCGCCGCGGACCTCCAGCACGGCGGGAAAGGGAGCCGGCAGGCGGTGCGGCACGTCGCGGATGGTGCGGACGTTGGCGGTAACGTTCTCGCCCTCCGCCCCGTCGCCGCGGGTGGCGGCGAGCACCAGTTCGCCCTTCTCGTAGCGCAGCGAGCAGGACAGCCCGTCGATCTTCGGCTCCGCCACGAAGGTCAGCGGTGCGTCGTCGGACAGGCCGAGGAAACGACGGACGCGGGCATCGAACTCGGCCACATCCTCGGCCGCGAAGGCGTTGCCCAGCGACAGCATGGGGATCGCGTGCCGCACCTTGCCGAAGCCGGCGGCCGGGGCGGCGCCGATCCGCAGGCTGGGCGAATCGGCACGTCGCAGCTCGGGGAAGCGCGTCTCGATGGCGAGGTTGCGGCGGACCAACCCGTCATAGTCGGCGTCGGAGATCTCCGGCTGGTCCTGCTGGTGATAGAGCCGGTCGTGATGAGCGATCTCGGCGGCCAGCGCCGCCAGGTCCGCCGCCGCCTGATCCGGCGTCAGCGCCTCGACATCGATGCTGCGGGGATTGGGCGGCGTGTCGAACAGGTCCTGCATGGCGCGTCTCATGACGAATCGGGGGCGTCCCGCGGAGGCTTCCGGGGAGGGCGGCGCAGGATAGCGCCTGGGGAGCGGTTTCGGGAGTCTTCAGGACCGGGTGCCATGCCGCCGCATTTCGGCATCGGGGCGACGGCCGGCCGGAGTGCCTATATACTGACGGGCACATCTTTTCGGAGTCCGCCTGCCTGATGAGCAAAGCCCATCTCCCGGACCTGCGCATCGACGACCGCATGATCGTCGCCGCTGCTCTGGACCGCATCCTCTATGACGATCCCGACCATTTCGCGGCGGAGGACGCCCGTGCCGTGCGCCGCCTGATCCCTTACGGCCGTTCCGGCTGGCTGCGGCTGGGCTTCCGGGCCGAGACCCAGGGCCCCTCTATGAAGGGCGAGGCCGCCGGGGTCGGCGACGTGCGGATGGAAGGCGACAAGAAGGTGGTGGAGGGCAGCGTCGGCGAATCGACGGCTTGGCGCTGCGGTCAGTACAAGATCACCAACCATGGCGGCGACCTGGAAATCTGGCAGGTGATGAGCGACGAATACGCGCCGGAGCCGAAGGGTGCCCGGTTGGAGTTCGACGCGCATGGCGAGCCGGAACGTCTGACCTTCTTCCAACCGCGGGACATCGAACTGCGCATTCCCTTCACCAGCCTTGCTGTCGGCGTGCGGCTGGGCGGGTGGCAGTTCTGGAAGCAGGTGGCTGAGGGGGCGGGCGCCGTAGGCTGAAGTTCTGCTTCGAGTGCCCCCTCCCCATCCCTCCCCCGCGTTCCGCGGGAGAGGGGGTAGGACGCTTGGCGAGACTTATGTAAAAGACAGCGGCAGTCCCCTCTCCTACAGAAGGTGGGGGAGGGTCAGGGAGGGGGGCATTCGTCAGCCGACGCCTACCCCCAACCTCACCTCAGCCCTGCCGGTAGTTCGGCGATTCGTTGGTGATGGTGATGTCGTGGACGTGGCTTTCGCGCAAGCCCGCGTTGGTAATGCGGACGAACTGGCACTTCTCGCGCATCTCGGCGATGGAGGCGCTGCCGGTGTAGCCCATGGCCGCGCGCAGGCCGCCGACCAGCTGGTGGATGACCGCCGACACCGGCCCCTTGTAGGGGACGCGGCCCTCGACGCCTTCCGGCACCAGCTTCATGGTGGAAACCTCCTGCTGGAAGTAACGATCCGCCGAGCCGCGCGCCATGGCGCCGACCGAGCCCATGCCGCGATAGCTCTTGTAGGAACGGCCCTGGAACAGGATGACCTCGCCCGGGCTCTCGTCGGTGCCGGCAAACAGGCTGCCCAGCATGGCGACGCTGGCACCGCCGGCAATGGCCTTGGCCAGATCGCCCGAATACTTGATGCCGCCGTCGGCGATCACCGGAATGCCGTGCTTCTCGCACTCCTCCACCACATCCATCACCGCGGTCAACTGCGGCACGCCAACCCCGGCGATGATGCGGGTGGTGCAGATGGAGCCCGGACCGATGCCGACCTTGACGGCGTCCGCACCGGCGTCGATCAGCGCCCTGGCCGCCTCGGCAGTGGCGACGTTGCCGGCGATCACCTGGGTATAGCCGGACATGGCGCGGGCGGCGCGGACCTGCTCCAGCACCTTGGCGGAGTGGCCGTGCGCGGTGTCGACCACCAGCACGTCGACGCCGGCATCGAACAGGGCCTCGGCACGGGCCAGACCGTCATTGCCGGTGCCGGTGGCGGCGGCGACGCGCAGGCGGCCCTTGCTGTCCTTGCAGGCGTTCGGATAGGCCTGCGCCTTCTCGATGTCCTTGACGGTGACGAGGCCGATGCAGCGGTAATCCTCGTCGACGACCAGCAGCTTCTCGATGCGGTGCTGGTGGAGCAGGCGCTTGCCTTCCTCCTGGCTGACGCCCTCGCGGACGGTCACCAGCTCCTTGGTCATCAGTTCGCTGACCGGCTGCTTGGGATCGGTCGCGAAGCGGACATCGCGGTTGGTCAGCATGCCGACCAGCTTGCCGCTGCCGAGCTGGTCGCGGCTCTCGACCACCGGGATGCCGGAGATGCGGTAGTCGGCCATCAGCTGCAGCGCGTCGGCCAGGGTGGCGTTCGGCGTGATGGTGATCGGGTTGACGACCATGCCCGATTCGAACCGCTTGACCTTGCGGACCTCTTCGGCCTGCTGCTCGATGGTCAGGTTGCGGTGGACGACGCCGATGCCGCCGGCCTGGGCCATGGCGATGGCAAGCCGACTCTCGGTCACCGTATCCATCGCTGAGGACATCAGGGGGATGCCCAGTTCGATGGTCTTCGTCAATCTTGTCCGGGTGTCCACGTCGTTCGGCAGGACCGAGCTCTCGGCCGGAACCAGCAGCACGTCGTCGAATGTCAGGGCCTCGCGGATTTTGGTGTCGCGCGCCATGTGTCTAATCTCCCGGAAGATAAACGTGGCGCACTTATACACAAGACCATGGGCTTGTGAACCCGTGCGCACACAGCATCTGTTATGCAAGTGCGAAAAGAGTCGTAGTCAGTCGTTCACGTTGCCGCCGCGGAAGCCGGTGGCGACGACGTAGGTCTCCGACGACTCCGCACGGCTGGCCGGCGGCTTGGCGTGCTTGACCACGGCGAAGTCGCGCCGCAGCCGGTCGAGCAGCGAACGCTCCGCCCCGCCCTGGAACAGCTTGGCGACGAAGGCGCCGCCGGGAGCGAGCACCTCCTCGGCGAAGTCGTAGGCGGCCTCGGCCAGCCCCATGATGCGCAGATGGTCGGTCTGCTGGTGGCCGGTGGTGGGCGCGGCCATATCGCTCAGCACCAGATCGGCCGGGCCGCCCAGCGCTTCCTTCAACGCCTCAGCGGCCCCCTCCTCAAGGAAGTCGGCCTGCATGGTGGTGGCGCCGGGGACCGGGTCCATCGGAAGGATGTCGAGCCCGACGACCTTCCAGCCGTCCTTGGCGGTCTGCACCTTCTCCACAGCGATCTGCGTCCAGCCGCCGGGGGCGGCGCCGAGATCGACCACGCGCTTGCCGGGGCCGAGCAGGCGGAACTTCTCGTCCAGCTGCAGCAGCTTGAAGGCGGCGCGCGAACGGTAGCCGCGCTTGGTCGCCTCGGCCACATAGGGGTCGTTCAGGTGGCGCTCCAGCCAGCGCTTGGAGGATTCCGTGCGCTTGCCGGCGGTCTTCACACGGACCGTGGCACGGCGCCCGCCCGGGCGCGTCGACGGAGTCTTTTCGGTCATGATCGCTGCAGTTCCTCGGTCATCCGGCACGGGCGGGGAACCGTCTCCCCTGCCCCGCCTATATAAGTCCGGCCGCTCGCCGGCCAAATCCGGTCACTCGCCGGCGGCCCCCATCAGGTCCACCAGAATCCCTTCGCGCAGGCCGCGGTCGGCGATCCGCAGCCGTTCCACCGGCCAGACATCGCACAGCGCGTCCAGGACGGCGCAGCCGGCGACCACCAGATCGGCGCGGTCCTGCCCGATGCAGGGATGGCGGGCGCGGCCGTCGAAATCCTGGGAGACCAGATGGTCGATCACCGTGCGGGCATGGTCCACGCGCAGATAGCTGCCGTCCACCGCCCGGCGGTCGTAGCGGCAGAGGCCAAGATGCACGCCGGCCAGCGTCGTCACCGTGCCGGAGGTGCCCAGCATCTGCACCTTGCCGGCAGCGATGCTCTCCTGAATACGGTTGCGCGCCTCGAACGGGGCGATGGCGTCGGCCACGGCCTCCACCATCCGGTCATAGTTGGCGCGGGTGACGTTGGGGCCGCCATATTCCTCGGTCAGGCCGATCACGCCGCAGCGGATGGAGGTCTGGTCCAGCAGGCGCGGCACCCGCCCCTTCTCCACCGCCAGCCACATCAACTCGGTAGAGCCGCCGCCGATGTCGAACACGATGGCATAGGGGTGCGTCGGCTCCAGCAGGGCGGCGCAGCCGGCAAGCGCCAGCCGCCCTTCCTCCTGGCTGGAGATGATCTCCAGCGCAATGCCGGTCTCGCGCTCCACCGCCTCGACGAAGGCGGTGCCGTTGGCGGCGCGGCGGCAGGCCTCCGTCCCCACGGCGCGCACGGATGTCACCCCGCGCCGTTCGATCTTGGAGCCGCAGACCCGCAGAGCCGCAATGGTGCGTTCCATCGCCGGCTCCGACAGATGGTCGTTGCGGGTCAACCCCTCGCCCAGCCGGACGATGCGGGAAAAGGCGTCGATGACGCGAAAACCGCCCGGTGCGGATTTGGCGATCAGCAGCCGGCAATTGTTGGTGCCAAGGTCCAGAGCGGCGAAGACCGGGCGCGCCAGCGCCGACGAACGCAACCGTCCGGTGTCGTTCTGCCGTTCGCTTTGCACCTGTAGATCCACGTACCGTCCCCGCTGCGCCTAAAGAGCGGAGTGTAACCCGGATCGCGGTCCCGCGGGAACCCCTCTCGGCCCCGATCCCAGGGTTATCGCATTTGCCCAAGGATGGATCTGGCGAAGTCGTCGGACCATCCTGAGCGTTTGCGCTTGCGGCGGACGGAGACGTCGGGGCGGGCGCGGTTGAGGACGTTGAGGGCGAGTTTGCGCAGGGTAGCGAGGTTTTCCGGGCCGTGATCCTTGCGGTTTCTGGCGCGGTCCTCGTCGAAGGTAACGTCGAGAACCCAGTGGAGGCCGTTCTCCACCGACCAGTGTGCCCGAGCGGCGTTGAGGTACTCTTCGGCGCCAAGCGGTCGCGAGGCGAGGTGATAGTGGCGGGTGACGGTGGTTTTGCCATTGCGTTCGACGGCGGCCTCGATCATGCCCAGGCAGGCCATGTCGGGGAGCAGAGCCGGTTCCGAGCAAGCCGACTTGGGACCGCGCAGCCAACTCAGGTCATGGCTGACCCAAGCCCGGCGGGTCTCGATACGGCCGTGATCGGCATCGGTGGTTTCGTACGTATTCAATTCGGCCAGCGTCAGCGGATCGGCGAAATAGTCCACCACCATGCCATGCAGGGCGGGGTGGTTGGCCTTGAGCCGCAGAAGGTAGTCGCCCCCTTGGTCGCGAATGATGCGCGCGGTGTCCATTTGGCAATGGATGGCGTCGGCGGTCACCAGCCATCCCGTCAGGTCCATGCATCCCAGCAAGGCCCGCGCCGCCACGATCTCGCTGTCGCCCTCGGCCACCCGGAAGCTCTGCTGGCCCACCACCACGCGCGTGGCCGAGGCGAACGCCGTGACCACTGCCAGCGGGTTGGCGCGCGCCGCGTCGTCGAAGGAGCGGCGTAGCGTCTTGCCGTCGATGGCGAGCACGCCCGCGCCTGCCGTCCCCAACTCGTCCAGAAACCGCCCGAAGCACGCCGCAAAGGCGGCCGGATCGAGAAGCCGGAAGATCCGCGAGAATGTGTCGTGGCTCGGAATCCCGTTCTCCAGACGCAGGAAGTCCCGGAACAAAGCCTCCCGGTCCACCGCAAAATCGGCAAAGTCCGAACAGCTCTCAGCCCCGCAGATCGACGCCGTCAGCGCGATCGTGAGAACCTCCAGGAGGTCGTGCCGCTTGGCATTCCCCGTGCGAGGGTCCGGTAAAGCGGCAAACACCTTGGCGTACCACGACATCGGGGGCTCCTTCTCTGACCAACAGAGCCTCCCTACTGAATCCATTTCAGCTCGCCGCGCTACCCTCTTTTCTCAAATGCGATTCCCCTGGCCCCGATCCTGCCGCCGACGCCCCGCAGGTCACATCTGCGCCGGTTGCCGGGCCAAACAAAAACCCTCGCTCCGATGTGGAGCGAGGGTTTTCGCATCGGGCATCTACGGCCCGCATGATGGCGCCAGTCAGGCGAATGAATTCGGAACTGAAATCTCAGTTGTCTTGGCCGACCAAATCGGCATGATCACGTAAGCGCCGGTGGAGTCATGATCTTACTCACCCTCCCTGGTATCGGTTTTTACTGCTCCGCCCAAGCCATCCGCTTGTGCGGTTAGGCGTTTCCGAACTTCGCTCACTTCACCTCGATGTCGATTACTGTAAGACGAAGCCTGCTCCTCTTTCCGAAGGCTGTCAAGAAAATCGCACATTGCGGCGCAGCATCATTCGGGGAGCATCGGCCGGCAGTCTCCGACCGGCGGAGGGCTGGCCTTTTGCCGCCGGCGCACCACCTTGTGGGCATGCCGGAACACGATGAGAACACATGGGGCGGACGGGTCGCGCGGTATGCGCGGGTCGGCACCGCCGTTGGCGGGCTGGCCGCGCGGCTGGCGGGCGAGCGCGTGCTGGGAATCCGCATCGAGCGGGAACGCCATGCGGCGGAACTGCGGGCGGCGCTCGGCGGGCTGAAAGGGCCTTTGATGAAGGTGGCGCAGATCCTGTCCACCATCCCCGACGCCCTGCCGAAGGAATACACCCAGGAACTGACGCAGCTTCAGGCCGACGCGCCGTCGATGGGCTGGCCCTTCGTCAAGCGGCGGATGGCGAGCGAACTCGGCCCCAACTGGCAGTCGCGGTTCCAGAGCTTCGAGCGCACAGCCGCCGCCGCCGCGTCGCTGGGTCAGGTCCACAAGGCCATCGGACCGGACGGGCGGGAGCTTGCCTGCAAGCTGCAATATCCCGACATGGCTTCGGCGGTGGAGGCCGACCTTCGGCAGCTGGGCCTGATCTTCGCGATCTTCGAGCGTACGGACAGCGCCATCTCCACGCGCCAGATCCAGGCGGAGATCGGCGCCCGCCTGCGCGAGGAGCTGGACTACGAACGCGAAGCGAAGCAGGCCCGCCTCTACCGGTCGATGCTGTCCGACACAGAGGGCGTCCATGTGCCGGACGTGGTGCCGGAGCTGTCGACCAAACGGCTTCTGACCATGGGCTGGGTCCATGGCCGCAAGATCCTCGACTTCGTCGCCGAACATCCAGAGGCGCGCGACGAGCTGGCGATCAACATGTTCCGCGCCTGGTATGTGCCCTTCTACAATTACGGCGTCATCCATGGGGATCCGCATCTGGGCAACTACACGGTCCGGCCCGACCGCTCGATCAACCTGCTGGATTTCGGCTGCATCCGCGTCTTCAAGCCCAGCTTCGTCAAGGGCGTGATCGATCTCTACAACGCGCTGCGCACCGAAAACCGCGAGCAGGCGGTGGAGGCCTACCGCACCTGGGGCTTCGTCAACCCGTCGAACGAGCTGGTCGACGTGCTGAACATCTGGGCGCGCTTCGTCTATGCCCCGATCATGGAAGACCGCCAGCGCAAGATCGAGGAGACGAACGGCGGCCATTACGGCCGGGAGACCGCCACCAAGGTCCATGCCGAGCTGCGCCGCGTCGGCGGAGTCGAGATCCCGCGCGAGTTCGTCTTCATGGACCGCGCCGCGGTGGGCCTTGGCTCGGTCTTCCTGCATCTGAAGGCGGAACTGAACTGGTACCAGATGTTCCAGGGGCTGATCCGCGACTTCGACGTCGATGCGCTGACGGCGCGGCAGAGCGCGGCGCTGGCGGCGCAGGGGTTGCCGCAGGCGGAGTGAGGGGGTTTGTCGCTGCGGGTGCCCCCTCCCCGACCCTCCCCCGCTTCGCGGGAGAGGGTGCCTCACGGGAACGCGGCGGCAGTTCCCTCCACCGCTGAAAGCGGGGGAGGGTTAGGGAGGGGGCATGAGGCGGAACCTCCCCAAACCCTTCCCATCCGCCCACACTTCGGTCTATAGCTTGCGCCTCCCATGAAGACCGCCGATTTCGACTTCGACCTGCCGCCCGACCGGATCGCCGAGCATCCCGTCCGGCCGCGTGACGCCGCCCGCCTGCTGGAGGTGGGTTCCACCTTGCGCGACTTGATCGTGCGGGACCTGCCGGCGCTGCTGCAGCCGGGCGACCTGATGGTCGTCAACGACACCCGCGTCATCCCCGCCCGGCTCGACGGCCGGCGCGGCGAGGTGGCGGTGGAAATCACGCTGCACAAGCGGCTGGGCGAGCGGGAATGGGCGACCTTCTCCAAGCCGGGCAAGCGGTTGAAGCCCGGCGACACCATCGACATCGCAGACGGTTTCAGCGCCGAGGTGATCGCCAAGGACGGGATGGAGGTGCGGCTGCGCTTCTCCGCCAGTGGGGCGGAGCTGATGGAGGCGCTGCACCGCCATGGCCGGATGCCGCTGCCGCCCTACATCCGCCGCAAGGCGGATGAGGGCGACAACGCCGATTACCAGACCGTCTTCGCCGCCCGCGAAGGCGCCGTCGCCGCCCCCACCGCCGGGCTGCACTTCACGCCCGACCTGCTGGCAGCGCTCGATGCGCGCGGGGTGCGGCGGGTGCCGGTGACGCTGCATGTCGGCGCCGGCACCTTCCTGCCGGTGAAGGTCGACGATATCGCCGACCACAAGATGCACAGCGAATGGGGAGAGATCTGCCCGGAGACCGCCGCGGCGGTGAACGAGACGCGCAAGGCCGGCGGCCGGATCGTCTCGGTCGGCACCACCGCGCTGCGCATCCTGGAGACGGCGGGGCAGCCGGACGGGACGCTGGTTCCCTTCAGCGGCGACACCGACATCTTCATCACTCCCGGTTACCGCTTCCGCATCGTCGATCTCTTGTGGACCAACTTCCACCTGCCGAAATCGACCCTGTTCATGCTGGTCTGCGCCTTCGCCGGCTATGACCGCATGCGGGCGGCCTATGGGCACGCCATCGACCGCAACTATCGCTTCTTCAGCTACGGCGACGCCTCGCTGCTGCACAGGACGGACCCATCATGACCGGCATCGGCTTTGACCTTCTGGCGACCGACGGGCGGGCGCGGCGCGGCCGCGTGACCACCGCCCACGGCACCATCGAGACGCCGGCCTTCATGCCGGTCGGCACCGCGGCGACGGTGAAGGCGATGACCACCGACGCGGTGGCCTCGACCGGTGCGGAGATCCTGCTGGGCAACACCTACCACCTGATGCTGCGCCCGACGGCGGAGCGGGTGGCCCAGTTGGGCGGGCTCCACCGCTTCATGAACTGGGACAAGCCGATCCTGACCGACAGCGGCGGATTCCAGGTGATGAGCCTGTCCGACCTGCGCACCATGTCGGAGGAAGGCGTCACCTTCAAATCGCACCTGGACGGCAGCCGGCACCACCTGACGCCGGAACGCTCGATCCAGATCCAGCACATGCTGGACAGCAACATCACCATGTGCCTGGACGAGTGCACGCCCTTCCCGGCGACCGAGGCGCAGGCGGAATCCTCCATGCGCCTGTCGATGCGCTGGGCCCGGCGCAGCAAGGACGCCTTCGTCGAGCGGCCCGGCTACGGCCTGTTCGGCATCGTCCAGGGCGGCATCTATCCGGAACAGCGGGCGGAGAGCGTCGCCGCCCTGACCGACATCGGCTTCGACGGCTACGCCATCGGCGGGCTGGCGGTCGGCGAGGGTCAGGAAACCATGTTCCGCGTGCTGGACTTCACCGAGCCGCTGATGGTCAAGGACCGCCCGCGCTACCTGATGGGCGTCGGCCGGCCGAGCGACCTGATCGGCGCGGTGCGGCGCGGCGTCGACATGTTCGACTGCGTGATGCCGACCCGCTCGGGCCGCACCGGACAGGCCTTCGTCCGCCGCGGCACCATCAACATCCGCAACGCCCGCCATGCCCATGACGAGCGCCCGCTCGATTCCGAATGCGGCTGCCCCGCTTGCCGCAGCTACAGCCGGGGCTATCTGCATCATCTGTTCAAGGCGGACGAGATGCTGGGGCCGATGCTGTTGACCTGGCACAATCTGCATTACTACCAGGACCTGATGCGAACGATGCGGCAGGCCATCGCCGACGGCAATTTCGAGGAGGTGGCCGGCGCGATGGAGGCCCGCCTGAACGAGGGCGACATCGAAGCGACCGTGGACCCCATTGCCAAGCCCGGCAAACCGCCGAAGCAGGGCCGCCCGCCGAAGAAGGACCGGGTGGCGGAGGACAAGACCGATGACTGAAAACATCTATGCCGGCCTGACCCAGCTCGGCGGCTCCACCGTCCAGCCCAAGACTCCGGAAGAAGCGGTGCTGGAGCGGGTGCCGAACCCGAACCCCGGCGATCCCTACTGCGTGCGCTTCACCGCGCCGGAATTCACCTCGCTCTGCCCGATCACCGGCCAGCCGGACTTCGCCCATCTGGTCATCGACTATGTGCCGGGCGACTGGCTGGTCGAATCGAAGTCGCTGAAGCTGTTCCTGACCAGCTTCCGCAACCACGGCGCCTTCCACGAGGCCTGCACCGTCGGCATCGGCAAGCGGCTGGTGGACGAGTTGTCGCCGGTCTGGCTGCGCATCGGCGGCTATTGGTATCCGCGCGGCGGCATCCCCATCGACGTCTTCTTCCAGACCGGAGAGCCGCCGAAGGGCGTCTGGATTCCGTCGCAGGACGTTCCGACCTACCGTGGCCGCGGCTAAACCCGCCACCGTCCAATCCGACCCGTCGCGCCTGCGGGAGGCAATCCGCGACCGCGCGCTGAGGATCGGCTTCGACGCGGTCGGTTTCGCCCCCGCCGCGCTGGGGCCGGAGGCCCGCGAACGGCTCGCCCGCTTCGTCGCCGAGGGCCGGCACGGCGACATGGGATGGATGGCCGAGCGCAGCGACCAGCGCAGCCATCCGCAATCCCTATGGGACGAGGCGCGCACCGTCATCGCGCTCGGCACCAGCTACGCCCCCCACGACGACCCGCGCCGGCTGGCGGAGCATCCCGACCGCGGCATCGTCTCCGTCTATGCCCGCAACCGCGACTACCATGACCTGATCAAGGGACGGCTGAAGACCCTGGCGCAATGGCTGGCCCACCAGACAAAGGCCGGGGTGAAGGTGTTCGTCGACACCGCACCGGTGATGGAAAAGCCGCTGGCGGCGCAGGCCGGGTTGGGATGGCAGGGCAAGCACACCAATCTGGTATCGCGCGACCATGGCTCCTGGCTGTTCCTGGGTGAGATCTACACGACGCTGGAGCTGCCGCCCGACCCGCCGGCGCGCGACCGCTGCGGCTCCTGCGACCGCTGTCAGGTCGCCTGCCCGACCGAGGCCTTCCCGGCGCCCTACCAGATCGACGCCCGGCGCTGCATCAGCTACCTGACCATCGAACACAAGGGGCCGATCCCCGACGAGCTCAAGCCGCTGATGGGCAACCGCATCTATGGCTGCGACGATTGCCTCGCCGCCTGCCCTTGGAACAAGTTCGCCCGCGCGACGGCCGAGCCGGCCTTCCTGCCGCGTGCCGAACTGACGGCGCCGCGGCTGGCTGATCTGGCCCAGCTGGACGATGCCGGCTTCCGGCAGGTGTTCAGCGGCTCCCCGATCAAGCGCATCGGGCGTGACCGCTTCGTCCGCAACGTGCTGGTCGCCATCGGCAACAGTGGCGATCCGGCCCTGATTGCGGTCGCGGAAAGGCTGCGCCAGGACGACAGCGACGTGGTGCGCGAAGCGGCGGGATGGGCTGCGGCGCGGCTGGCCGCGACGGCACGCACGCCCATATGAGGACGAGACCCTTGTGCTATGGTCCGGTCCCGCCGCATGAGGCCGAACCGGTGGAGGACAGCCATTCCCATCCCGCCAGCATCGCCTGACTACGGCCCGGCACGCCCGGAGGAGCTGGGGGCGGTCGCCCGGCTGGCCCGACTTGGCTTCGGGCTGTCGCGCGATCTGTTCGACCGTTATGCGGCCCTGTTCGGCCCCGACAGCATCCGCGTGCTGAGACGTCCGCAAGGCGCCGGCACCAGTCCGGTGGCCTGTGCCGCGCATTGGATGATGGAGCAATGGTTCGGCGGGCGGCCGGTTCCGGTGCAGGCGGTCGCCATGGTGGCGGTCGATCCGACCCGGCGAGGCGCCGGCCATGGCAAGGCGATGATGCGGTCTCTGCTGATGGAGGCCCGTGCCGCCGGAGCCGTCCTGTCGGTCCTCTGCCCCGCCACCCTGCCCTTCTATCGCGGACTGGGGTACGGGTGCGGCGGCGTCACCTGCCAGTGGAGCGCACCGCCCATCGCCTTCGCCAAGCCGCCGTCAATCGCTTCGGTCCTCCGGCCGGCGGATCCGCTCGACGCCGCCCCGCTGGCGCTGCTCCGCCGTCCATTGCTGGCCGACGGGAACGGGTTGCCGGACCGGACGGAGGCGCTGTGGACGCTTGCCCTCTGTCCGGACGGCGAACCGGCCGACCTTTTCCGCGACGATGGCGGATACATCGCCATCCTGCCGCCACGGGATCGGCGGCTTGCGGTCGCCGACCACTGCCTGCCCGCCGGCGCAACGCTGGGCGGGGCGATGAGCTTGCTGGCGGGCTTTCGCGCCCAGGTGGAGCGGGTGACCTGGTCCGGCGGACCGGAGGACCCTCTGGCGCTCATCGCTGGCGACGGCTTGCGGCTGGACGCACGGGAAGAATGGCTGGTCCGCCCGCTGGACGTTGTGGCGACGTTGGAAAGACGCGGGTATCCGGCAGGTCTCACTGAATCGGCTACTTTTGAGATAAAAGATTCCTTAATTTACGGCAATTGCGGGCGATACCATCTCGAGGTTGCCCGATCCAGGGGAAATGCGTCCAAAATCGAGCAAGTTGTTGAAGCGCCAGCCAGTATGGAGATCGGCACCTTCGCCAGTCTGTTCACCGGACATGCAAGCGCTCGCGCATTGTGGCGAGCGGGTTTGCTTCTTGGTGAAGAAAAGATGATCAACAGGCTGCAGCGCATATTTTGGTGCCCGGCGCCCTGGATGCCCGACCGCTTCTGAAATAAAACGGTTTCCTGACCTGAATCAAACCGGGCGTTAACCGACCTGTGGTTCAATCGGACAATGATCGGGAGAGAAGCGTCTCCGGAAAGGCGGCGCCAGCTGGGAGTCCACCATTCATGACGATCGGAACGCGGATCGCGCTCGGCTTCGCCACCGTGCTGCTTCTGACGGTTGGCGTGGCGTTCGTCGGCTGGAACAGCCTCAGCACCTATGCCGAGCGTGTCGATCTGGCGGCCCACACCGCCGATCTCGACACGCGGCTGAAGTCGGTGCGGCTGGAAGAGGCGCGATTCGTGACCGAACGCGACGCCAAGGCCGCAGCCAACGTTCCGGGCATGCTGGATGCCCTGCAGGCCGAAGCGCAGCAGACCCGCGCCGCGCTCGCCGAGGGAGAGGGCCGGCGCCTGCTGGACGAGGTGCGGTCCGGCATCGACGGCTATCGCGCCGCCTTCACCAATTTCGTCGCCCAGGACGCCGAGGCGCACGCCCGCACCGCCAGCATGGAGACGCGCGCGCGCGCCCTGCGCGAGATCGCGGAGAAGATCGGCGCCCAGCAGTCGGAGCGCTATGACCTGAACATGGCCAGCAAGCGCGACGCCGATGCCGAACTGCGCCATGCCATGGACACCGCCGAGCGCGCCAACCGCGTGATCGAACGGGTTCTGGAGGTCCGCCGCCGGCAGAGCGAACTGCGGCGCAGCCCCGAGGAGGCGCTGGCCGCCCAGATCGTGGAGGCGCTGGACGAACTGGTGCAGACCACCGACACCGTCGCCAAGGACCTTGTCGGGACCAACGACGAGGCGCTGGCCGCACGGATCGCCGAGGACACCCGCGCCTACCGCGACGCGGTGAAGGCCGTCCGCGGCAAGGGAGCCGCGGCGCTGGTTGATGCCGGTGTGGCCGCCGGACTGGATGAGGCCGCGCGCGGTGTGCAGGAACGGGCCGTGGAGCTTCAGCAGAACCAGGCCATCGTGACCGAAGCGTTGCGCGAAGCCTCCAAATTCGCCCAGAGCGAGGTGAACGAGGCGGTGATGCTGCGCGGTCTGGCCATGCGCCTGGTGCAAGGAGCCCAGGCTGCGATGCTGGGCCAGCGCGACTTTCTGCTGTCCGGCACGCCGGACGCCACGTCCGGCGCGAAAGCGGCGGTCGCCGCTGCGGTCAAGGAGATCCTCGACATTGCCGGACAGGCTGGGGCCGTGCTGGTCGACCAGGACGGACGCGCACTGATCGCCGCCATCACCGACGCCGCCCGCGCTTTCGATTCGGAATTCGCAGCGCTATCGGCCGCCGCCGCCAAACAGCATCAGGCGTCGGCCTCCATGGCCCAAGCGTCCGCCGCGGTCAGCGGACAGGTCGGCCGGCTGGTCACCCTCCAGCGGGAGGACCGCGAGGCTGGCCGCGCCAGCGCCGGCATGGTGATCGCCGTCGGTGCGGCGGTCGCCCTGCTGCTGGGCGCGCTCATGGCCTGGATCATCGACCGTGCGATCACCCACCCGTTGCACGCCATGACCGGTGCCATGGGCCGGCTGGCCGAAGGCGACCTGACGGTCGAAATTCCCGGCGGCGACCGCAAGGACGAGATGCGCCACATGGCCGATGCCATGACCATCTTCAAGGACAACGCCCTGGAGATGCAGCGGATGGAGCGCGAACGCGAGGAGATGCGCATCCAGATCGATGCCGACCGCCGCCGCACCATGAACGAGTTCGCCAACGGCTTCGAGCAGGCGGTGTCCGGCGTGGTGATGTCGCTGACCGAATCGGCTGGATCGCTGGGTCGCGACGCGCAGGAAATGTCGTCCGATGCGGCGCTGACAACCGCCAAATCCACCGCCGTCGCCACCGCCTCGCAACAGGCGACGGCGAATGTCCAGACCGTCGCCGCGGCCGCGGAGCATCTGTCCGCCTCCATCGCCGAGATTTCCCGCCAGTTGAACGCCAGTTCCGCCACCGCATCCGGCGCCGCCGACAAGGCGGTGCAGACCAACAGCATCGTCGAAGGCCTGTCGCTTGCCGCCGAGCGGATCGGTCAGGTGGTCGGGCTGATCGGCGAGATCGCCGAGCAGACCAACCTGCTGGCGCTCAACGCGACCATCGAGGCGGCCCGCGCCGGAGAGGCCGGCAAGGGCTTCGCCGTGGTGGCGACCGAGGTGAAGAATCTCGCTGGCCAGACCGCCAAGGCGACGGAGGAAATCTCCGCCCAGGTCGCGGAAATGCAGACCGCCACCTCCAGCGCCGTGGAGGCCATCCGGACCATCTCCGACGCGGTGACCGCCATCAGCGGCACCGTCACCGACATCGCCCATGAGATGGAACAACAGGGCAGCGCCACCCGCGAGATCGCCCAGAATGTCCAGCAGGCGGCCGAAGGCACCCAGCAGGTGATGCGCAACATCGCCGAGGTGACCACCGCCGCCACCAAGACCGGCGGCGCCGCGGACGCGGTTCTGAATGCCAGCCGCACGCTGACCGCCCAGGCCGACCGCCTGCGCGGCGAGGTGCAGGGCTTCCTCGACAAGGTACGGACGGCATAGCTTTTACAGGGACTGAGGCTCGATGCGGTTTCTCCGGTTCCTCCCGCCAATTCGGTGGCGAGGGGAGCCGGCAGCCGAAACGGCACATATCCGCTAGGCGGCCGCCGGCGACGGCCAGCGTTGGATGGGCGCGCGGGACAGGGATGAGTTGCCGTAGGCTCGAAGCGTGGTGATCTCCGCCCCGATCCAGTCAGGCAGCGGAACGGTCTGCTCAGGGTCTTCCAGTTCGACCTCTGCGATGATCAGACCGCTGTTCTCACCATGGAAGACGTCGATTTCCCAGCACAGGCCATCCTGGCAATGACGGTAGCGCGTCTTGTGGATCACCCGCGCCCCACAGCCATGGAGCATCAGGCAGCGGGCGAACTCCAGCGACAGGGGATGTTCCACTTCCTCGCGGCAGGCTCCCTGTTTCAAGGATTTGATGGTGAGTGTCGCACGGTCGTCGGCGATGCGGACGCGGACCGTGCTGATGCCGTCGGACGGCAGATATCCCTGGACGATTCGCACGCCATCCCGGCAGAGATGCCGGACGTCCTTGCGGACCAGGAATCGTCGCTCGATTTCCAGTGCCATGACCGGGCCTTTCGGACGAGTTCGCCGACGACCCTAGCCGAAAGCCGCGCCCGCCTTCAACCTCGCTGCCCTGTGTGCGACGCAACCGAGACTGCATGCGGCCGTACTATGCCGTGACGATCGGTCGCAAATGCTCCGGCTTCGATGCTATTCTGGAGCGATGAACGCCGAACCCTCCGCCACCGGTCTCTGGGCCGCCATTCCATGGCTGGTCCTGTTCGCCTTCTATGGGCTGCCGCTGCTTCATGTGGCGCTGTCGCGCCGCGGGGGCGGATGGCGTCCGCCTGCCGGATCGCGCTGCCCCTTCGGCCCGCGCGCCGGCTGGCTGGTGATGGTGCTGATGCTGGGGCCGGTCGGCTGGCTGATGTTCGCCGTCCGCCGGCCCCGCCCTGCATCGAACCGACAGACTGCCCGATAGGCTGCGGATCAGATCCGGCCCATCAGCAGCAGAACGATCAGGACGATCAGCAGCACGCCGAGGATGCCGCTGGGACCATAACCCCAGCCGCGGCTGTGCGGCCAGGCCGGGACGGCACCGAGAAGCAACAGAATCAGGATGATGAGCAGAATCGTGCCGAGCATGGCCTTCTCCCTTCTGGTGACGCTTTCGTGACGGACAAGCGGGACCGGAACGGGCGGCCGTGGACATTGTTCCTGTCCGGCTCGAACGTGACATTTCACCACCACCAAGGGGGAATTCGGCTCCTCCGATGCTCCCCCGAACGCGACACCCGCGGGCTTCCGGCAGATCGACCCCTGTTGACGGAGCGGCTGCGGCAGCTTAGGCTGAACTCATGATCACGCATCGCTTCGACGGCATTCTGCGAATTAGCGGCCCGGTTCTCCTTTGAGAGCCGGGGATTTCGCTCGTCCATTCCGCAGAACCGTCTGAAGGCCCGATCACGCCATGTCCCACACTGTGAAGCCCCCCCCTGCATCCGCGCCGGATGCGCGCGACACTGCGCCCGGCCGCCGGGTCGCCTTTACCCTTGTCGCCGATGCCGATCCCGGCACCCTGCCCCGCATTCTGGAATTCGTTGCAAAGCGCGGATTGGTCCCGCTGGCCCTGCACAGCCGCCTGACCGACGATACGCTCGCCATCGCCATGGAGGTGGGCGACCTGCCCCAGGCGGAGACCGACCATATCGGCCGTTGCCTGGGACAGATCCCGATGGTGGCGCGGGTCACGGTTGCGGAGCTTGCAGCCACCGCATCGGCTGCGGAACTGGTGGCGGCGGAATAGCGGCAGCAATCGGTGCAGGCGGAAGACCGGTCAGACCGGCTTCCGCGGCTCTTCTCCAGGCGCTGCGACGTCCTCCGACGGCTGCGCGCCCGCTGCGGGTTCGGCCCCCGCGTCCGCCCCCGGTTCCGTGATCTCCGTTCGCATCAGTTCCGCGGCACTCTGCAGCTTGCGGAACTGGAGGACGGAGAAGGGCAGCATCGACAGATAGGCCAATCCAAGGATGGACAGAGTCCACCAGGGCTGGCTGACCAGCATCGCCGCAAGCAGGCCGACGCCGGCCAGCGCCGGAACCACCCATTGCGCCGGCACGCGGGCACCCTTGAAGGAGAAGGTCGGCAGGGTGCTGACCATCAACCCGCCGATCAGCAGGGTCCAGGGCACGATCACCGCCGGATGGCCGAGGAACTCGGGGCCGATCTCGAACCCCAGGATCATCGGCAGCAAGACGAGACCGGCACCGGCCGGAGCCGGAACCCCGGTGAAGTAGTTGTAGGCCCAGGGCGGCAGATCGACCACGCCGAGTCGCGAATTGAATCGCGCGAGACGCAGCGCGCAGCACACGGCATAGGCCATGGAGGCGATCCAGCCCAGGCTGCCCGCGCCGTTCAGCCCCCACAGATACATCATGAAGGCGGGCGCGACGCCGAAGCTGATGGCGTCGGACAGGCTGTCCAACTCCTCGCCGAACTTGCTCTGGCCGTTCAGCAGGCGGGCGATCCGGCCGTCGAGCGCGTCCAGGATGGCGGCGATGACGATGGCGATGACCGCCGGCTCCCACCGCCCCTGCATGGCGAATCGGATCGCGGTCAGGCCGGAGCAGAGCGCCAGCACCGTCAGCACGTTCGGCAGCAGGTGGTTGATCGACAGGCCCTTCAGCCGCGGATGCGGCCGGCCGGGGCGGCGCGCCCGGTTCGGGCGGAAGATCTGCTGGCGGAAGACGGGCGGCCGTTTCATCGACGCACATCCCCCTGCCGTTGCGCTTCCGTCCCGTCCAGGTCGGCCAGGATCGTCTCGCCGCCGATGGCGGTCTGGCCGACGCAGACCAGCGGGGCGACGCCGTCCGGCAGGTAGATGTCGGTGCGGCTGCCGAATCGGATCAGGCCGAACCGCTCGCCCGCCTTCACCTCCTGCCCCGCCTTGACCCACCACAGGATGCGGCGTGCCACCAGCCCGGCGATCTGGACATAGGCGATCTCGCGCCCGTCGGGCAGGCGATGGCGGAAGGCCATCCGCTCGTTCTCGTCGCTTGCCTTGTCGAGCGCGGCGTTGACGAAGGTGCCCTTGTGGTATTCGGCCGCCACGATGGTGCCGTCGGCCGGCACGCGGTTGACGTGGACGTTGAAGACGTTGAGGAAGACGCTGATCCGGGTCAGCGGCTTGTCGCCCATGCCCAGTTCCTTGGGCGGCACGGCCCGGACGATCATGGTCACGCGCCCGTCGGCCGGGCTGACCAGCAAGCCGGGCCGGGTCGGCGTCACCCGGTCGGGATCGCGGAAGAAATAGGCGCACCAGAGCGTGAGAACCAGCCCGATCCAGCCGAGCGGCGCCCAGACGGCGAGACCGAGAACCAGGGAGACCACGGCGAAACCGGCGATGAAGGGCCAGCCGGCACGGTGGATGGGGACGACGACGGTATCGATGGCGGACATCGCCTGCTTTCTTCGTATTTTCAGACCACAGCGAACAGCCATTCTAGACGCGCGCTCCGAGCCTTTACAGAATTTTAGCTGGCGGAGCCCATGCTGTCGTCCCAATCGCCCCTGAAGCCGAGCATGCCGCCTTGTCCGTTCCCGATCTGAAAACCATTCAATCGCTGGCCGAGGTGCCCGACGGCGCCCTCCCGATCAGCCCCGGTTCCATCGAGATGACGTCGGAAGGCGTGCTGGGGATCGCCAAGCCGCCGCGCCCCTGCAAGCTGACCTTCATGGCCGACGGCCTGCCCTTCAACGTCGCCGTCCGGCATGAGAGCGAGGAGGACGGCGGCGGGTCGATCTGCCAGATCTGGGCCGATGTCGGCCATGTGCCCTACACCGCCCAGGCGCCGGAGCGCCGCCGCGCCCTGCTGGCGGTCCTGCGCGGGATCGAGGGACTGCCCACCGTCCGCTTCATCGTCCAGGGCGGGCAGAAGATCATCCTGTTCTCGGAAATCAGGCTGGAACACCACGCCGCGCCCGAGGATCTGTTCCACCAGACCACCCTGGTCCTGCAGGAAGCACGCCCGTTCCTGCGGCTGCTGGGCGAGTATCTGTAAGGGGCATCGCCGAAACGCGCCGGCGGCAGGCCGGAGGCACCCGCCCCCGGTCCGCCGCCCGCGCATCGCAGTGCTTACTTCGGAACCTTGCCCTGCACGCCCTCGACATACCAGTCCATCTTCAGGATCTGCTCGTCGGTGGCGGTCTTGCCTTCCGGGATCACGACCTTGCCGGCCTGGTCCTTGACCGGGCCCTGGAAGGAGTGGCGCTTGCCCGACACGATGTCGGCCTTGAGCTGGTCGGCCATCTTCACGACGTCGGCCGGGATGGCCGGGTTGTAGGGGGCCAGTTCGACCATGCCGGTGCCGATGCCGCCCCAGGTGTCGATCGGCTTCCAGCTGCCGTCCAGCACCGCCTTGACGCGCTGGACATAGTAGCCGTTCCAGTCCTCGACGATCGCGGTCAGGTGCGACTTCGGACCGAAGCGGGTCATGTCGGACGACTGGCCGACCGACCACAGCCCACGCTCCTGCGCGGTCTGGATCGGGGCCGGACTGTCGGTGTGCTGGACGATGACGTCGGCGCCCTGGTCGATCAGCGCCTTGGCCGCCTCGGCCTCCTTGCCGGGATCGTACCAGCTGTTGACCCAGACCACGCGGACCTCGGCCTTCGGGTTCTGCTCGCGCAGCGCGATGGTGAAGGCGTTGATGCCGCCGACCACCTCGGGAATCGGATAGGAACCGACATAACCGATGATGTTCGACTTGGTCATCTTGCCGGCGATGGCGCCGATGACCGTACGGCCTTCATAGAAGCGGCCGGAGTAGGTCGCGACGTTCTCGGCGCGCTTGTAGCCGGTGGCGTGCTCGAACTTCACGTCGGGGTAGCGCTTGGCCACCTTCAGCGTCGGGTTCATGAAGCCGAAGGAGGTGGTGAAGATCAGCTTGTGGCCGCTGGCGGCCAGCTGCTCGATCACGCGCTCGGCGTCGGCGCCTTCCGGCACATTCTCGACGAAGGTGGTGGTGACTTTGTCGCCCAGCGCCTTCTCCACGGCCAGACGGCCCTGGTCGTGCTGGTAGCTGTAGCCGTGGTCGCTGACCGGGCCGACATAGACGAAGCCCACCTTCAGCTTGTCCTGCGCCAGGGCCGAGCCAATCCCCGCGCCCATGCCCACGCTCAGCGCGATGGCGGCGCCGGCCAGACCCAGCACCGCCTTGCCCATCGTCCTTCTGTTCACGTCGAAGCTCCTTGTTCTTGATATCTCAGCGATATGGGCTTTGTTTCGATTTCAAAACGACGCGTCAAGCATCGGGATGAAACAGTTTTCCCAGACAGGCCGGCGCGTTCAGGCGGATGCGGGCGATGTCCCGCGAAATCAGCACCAGGACCAGAACGGTAGCCAGATACGGCAGCATCGACAAGAGCTGCGAGGGCACGTCGATGCCCAGCCCCTGAACGTGCAGTTGCAGGATGGTGACGCCGCCGAACAGCCAGGCGCCCAGCATGGCGCGCACCGGCTTCCAGGTGGCGAAGACCACCAGCGCCAGCGCGATCCAGCCGCGGCCCGACGTCATGTTCTCCGCCCACATCGGCGTGTAGTCCATCGACAGGAAGGCGCCGCCAAGCCCGGCCATGGCGCCGCCGAACAGCACGGCGAGGAAGCGGATGCGCAGCACCTTGTAGCCCAGGGCGTGGGCGGCCGTGTGGTTCTCCCCCACCGCGCGCAGCACCAGACCGGCGCGGGTGCGGTAAAGGAACAGGTGGACCAGCGGCACAGCGGCGATCGCCAGATAGACCATGATGTCCTGGCCGAACAGCGCCTGTCCAACCACCGGCAGGTCGGTCAGGCCGGGGATGTACAGCTTGGGCAGACCCTCCAGTGGAATGCCGACGAAGCCCTGCCCGATCAGCGCCGACAGGCCGACGCCGAACAGGGTGAGCGCAAGACCGGTCGCCACCTGGTTGGCCAGCAGGAACAGGGTCAGCACGGCGAACAGCGAGGCGGTGGCGGCACCGGCCAGCGCCGCGACGAGAAAGCCGGTGACGGCGCTGCCGGTCTGGATCGTCACGGCGAAGCCGCAGACGGCGCCCACCAGCATCATGCCTTCGACCCCCAGATTGAGAACGCCGGACTTCTCGACCACCAGTTCGCCCAAAGCCGCGAACAGCAGCGGCGTCGCCGCGGCGAACATGGCGGCCAGGATCGGGCCGATCAGGGCGAAGTCGTTCATGCCACGGCCCTCCGCGCCCCGAAGCGGACCCGGTAGCGGATCAGCACGTCGCTCGCCAGCAGGAAGAACAAAAGCATGCCCTGGAACACTCCGGTGATGGCCTTGGGCAGGCCCATGGCGATCTGCGCCGCCTCGCCGCCGATGAAGGACAACGCCATCAGCAGCGCCGCCAGCAGGATGCCGACCGGATGCAGGCGCCCCAGGAAGGCGACGATGATGGCGGTATAGCCGTAGCCCGGCGAAATGCCGGCGGTGACCTGCCCGATCGGGCCGGCGACCTCGCCCATGCCGGCGATGCCGGCCAGCGCGCCCGACAGCAGCAGAGCCAGCCAGACGATCCGCTTCTGGTCGAAACCGGCATAGCCGGCGGCGGCCGGGGTCAGGCCGATCACCTTGATCTGGAAACCGATGAAGGTCCGCGCGATCAGCAGCCAGCCGCCCGCGACCGCCAGCAAGGCGAACAGCGCGCCCAGATGGACGCGGGTGCCCGCCCACAGGATCGGCAGCACGGCGTCGGCCTCGAACAGGCGGGACTCCGGGAAGGCGAAGCCGTCGGGGTCGCGGTAGGGGCCATGGACCAGATAGTTCAGCAGCAGCAGGGCCACATAGTTCAGCATCAGGCTGGTCAGGATCTCGCTGGCGTTGAAGCGCAGCCGCAGGAAGGCCGGAACCGCAGCCCAGACCGCACCGCCGACCGCCCCGCCGATCACCATCAGCGGCAGCAGCCACCAGCCGCCCTCGCCATAGAAGGCCAGCGCCAGCCCGCCGCCGGTGATGGCGCCCAGAGTCAGCTGCCCTTCGGCGCCGATGTTCCAGACATTGGCGCGGAAACCGATGGCGAGACCGACGGCGCAGAGAACCAGCGGGGTGGCCTTCACCACCAATTCTCCCAGCCCGCGCACCGAGGTCAGCGGCGCGATGAAAAAGGCATGGAGCGCCTTGACGGGATCGAATCCCATCGCCAGGAACAGGACGAAGCCGCTGAGCAGGGTCAGCGCCACCGCCAGCAGCGGCGTGGCATAGACCATGGTCTTCGACGCCTGCCCGCGGGGTTCCAAACGGATGAGGCTCATGCGGCGTCTCCGGCAATCGCGAAACCATCAGACCGCACGCGTGATCTCCCCGTCTTCGTCCGGCGGCGTGCCGAACAGCCCGCCCATCAGCAGGCCGATGCGTTCCACCGTCGTCTCGTGCGTCGGCCGGCTGTCGGACAGGCGGCCATGGAACAGCACGGAAATCCGGTCGCTCAGCACGAACAGCTCGTCCAGATCCTGGCTGATCACCAGAACCGCGGCGCCCGAGCGCGCCAGCCCGATCAGCGCCTTGTGGATCGCCGCCGCGGCGCCGGCATCGACGCCCCAGGTCGGCTGGCCGACCACCAGCAGCTTGGGCTTCTGCAGGATCTCGCGGCCGATGATGAATTTCTGCAGATTGCCGCCCGACAGGGACCGCGCCTCCGCCCGGTGGCCGTGGGCAACCACATTGAAGCCGCGGATGATCGTCTCGGCATAGGCCCGCGCCCGGCCGAAATGGACCATGCCGCCCCGTACCAGCGGCTCGCGGGCATAGCCCGACAGCAGCGCATTCTCCGACAAACTCAGTTCCGGCACGGCACCGCGGCCCAGCCGCTCCTCCGGCACGAAGGCGAGCCCGAGCGCGCGGCGCGCGCGTGGCCCGAGATGTCCGGCCGACGTGCCCTCGATCACCACGGATTCGGCGTCGGCGACCAGCATCTCACCGCTGAGCGCGGCCATCAGCTCCGCCTGCCCGTTGCCGGCCACCCCGGCAATGCCCAGGATCTCGCCGGCCCGCACCTCGAAACTGACGTCCTTCAGGTTGGTGGCGAAGGGGTTGTCGGAGGTGGTGGACAGGTGGCGCACCGACAGGCGCGCGGCTCCGGCAGCACCTTGCGGCGACCGTTCGGGGGTGGACAGCTCCGCCCCCATCATCATCTCGGCGAGGCTGCGCGCGGTTTCCTGCCGCGGATCTGCAGCGCCAACCACCTTGCCGGCGCGCAGAACGGTGGCGCGGCTGCACAGCGCGCGGATTTCCTCCAGCTTGTGCGAGATGTAGAGGATCGTGCAGCCCTCCGCCGCCAGGACGCGCAGCGTCTCGAACAGCTTGGCGGCCTCCTGCGGCGTCAGGACCGAGGTCGGTTCATCCATGATCAGCAGCTTCGGATCCTGCAGCAGGCAGCGCACGATCTCCACCCGCTGCCGCTCGCCGACCGACAGGTGGAAGACATGGCGTTCGGGGTCGAGCGCAAGGCCGTAGCGTTCGGACACGCTGCGGATGCGGTCGGCCAGTTCGTCCATCCGGCCGGCATCGTCCAGGCCGAGCGCGATGTTCTCCGTCACCGTCAGCGTGTCGAACAGCGAGAAATGCTGGAACACCATGCCGATGCCCAGCCGCCGGGCGCCGGCCGGGTCGGGGACGCTGGTCTCCACCCCCTGCCACAGCATGGTTCCGGAATCGGGGTGCAGCACCCCGTAGATCATCTTGACCAGGGTGGACTTGCCGGCGCCGTTCTCACCCAGCAGCGCATGGATCTCGCCCGGCTGAAGGACGAGATCGACATGGTCGTTGGCGAGGCATCCGGGGAATCGCTTGGTGATGCCGCGCAGCTCCAGGCGGGGCGGCGGAGCGTCCGGGGGAAAGGTCTCGGCGTGCGAAGGCAAGGAGGGGAAATCCGGGATAAGGTCAAACCTGTATGGCAATGCCAAAGCCGTGCCACCGCTACCAACAGAGTAATCCGGTGGCACCACCGGCCGTCAACAGCCGATCCTCTGCCTATACGCAATGCATTTGCCGCTTTGGTCATCATGCCACAGTCCGCGGCGGCAACCCAGCCCTTCTCCCGGAGGGCTGTTGCGATGCGGCAGACACTTGCCAGACCGCCCGTTCGGACCAACACTCCGGACAGTCGGCAGTTCGGCCGATCGGATAGGGTGGAGGCAAGGATGTCGGCGGGTTACGCGGTGCTGGACCGGCGGAGCGTGGTGGCGGTGACGGGGGAGGACCGCAAGGCCTTCCTGCAGGGGCTGGTGTCCAACGACATGCTGCGCGTCAGCCCCGATCATGCCGCCTATGCCCTGTTCCTGACCCCGCAGGGCAAGTTCCTGCATGATTTCAGTGTGGTCGAGTCGGGTGCGGATGCCGCCGCGGCACTTCTGCTCGATCCGGAGACGGACCGCCGCGCCGACCTGCTGCGCCGGCTGAAGATGTACAAGCTGCGCTCGAAGATCGCGTTGGAGGACCGTGCCGAGGCGTTGCGCGTCGTTGTGGCCTTCGGAGACGACGCGCTGGCGGCGCTTGGACTGCCGGCCGAGCCGGGGGCGGCACGGCCCTTCGGCGGCGGGATCGCCTTCACCGACCCCCGCCTGCCGGCTCTGGGCGCCCGCCTGTTCCTCCCGGCGGAGGGCATCGCGGCGCTGGAGGCGGCCGGGCTGGCGCGACAGGATGCCGCGCAATACGACAGCCTCCGCCTGTCGCTCGGCGTACCCGACGGCACCGGCGAGCTGATTCCGGAGAAGTCGATTCCCCTGGAGAATCGCATGGATGCGCTGAACGCCATTTCCTGGGACAAGGGCTGCTACATGGGGCAGGAGCTGACCGCCCGCACCAAATACCGCGCCCTGATCAAGAAAAAGCTGTTTCCCGCCGCCATCGACGGTCCGGCGCCGGAGCCCGGCACCCCGGTGACGCTGGACGGCAAGGACGCCGGGGAAATCCGCAGCGTGCGCGGCAGTTCGGCACTCGCCCTGCTGCGGCTGGAGGAGGTGCGACGCGCCGCCGAGAACGGGCTTTCCTTCCAGGCCGGTCCGGCAACGCTGACGCCCTCGGAGCCGGCGTGGGACCTTACCACGAAGGGCTAGCCCCACACCGAAAGAGTTCACGGAAGGCGAGATCAAACGGGGCTTGGGCCTGTTGTACCGGTGTCTTTCGACACAACGACAAAGGAGCCACCCCATGCGTCGCACCCTGATCGCCACCGCAGCCACGCTGGCTTTGCTCTCCGGTGCCGCCGTCGCGCAGACCATCTCGCCGACCGTGGGCAACCCGTCCTCGTCGACCTCCAGCATGTCGAACAGCGCGTCGCCGGACAGCGCCACCACCGGAAACACGGCCGCTGCCACCGGCGGCCAGTTGGCCAGCGCCGACGAACTGATCGGCAAGACTGTCTACGGCCGCGACAACGAGAAGATCGGTGAGGTCGACGACGTCATCCTCGACGCCAATGGCCAGGCCAGGCAGCTGGTGGTCAGCTCCGGCGGCTTCCTCGGCATCGGCGAGAAGCAGGTCGCGGTCGATTACACCGCCGCCAACTGGGATTCGCAGAACAACCGCCTGAACCTCGCCGGCATGAGCCGGGACGACGTGAAGGCGATGCCGGAGTTCAAGTACGACGACACCATGACGTCGCTGAACAAGAACCGGAAGCCGGCCGAAACCGGAACGACGGCGCCGGGCGCCGCTCCGACGGGCGGCTCGATGGGCACCACCGGGACGACCGGGACCGGCACCACCGGCGGCAGCACGGCGCAGTAACGCCGACTTCGCCCCCTCCCTAACCCTCGCCCACTCTCAGCGGACCTACGGTCCGCCTGTCGCATCAGCACAAAGCTAGCTTTGTGCGAGAGCTTCGAGGGAGAGGGGACTGCCGCCGCAATCGGAAATCCCCCCTCTCCTGCCGTAGGCGGGGGAGGGAGGGACCCGCGGCGGAGCCGTGGGTGGGAGGGGGCATCTATCCCAGCACCTCACCCCCGCAGCAGATCCACGAAGCGCCGACAGGCCACGATCTCCGCACGCACGTTGGTGCGGCGCTTGGTGGCCTCGGCGTCTTCGCCCCATTGTTCGATCTGGTAGGTCTCGTCCAATTGCGAGACCTCGAAGGCTTCCTCCGCGCTGAGCCGGCCCTCCAGCAGGGCGAGCGCCACGACGATCGAGCCGCAGACGCCGGTCGATGTCTGCAACGCCGACAGATACCAGTCGTCCGTCCTCTCCACCACCCTGCGCAGGGCGGCAAGCGCCTCCTCCGGCTGCGGCTTGGGCATCAGTCCGGCACAGACATGCAGCGGTGCGTCGTAGGTCAGCGCCGCCCAGTCCAACAGCGGCTGCCACAGCTGCGCCTGACGGTCCACCAGCGGCTGGGGATGCTCTGCGCGGTAGCAAAGCAGATCGGTGCCGGCATAGGCGCTGATTGCATGGACGATGTCCGGCCGCTTGGCCGGGATCAGGTCGACAGCGGTGCTGGACAGCTGCATCAAGGGCATGGAGTGGGCATCGATCTGGTCGCCCTGCGCGTCCCATTCCTCTGCCACGCCCTGCGCCAACGGCCGGCTGGGGAAAACCAGCGGCGCCTTGGCCGGGCTTCGCACCGGGCGGCCGTCCAGCTCGACCCGGAAGCCGCCCTCGGTCTCGCCGACCCCGGCCGCCTTGTAGAAACGCTTCATCGCTTACCCTTCCAAAAGCTCCAGCACCGCGGTGGCGACGTCGCGTCCGCGGTGGACGATGCGGTCCGCCCCGGCCCTCTCCAGCTCCGGCACCGCATGATAGCCCCAGGAGACGCCGACCGACCGCACCCGCGCGTTTCGGGCCATTTGAATGTCGTAGGTGGTATCGCCGATCACAACCGTTCCTGCCTCTTCCACGCCGGTTTCCGCCAGCGCGCGCTGGACCATATGCGGGTTCGGCTTGCCGGGACCGACGTCGGCGGTCTGCAGCGTGACGAAGCGGCCGGTCAGTCCATGGCCCTTCAGCACAGCATCCAGCCCGCGGCGTGATTTCCCGGTCGCGACGCCCAGCAGGACGCCCGCCTTCTCCAGCGCAGCCAGCGTATCGACGATGCCGGGGAAAAGCGGCTCGTCCACCTCGCCGCGGCTGCGGGCGCTTGAGAAGGCGCGCTTGTAGCTTTCAGCAACGGCGACATGGACCTCGGCGTCATGCGCCGGCAGCAGCAGGGAGACCGCCTCCACCAGCGACAGCCCGACCATGCGGCGGACCTCCATCGGATCGGGCTCGCCAAGCCCATGCTCGGCCCAGGCTTGGGTCATGGCGTCGATGATCGCGAACTGGCTGTCGACCAGCGTGCCGTCGCAATCGAACAGGGCCAAACGCAGCGGCGGTCTTCCTGGAACCGTCATCACTCGAAATCCTCGAACGGGTCGTCGCGCAGGTTCGGGCTGAAGCCGAAATACTTCCAGGTCGCCTGCATGTGATCGGGCAGCGGGGCGGTGACGTCAATGGTCTTGCCGCCGCGCGGGTGAGGCAGGATCAGCCGGCGGGCATGCAGGTGCAGCTTCTTCGCCACCTCCGCCCCGGCCAGGAAGGCACCCTGCCCGGCATATTTGCCGTCGCCGAGGATCGGCGTGCCGACGGCGGCCATATGGACGCGCAGCTGGTGGGTGCGGCCGGTCAGCGGCCACATGGCGACGAAGGCCGCCTGCTTGCCGACATTCTCCTGCACCGAATAGACGGTGACGGCGCGCTTGCCCTCTTCCTTGTTCTCCGCCACCCGCTCGCCATGCGGACCGCCTTCCTTGGCCAGCGCGAGGTCGATCTTGCCCTGATAGGGCGTCGGGACGCCGACGGTGACGGCCCAGTAGATCTTGCGCACCGCGCTGCCGCGGAACAGCTCCGTCAGCTTGCTGGCGGCGAAGGTGGTGCGGGCGAGCAGCAGGACACCGGAGGTATCCTTGTCCAGCCGGTGGACCAGCTTCGGCCGCTCCTTGCCGTCGAAGCGCAAGGCGTCGAGCATGGCGTCGAGATGCTTGGAGGTGCCGGTGCCGCCCTGCACCGCCAGACCGGCCGGCTTGTTGATGGCGATCACGTCGGCGTCGCGGTAGAGAACCAGCGCCTGCAACTCGGCGATCTGCTTGTCGGACATGCCCTTGGGCTTGCCCGGCGCCTGGTTCGGCCCCTTGACCGGAGCGGCCCAGGCGGCCAGCGGCGGGATGCGCACGCCCTGCCCGGCCGCCAGCCGCGACGACGTCTCCGCCCGCTTGCCGTCGATGCGGACCTGGCCGGTGCGCAGCAGCTTCTGCAGGTAGCTGTGGTTCACGTCGGGGAAATGACGCTTGAACCAGCGGTCGAGCCGCATGTCGGCCTCGTCGGCGGTGACGATGCGGGTTTCGACCTTGCTGTCGCTTTTGGCTTCGGTCGACGCGGTATCGGCGCGATCGGCAGCGGGCTTGGGAGAGTCAGTCATCAGAGGGACACCGAAACAAGAGAACGCACGGCCCACAGGCCGGCAAAGAAGCCCACCACGCTGAGCAGCGTCGAGGCGAGGAAGTAACCTGCAGCCGCCATGAACTCGTCGCGGGCGACGAGGAGGCCGATGTCCAGCGTGAAGGAGGAGAAGGTGGTGAAGCCGCCCAGAACCCCGACCAGCAGGAAGGCGCGCAGTTCCGGCGACGGAGACCACGCCAGCGCCGCCAACTCGGACAATACCCCCATCACCGTGCAGCCGATCACGTTGACGATGATCGTCCCCACCGGAAAGCGGGTGCCGGCCCATTGCATGACCATCGTCAGCATCAGGTAGCGCGCCACCGATCCGGCGGCACCACCGACGGCGACGGCAAGCAAGGAAAGCGGGGATGCGAGCACGGCGCCTCCGGTTCAGCGCGGAAAGTGGGAAATGGGGGACGAGCGCCGGATTAGAGCCAGAAACCGCGCCACTTGTCACGCGATGGACAATCGCGGCAGGATCGTCTGCATGGAAACGCTCCCCCACAACGCCGCCCTGCTGATCGTCGACCTGCAGAAGGCCATCGACGACCCGCGCTGGAGCCGCATCGGCCCGCGCAACAACCCGCAGGCGGAGGCCAACGTCGCCACCTTGCTGGCCGTGTGGCGGCGGGACGGACGGCCCATCGTCCATATCCGCCATGATTCGGTGGAACCCGACTCCACCTACCGCCCCGGCGGCCCTGGCCATGCCTTCAAGGCGGAGGCCGTGCCGCTTCCGGGCGAGATGGTGATCGGCAAGCGGGTGAACAGCGCCTTCATCGGCACCGACCTGGACGAGTGGCTGCACAACCGTGGCATTGGTGCGCTGGTGGTGGCCGGTGTCATCACCAACAACAGCGTCGAAGCGACGGTGCGGACGGCTGGCAACCTTGGCTACGACGTGCGCCTGGTGGCGGACGCCTGCTTCACCTTCGCCCGTCTGGACCGGTCAGGGCGATTGCGCACCGCGGATGAGGTTCACGACCTGTCGCTCGCCAACATGGACGGCGAATATGCCACGGTGGTGGAGACGGCGGAGGTTTTGGGAGAAGTGTTGCGGTGATGCCCTCACCCCCCTTCCCCGCATCAGCCGGAAAGGGGGGGTGGAAGTCTAACGCCGCGACTACGCCAGTTTCGTCTTCAGGAACTCCACCGTGCGCTTCCAGGCCAGATCGGCGGCCTCCTTGTTGTAGCGCTCGGCCGAGGTGTCGTTGTGGAAGGCATGGTTGACGCCCTCGTACATGTGGATCTGGTGTTCGACACCGGCCTTCTTCAGCGCCTCGTCATAGGCGGGAATCCCTGCGTTGATGCGCTGGTCGAGCCCGGCATAATGCAGCATCAGCGGCGCCTTGACGGTGGTGACCAGCGCCGGGTCCGGCGTCGGGCCGTAGAAGGCGACGCCGGCCTTCAGATCGGGAGCCTTCAGCGCCAGCCGGTTGACCATGCCGCCGCCCCAGCAGAAGCCGACGGCGCCGACCTTGGCCGAGGAGTAGCGGTAGGCCATCAGGTAGCTCATGGCCGCGATCAGGTTGTTCACCGTCTTGTCGCCGTCGAGCTGGCCGATCAATTCGCGGGCCTTGTCGGGGTCCTGCGGCGTGCCGCCCAGCGGCGACAGCAGGTCCGGCGCCAGCGCCACGAAGCCTTCGGTCGCGAGCCGGCGGGTGACGTCCTCGACATAGGCGTTCAGGCCGCGATTCTCGTGGATGACGATCACCGCCGGGGCCTTGTCCGCCAGCTTCGGCCGGGCGAGATAACCGGCCACGTCACCGGTCGCCCCCTGGAAGCTCACCTTTTCCGCGGCGAGACGGGTGTCGTCCTCGCCGACGATGGCCGCGCGGGCGTAGTTCGGCTCGATCGCCGACAGGATGGCCGGAATCGCCGCCGCACTGCCGGCCAGTGCCGCCAAGCGTTCCAGAAAGACGCGGCGCGGCAGCGGCGCATGGGTATATTCGTCATAAAGGTCGATGATACGCTGGTCCATCCCCGATGCCCCCTGTCTTGCCTATGCCGCAACTCAGCCGGTGCGGTCGCGCTTGAGAGTGGGTGCGCGGCGCCGGCTTGGCAACCGGGGGGATGACGCGCTTTCGGCCTATGACGCGTCCGGCACCGCTTCGGCCAGTGGGACCAGGTCCGACGGCTGGTATTCGACCAGCCGCCCGTCCCGCATCTCCAGAACCCGGTCCATGCGGCGGGCGAGATCCAGATTGTGGGTGGCCACCAGGGCGCCGACCTTGGCCTGCCGGACGATGGCCGACAGCATGGCGAAGACATGCTCCGCCGTGTGCGGATCCAGGTTGCCGGTCGGCTCGTCGGCGATCAGCAGCGACGGCGCGTTGGCCAACGCGCGGGCGATGGCGACCCGCTGCTGCTCGCCACCGGACAGGCGGGCCGGACGGTGGGTGCCCCGCTGCTCCAGCCCGACCATGCGCAGAAGCTCGTCCGCGCGCTGGCGGGCGACGGACTTCGGCACGGCGGCGATCATCTGCGGCAGGACGATGTTCTCCCGCGCCGAGAATTCCGGCAGCAGATGGTGGAACTGGTAGACGAATCCGATGGAGCGACGCCGCACCTCGGTCCGCTTGCCGTCGTCGAGATTAGACACGTCGGTGCCGGCGATGCGAACCGTGCCGCCGGTGGGCCGTTCCAGCAGGCCGGCGATGTGCAGCAGCGTCGATTTGCCGGCACCCGACGGGCCGACCAGCGCCACCAGTTCCCCGGCGCCGACGGTCAGATCGACCCCGCGCAGCACCTCCAGCGTCTCGCCCCCCTGTTCGAAGCGGCGGACGATGCCCTTCAGTTCCAGCATCGGCTTCATGGGCGCGTCACTCATAGCGCAGTGCCTCCACCGGATCGAGCCGGGCCGCGCGCCAGGACGGGTAGATGGTGGCGGCGAAGGACAGGCCGAGCGCCATCAGCGTCACCTGCACCACCTCGCTCCAGTCGATCTTGGCCGGCAGGTGGGAGAGGAAATAAATTTCGGCGTTGAACAGGTTGGTGCCGGTCAAGCCCTGGATCACCTGCCGGATGCTCTCGATGTTCAGCGCGAAGGACACGCCCAGCGCCAGGCCCAGCAGGGTCCCCGTCACGCCGACGCTGGCGCCGGACAGGAAGAAGATGCGCATGACCATGCCGCGCGTCGCCCCCATGGTGCGCAGGATGGCGATGTCGCGCCCCTTGTCCTTCACCAGCATGATCAGGCTGGAGATGATGTTGAAGGCCGCGACCATGATGATCAGCGACAGGATCAGGAACATCACGTTGCGTTCGACCTGAAGGGCGGTGAAGAAGCTGGCGTTCGACTGCTGCCAGTCGACCACCCGCCCATCCCCGGCCACTGCCGACTGTACGGCGGCACGCGCGGCAACGATCTGCATCGGGTCGTTCACGAAGACCTCCAGCGAGGTCACGGCGTCACCGGTGCGGAAGAAGGCCTGCGCCTCCGCCAGCGGCAGGAAGATGAAGCTGTTGTCGTACTCGAACATGCCGACATCGAAGATCGCACCGATGGGATAGCTGCGCATCCGCGGCACGGTGCCGAAGGCGGTGACGTTGCCCTGCGGCGCGATCAGCGTGATCTGGTCGCCGACGCTGAGGCCAAGCCGCTGCGCCATGCGCGAGCCGATGGCGATGCGGTCCTCCCCGAACTCCTCGGCCGAACCGCGGATGACGTTGTTGGCCAGCGTCGGCCGCGCCCGGAAATCCTCTGCCCGCACACCGCGGATGACGGCGCCCGAGGCGACGCCGCGCACCGACACCAGCGCCTGCCCCTCCACCGTCGGGGTGACGTTGCTGACGCCGGGCGTGTTGCGCAGCTTGCCGGCCAGGATATCGAAGTCCGGCAGCGGCCCGCCGCGCATGTTGTAGACGTTGAGGTGCCCGTTGAGGCCGAGCACGCGGCCCAGCAGCTCCGCCCGGAAGCCGTTCATCACCGCCATCACGATGATGAGCGTCGCCACGCCGAGCGCAATGCCCAGCAGCGAGAACCCCGCGATGACCGAGATGAACCCTTCCTGGCGGCGCGCCCGGAGGTAACGCATCGCGACCATGCGTTCGAAGGCGGTGAAGATCATGCGGCTGGGGTCCTGTGGGTGGGCGGAAACGATGCCCTACATGGGAACGTGAGCGTGGCGGAAAAAGGGCAAAGCCCGGATCGCCGGCTACACGGCGATCCGGGCCTCCTCACGGGGTAACCCGATCAGCCCAGCAGCTTCGCCAGCGCCGCCTCTACCGGCAGCTCCTCTTTTTCGCCGGTGGCACGGCGCTTCAGCTCGACCACGCCGTTCTTCAGGCCGCGCGGGCCGACGACCAGCTGCCAGGGAACGCCGATCAGGTCCATGTCGGCGAACTTGGCGCCAGGACGCTCGTCGCGGTCGTCATAGGCGACCTCCAGGCCGGCAGCCTCCAGCTTCGCATACAGCTCGGCGCAAACGCGGTCGGTCTCGGCGTCGCCGGACTTCAGGTTGATCAGGCCGACGTTGAAGGGCGCAACGGCGTCCGGCCAGATGATGCCATTGTCGTCGTGGCTGGCCTCGATGATGGCGCCCATCAGACGCGATACGCCGATGCCGTAGCTGCCCATCTCCACCGGGACCGACTCGCCGTTCGGGCCGGCGACAACCGCATTCATCGGCTTGGAATATTTGGTGCCGAAGTTGAAGATGTGCCCGACCTCGATGCCGCGCGCCGACACCAGATCCGACTCCGGCACCGGGCTGTTGGCCGGGTCGTGCTTCTCATCCGTCGCCGCATAAATGGAGGTGATGCGGTCGAAGAAGGGCTGCAGGTCGTCCTCCATGCCGGGAGCGTCCTTCAGCACATCCAGGTTCATCCAGTCCTTGTGGCAGAAGACGCCGCTCTCGCCGGTCTCGGCCAGGATGATGAACTCGTGGCTCAGGTCGCCGCCGATGGGGCCGGTGTCGGCACGCATCGGAATCGCCTTCAGCCCGATGCGGGCGAAGGTGCGCAGATAGGCCAGGAACATCTTCTGGTAGGAGCGACGGGCGCCGGCCGCGTCGATGTCGAAGGAATAGGCGTCCTTCATCAGGAATTCGCGCCCGCGCATCACGCCGAAGCGCGGGCGGATCTCGTCACGGAACTTCCACTGGATGTGGTAGAGGTTCAGCGGCAGCTGGCGGTAGCTCTTGACGAAGGAGCGGAAGATGTCGGTGATCATCTCCTCGTTCGTCGGGCCGAACAGCATCTCGCGGTCGTGGCGGTCGGTGATGCGCAGCATCTCCTTGCCGTAATCGTCGTAGCGGCCGCTCTCGCGCCACAGCTCGGCCGACTGGATCGTCGGCATCAGCAATTCCTGCGCGCCGGCAGCGTCCTGCTCCTCGCGGACGATCTGCTCGATCTTGCGCAGAACCCGATAGCCCAGCGGCAGCCAGGCATAGATGCCGGCGCTGGTCTGGCGGATCATCCCGGCCCGCAGCATCAGGCGGTGCGAGACGATCTGCGCCTCGGTCGGGGTCTCCTTGAGGGTCGGCATGAAGAAGCTGGACAGCCGCATGGCTCTGCTCTCGTGTGCGAGGTGTTCGACAAGGCCGCGCGGACATGCCCCCCTTGCAGGGAAAGGGCGGATTCGGGCGGCGGGTGAGCGACTTTAGGAAGGTCGCCCGCACTTGTCCACTGTAAGCCCCCCGGCCGGTGCCCCCGGCCTGCCCTCGACTATCGGGTTCGGCAATAGGCGTAGAGGCGGTCCTCCGCCCCCGGATCGATCGGCTGGCCGTTGAGATAGAGCTGGTCGCCGACGACGCTGAGCCAGACCGCCGTCACGTCGTCGGGCAGGACCGGCACCGATGGGAGGGCGATGCCCATCCTCCGCGCAAGATCGACCGACAGCGGCAGGTCGATGGGAATGGGCGGCTGCGCGCCCGCGGTGCCCGGCAGGTCTGCCGGCGCCACCGGGCGGCCGTTCACATCGATGCCGGGACGGTGTTCCACGTCGGCGGCCGGCACATGGCGGGTCAGCCGCTGGCACAGAGACAGATCGATCACCGGCCGATCGCGGGCGGGACCGGGGTTCAGAGGGATCGGTCCGGGCAACTGCGGCTGCGACTGCGCCAAAGCCGAACCGCCCGTCAGGACCAGCAGACACACGGCCAGGCCAGCGCCCAGGGACCTCCGCGCCGTCACAGCGTGTGCCGCTCGGCCACCGGGGCCGGGTTGCGCATGGCTTTCCAATAGAGCGACAGGTAGGGCATCCCTTTCTCCGCCTCCTCCTGGGTCCGCGCCGACTGGCGGATGTATTTGCCGATGAAGGGCTTGTTCACATGCTCCAGGTCGACTGCGGCTTTCAGCACCAGGAATTCGCCGATCTTGTCCGGCAGGTTGTAGTGCCATTTCTGCAGGCAGTCGGAGGTCACGCCGGGCTTCGCCTGTTCCGGTTCCGGCAGGTAGAATTCCTGGTGGTGGTACTGCACGATCTCCTTCCACGCCTGGGCGACCCGGCCGGGCTTCAGCCGCGGCAGCGCCTTCAGGATGCGGACATCCTCGTGGAACAACGGCAGGAAGCCGCGCTTTTCGGCAAGTTCGGTCAGCATGATGTGCAACCCGGCCATCACGCCGCCCTCGGCGCCGCCAGCATGTCCGCTGTCTGCCTTTTCCGGGCGCTTGCGGCTGAACAGGGCGCTGAAAAAACCCTTTTTCTGCTTGGTGCCGCCACCCGCTCCGCCGCTGTCCTGCCCGACCTTGCGCTCGTCCCACAGCGAGTCCCAGGCATATTCCCAAGCGGTGAAGACGGCGTTCGACCGGTCGTCGAGAACGGTCAGCAGATATTCACGGCCCTCCCTTGCCCAATCGACATCGCCGACGATGGTGCGCACCGGCCGGCGGCTGAGCACGACCGGCAGAATGCCGACACGCACCAGATCCTGATAGAACTCGACGAAGGACGGCGTCTGGATGAAGGGCAGCATGGAGCAGGGCTGCTGATCCGGCGCCAGCAACTCCATGTTTTTCCTGGTCCGCTCCAACAGTTCGGTCGTCAGAACCGCGGCGAACTGATCGAACCGTTCGTTTTCGTTCGCGGCCATCGGCGCCTCGACTGTCGTCCTTCCTCTGGTTCCCGCCGGAGCGGGGACATGATCGGCTGCCCCCGACCGGCAAATGCGAACAGCCCTCCGGGTGGCGCTATGCCTCCCGGCGGTGGTTTTCCGGCCATTCCAGCCGGGTTGGGGGAAACCCCAGGACCGATGTTGGCCCGAGCAACGCTAACAAGTAAACCGTTAACGTTTTCTGGACCGGCGGCGGAAATATCCTGTCCGCAGCCGATTGATCCGCGTGGCGGATAAAGAAAGGCCGCGCGGCGGATGCGGCGCGGCCTGTCGAGTTTAGGGAGGAATCGCCACCAGGCGTCGGAAAGGGAGGAAGAACCTCCCTCGTCACAGCAAAAGTGTGGACCCGCACCGCCCCCATGGCAAGCCTAAAACTTTGGCAGAACCCCATGATGCTCAAAGTTTTTGCATTTTTGCCCACCCATTCAGCGATTGCCTCTGTTCTGACCGCGCCCTTGCCTATTTCATGGGCTCATATCCGCCATAGCCTCTGTCGATGGCGGACTTCCAGGGCGGCGCCTGCGCCAGAACCGCAACGTGGACCGGGCAGTCCGGTTGATGAGCCCCCGGCAAATAACCCAGGCTCATCAGGAACTCCCCGACGATTTCGCCGCCGGTGAAACGAAAGGTCCGACCGAACAGCGTCACCCATTCCGCCTTGGTCAGCGGATGGTGAGCACGCAGCCAGCCGTCGAACGAGCCATGGGTCTCGCGCAGGGCAACGATGCGACGGGCATTCTCGATAACCGCGTCGACCTTCAGCCGGTTGCGGACGATGCCGGCGTCGGCCAGAAGCCGCGCGCGCTCCGCTTCGCCATAGGCGGCGACCCGGTCGACGTCGAAATCGTCGAAGGCAGCGCGGAACGCCGTGCGCTTCTTCAGGATGGTCAGCCAGGACAGCCCGGCCTGGTTGATCTCCAGCACCAGCCGCTCGAACAAGACCCGGTCGTCGCTGTTCGGGAAACCATACTCGCCGTCATGGTAGGGGCCGTGGTGGGGATGGCCGGATGCGGCCGCGCAATAGGTCAGGCTCAACCCGCCCTCTCCTGTCCGGTCGGTCAATACATATGGCGCGCCATCTCACGGAAGGAGATCATCCCGGACCGTTCGATTCCGAAGATCACCAGCCACACCAGCAGGGAAACCACAGAGGTGATCATGAATTTGCGCAGAATGCGCGGCTCGACGGGGGCGGACGAGGCCATGCCGGGTTCGGGTTCGTCCGGTGTCCTGACTCCCCAGGGCAGCACCGCGAACAGCACCACCCACCACACGACGATGTAGACGAAGACCGCAGTCACCCAGTTGTCCATCGCCCTCTCCGCCGTTCCTCTTGGCCTGTCCCGTTCGCGTGCCGCCGGATGGCCGGCGGGATCAGGCCTGTTCCAACTCCACCAGCGTTCCGCAGAAGTCCTTGGGATGCAGGAACAGCACGGGCTTGTCGTGGGCGCCAATCTTGGGCTCGCCATCGCCGAGCACCCGGGCGCCCTGCTCCTTCAGCCGGTCGCGGGCGGCAAGAATGTCGTCCACCTCGTAGCAGATGTGATGGATGCCGCCGGACGGGTTCTTCTCCAGGAAACCGGCGATGGGAGATTTCTCGCCGAACGGGTGCAACAGCTCGATCTTGGTGTTGGGCAGGGTGACGAAAACCACGGTCACGCCATGCGGCGGGAGATCCACCGGCTGCGACACTGCGGCCCCCAGCGTGTCGCGGTAGAGCGCCGTCGCCGCCGGCAGGTCCGGCACGACGATGGCGACATGGTTGAGCTTCCCGATCATGCGTGTCCTCTCGTTGGCTGTCCGTTCGGCCCGTTAGCGGGCTCTGATAAGCCTGTTATACACATTTTCCGTCAGACGCGGACCAGATGGACCTCCGTCACCGGCTTCTTGCCATGGGATGCGTTGAAACAGCGGCGGACGGCGATCCGCGCCGCCTCCTTGACCTGGGCATCGTCGGCCCGCGCCGATCTGGGAAGCATCGCCACCGATTCGCGCACCGCGTCGATCACATCCAACACCAGATCCCGGTCGGTCGCCTCGTCGATCAACCCCATCACCGCCACCTGCGGCGCGGTCAGCAATTCGCCGGTCCCGGTCATCACCAGCGTCACCACGGCGGCGCCGTTGTTCACCATGCGGTTGCGCGCCCGCATCATGCCGGTGTCGAGCGGCACCAGCCGCTTGCCGTCCACCGCCATGCGGCCGGCCCGCACATGGGCCACCACCTGCGCACCCTCCGCCCCGTCCAGCCGGATCAGCTCGCCGTTGGCCGGCACGATGCTGTGGGCGACCTGGCAATCCTCCGCCAGCGCGGCGTGGGCCTGCTGGTGGCGCTGCTCGCCATGGACCGGCACGGCGATGCGCGGACGCACCCACTGGTACATGCGCACCAGCTCGTCCCGCGCCGGATGACCGGAGACATGGACGGCGGCCTCGTCGGCCGTGACCAGTTCCACCCCCTGGGCAACCAACTGATTCTGCATGCGGCCGATGGCGCGCTCGTTGCCGGGAATCTCGCGGGAGGAGAAGATCACCACGTCGCCGCGCGACAGAGTCACCTGCGGATGATCGTGGGCGGCGATCCGGGCAAGGGCGGACCGTGGCTCCCCCTGGCTGCCGGTGCAGATCAAGACCAGCTTTTCCCGCGGCAGGTAGCTGGCGTCATGCTCCGACAGGAATTTCGGCACGTCCGCAAGATAACCGGTGGCCCGCGCCGCCTCGTTGATGCGCCAGAGCGAGCGGCCGACCAGCGCCACATGCCGGTCGTGGGCGGCGGCGGCGGCGGCGATGCTCTCCAGCCGCGCCACGTTGGTGGCGAAGCAACTGACGGCGATCCGCGAGTCGCGATAGCGCCCGAACAGCTCCATCAGCGTGGCGCGGACCGTCGCCTCCGATCCCGCGGAGCCTGGAACCAAGGCGTTCGTGCTGTCGCCGACCAGAGCCAGCACACCCTCGTCGCCGATTGCGCGGAGCCGCGCTTCGTCGGCGATGTCGCCGACCAGCGGATCGGGGTCGAGCTTCCAGTCGCCGGTGTGCAGGACGGTTCCGGCGGAGGTGCGGATGGCGAGTGCGTTCGGTTCCGGGATCGAATGCGTCATGGTGACGTATTCGACGGAAAAGGGACCGATCTCCACCGTGCCGCCCAACGGGATCTCATGGATCGGAACCGTTGCGCTCAGCCCCTTCTCGTGCAGCTTCGCCCGCAGGAAGGCCGCGGTGAAGGGTGTGCAGTAGACCGGGCAGCGCAGCTCCGGCCATAGATGCTGCACGGCGCCGAGATGGTCCTCATGCGCGTGGGTCAGCACCAGCCCGACCAGATCCGCCCGCCGCTCGGCGATGAAGGCCGGGTCGGGCATGATCACGTCCAGACCGGGCATGGTGTCGTCGGCAAAGGAGATGCCGAGATCCACCATCAGCCATTTGCCACGGTGGCCATAGAGATTGAGGTTCATCCCGATCTCGCCGGACCCGCCGAGCGGGAGGAAATACAGAGCGTCATCCTCCGGAACGAAGGTGTCCGCCGGGGCTGCAGGGGTTCCGGCGGCTGTCTTGGAGGATTGTGTCATTGGACCGTGTTGCGCTTGTGGATCAGGAGGAGACCGCGGAGCGTCAGCTCATTGTCGGTGTGTTCGATCACATGGGTCGCCTTGGCGAAAAGAACAGCCAACCCGCCGGTGGCGACAACCCGCATCGGTTCGCCGTACTCCGCCCGGATGCGGGCCACCAGCCCTTCGATGAGGCCGACATACCCCCAGAAGATGCCAGACTGCATGCAGGCGATGGTGTTCCGGCCGATCACCTCGGCCGGCGGCTGGATTTCCACCCGCGGCAGCTTGGAGGCGGCCATCTGCAGCGCCTCCAGCGAGAGGTTCAGCCCCGGCGCGATCACGCCGCCGCAATAATTGCCGTCGGCATCCACCACGTCGAAGGTCGTCGCCGTACCGAAATCGATGACGATCAGCGGGGTCTTGTAGGTTGCGGCGGCGGCCACCGTGTTGACAAGCCGGTCGGCCCCGACCTCCTCAGGCCGGTCGACCAGCGCCTTTGCGCCCAGATCGACGCCGGGCTGACCGACGATCACCGGCTCGCAGCCGAAATGGTCCTTGCACAGCCGCTTGAGGTTGAAGGTCGCTCCCGGCACGACGCTGGCGATGATGGCGCCATGGATGTCGACCGGCTTCAGCCCCTTCAACGCCATCAGGTGCGTCAGCCACACCATGTATTCGTCGGACGTGCGTTTGGGGTCGGTCGCCGTGCGCCAGATGCCGCGTTGGCGGTCGCCGTCATAAATGGCGAAGACCACGTTCGTGTTTCCGGCGTCGATGGCAAGCAGCATGGCGTGGTCCTGAAGGCTCTGGTCGCTTGGAATCAGCTTTCGGCTGGCGGCGTGAAGAACACGTCTCCGGCGGCGATCCGCTGACGCGGCCCCCCGTCCGTTGGATCAAGCAACAGAACGCCGTCGCTGTCCAGATCGGCGAAGGTGCCGGGGATCGTCCGGTCGGCCAGCCTGACGATGATCGGACCGCCGAGCCCGCGGGCGCGAGACAGCCACGCCTCCCGCACCGGGCCGAAACCATGGGCGCGCCAACGGCCATACCAAGCCGCCAGATGGTCGGCAAAGACCTCCAGCAGCGCGCCCGCACCCATCGCCGGCGCCCCTTCGGCGGCAAGCGATGTCGCGCCGTAGTCGACGGTCGCGGGAAAATGCCGCAGGTTGATGCCGACGCCCAGCGCCACCCAGGCGACCGTGCCGTCGGCCGCCGGCTCCGACTCGAGAAGGATGCCGGACAGCTTGCGGTCATGCACCAGCACGTCGTTGGGCCATTTGCAACGCACGCCGCCGGGATCGGGCAACACCGATTCGGCGGTTTCGGCGATGGCAAGCGCGGCGACGAAGGACAGCTGGGCCGCCTCAGCCGGCGGCAGGCCGGGCCGCAGGATCGTCGTGCTGTAGAGATTGCCTTCAGGAGAGGTCCAGGCGCGGCCGCGCCGGCCCCGCCCGCTTTCCTGCCGGCGGGCCCAGACGATGGTGCCTTCCGCTGCCCCCGAACGCGACAAGGCCTTCGCTTCGTCGTTCGTGCTGCCGACGGAGTCGAAGGCCTTGACCTGGAAGCCCGGAGGCAGGCGCAGACGCGCCGCCTCCGCTTCGAGCGATACCGTCATCGGTCCGCCATCAGCCGGCGAACAGGGCCGCCGCGGCAGCCGCCGCACCGTTCAGGATCGGCGCCGGGGCGACGAAGAACAGCAGGGTGAACAGGCTGGTGACGACCAGGACGCCGGTCATGCCGTCGTCGTCCACCTTGTCGACCACCACCGCAGGCTCATCGAAATACATGATCTTGATGATGCGCAGGTAGTAGAAGGCGCCGACGACGCTGGTCAGCACGCCGATCACCGCCAGCGTGTATTCCTGCGCCGCGACGGCGGCGAGGAAGACGTAGAGCTTGCCGAAGAAGCCGGCCATCGGCGGGATGCCGGCCATGGAGAACATGAAGATCGCCATGGTGGCGGCCAGCATCGGGTTGGTCTTCGACAGGCCGGCGAAGTCCTTGATCTCCTCCAGCATCTGGCCCTTGGCCTTCATACTGAGGATGACCGCGAAGGCGCCGATGTTCATGGCGATGTAGAGCGCCATGTAGATCAGCACGCCGCGCACGCCGTCCTGGGTCCCGGTGGTCAGGCCGACCAGCGCGTAACCGACATGGCCGATGGAGCTGTAGGCCATCAGGCGCTTGATGTTGGTCTGCATGATGGCGACGAAGGAGCCGATCACCATCGACAGCACGGCGGCGGCGACCAGCACCTGATGCCACTGGGCGGCGAGGTGGCCGAAGGGCTCGATCACAACGCGGGTCAGCAGAGCGATGGCCGCGACCTTCGGAGCCGCCGCGAAGAAAGCGGTGACCGGGGTCGGAGCGCCCTCATAGACGTCCGGGGTCCACATGTGGAACGGGGCCGCGGAAATCTTGAAGGCCAGGCCGGCCATGACGAAGACGAGACCGATCACCAGACCCGGCGAGACATGGGCGCCGCCGGCGAACAAAGCCGCCACCTTGTCGAAGGAGGTCGTGCCGGCAAAGCCATAGACCAGCGAAGCGCCGTACAGCAGCATGCCGGAGGAGAGCGAGCCGAGGACGAAATACTTCAGGCCGGCTTCCGACGACTTGGCGCTGTCGCGGCGGAAAGCCGCGATGACGTAGAGCGCGAGGCTCTGCGTCTCCAGGCCGACATACAGAGAGATGAAATCGTTGGCCGAGATCATCATCAGCATGCCGAGGGTCGCGAAGATCATCAGCACCGGGAACTCGAAGCGGGCCATCTGCTCCCGCTCGTTGAAGCCGAGCGACAGGATGACCGCGAAGGCCGCCGAGACCAGCACCAGCACCTTCATGAAGACGCCGAAGGCATCCATCACGAACATGCCGTTGAAGGTGACGACGCGGCCGCTGCCGTAGCCCATCGCCAGGACGGCGGCGAGCAGCATGCAGACGATCGCCAGATAGGAGACGGGACGGGTGAAGCCGTCGCCGCGGAACACGCCCAGCATCAGAAGGGCGACGCCCGACAATGCCAGGAAGATCTCCGGCAGGGCCGGCCAGAGGTCGGGAAACACTGCGGTCATGTCGAAGAACCCCTTACCGAGCGGCGACCGAGACACCGGACGCGGCATGCGACGCGGCCAGCTTGGTCTGGTAGGTCTGGATCAGCTGCTCGACCGATGCCGAGGTGACGTTCAGGAAGCTGCTGGGATAGACGCCCATCCACAGGACGACGGCGACCAGCGGCAGGAACACCGCGATCTCGCGCGGGGTTATGTCGAACATCGCCTTGACGTCCGGCTTCACCAGCTTGCCGTAGACGATGCGGCGATACAGCCACAATGCGTAGGCGGCGCCCAGAACCATACCGGTGGCGGCCAGGGCGGCGACCCAGGTGTTGTCGCGGAAGACGCCGAGCAGCACCAGGAACTCGCCGACGAAACCGGCGGTGCCCGGCAGGCCGACCGAGGCCATGGTCATGAACAGGAAGATCACCGCGTATTTCGGCATGTTCTTCACCAGACCGCCGTAGCGCGCGATCTCGCGGGTGTGCAGCCGGTCATAGACGACGCCGACGCACAGGAACAAGGCGCCCGACACGATGCCGTGCGACAGCATCTGGAAGATCGAGCCCTCGATGCCCTGCTGGTTCAGCGCGAACATGCCGATGGTGACGAAGCCCATGTGGGCGACCGACGAGTAGGCGATCAGCTTCTTCATGTCCTCCTGGGCGAGAGCGACCAGCGAGGTGTAGATCACGGCGACGACCGACAGGGTGTAGATCAGCGGCGCGAAATACTCGGTGGCTTCCGGCAGGATCGGAATGTTGAAGCGCAGGAAGCCGTAGCCGCCCATCTTCAGCAGCACGCCGGCCAGGATCACCGACCCGGCGGTCGGGGCCTCGACGTGGGCGTCCGGCAGCCAGGTGTGGACCGGCCACATCGGCACCTTCACGGCGAAGGAGGCGAAGAAGGCCAGCCACAGCCACAGCTGCATGTTGCGCGGGAACTGGGTGGCGGTGATGGTCGGGATGTCGGTGGTGCCGGCCACGAAATACATGGCCAGGATCGCCAGCAGCATCAGGACCGAGCCGAGCAGCGTGTACAGGAAGAACTTGAAGGCGGCATAGACGCGGCGCGGACCGCCCCAGACACCGATGATCAGGAACATCGGGATCAGGACACCTTCGAAGAACATGTAGAACAGCACGAAGTCCAGCGCGCAGAACATCCCGATCATCAGGGTTTCCAGCGCGAGGAAGGCAATCATGTATTCCTTGAGCCGGACCTGCACCGACTCCCAGCTCGCCAGGATGCACAGCGGCATCAGGAAGCCGGACAGGACGACGAACAGCACCGAAATGCCGTCGACGCCCATGTGGTAGTTGATGCCGAACTCCGGGATCCAGGCGGCCTTCTCGACCATCTGGTAGCCGGGATTGCGCGGATCGAAGTTGGCCCAGACGAGCAGGGTCAGGACGAAGGTGACGAGCGTCGTCCACAGTGCGATGTACCGCACGTTCCGCTGCACATCCGGGGAGTTGCCCCGGCAGAACAGCAGGATCAGCGCGACGCCCACGAGCGGCAGGAAGGTCGCGAACGACAGGATCGGCCAGCTAGCCATTGTTGTTGTTCTCCTTCGATACCGCTCAGCCGAAGACCGACAGCCAGGCGACGAACAGGACGACCCCGATCACCATGGCAAAGGCGTAGTGATAGACGTAACCGGACTGCAGACGGCTGGCGCGCGCCGCGACATCGCGGGTGGCTGCGGCAACACCGTCGGGACCGACGCCATCGATCACCGCACCGTCGCCCGCCTTCCACAGCCCATAGCCCAGGGCCTTGGCCGGACGGGTGAACAGCGCGTCATACAGCTCGTCGAAGTACCACTTGTTGTAGAGGAACTGGTGGATGCCGCGGAAGGTGCCGGCGATCTTGCCCGGCAGGCCAGGCATCATGATGTAGCCGACATAGGCCATGGCAATGCCGAGAAGACCGACCACCAGCGGAGCCAGCTTGACCCAGCCCGGAGTGTGATGGTGCGCGGCCTCGATGGTGTCGTGGTCGTGCAGAACCATCAGGGCCTTGCCCCAGAACTCGGCGCGGTCGTGACCGATGAACCACTCGTGGAAGCCGACGCCGGCGAACAGCGCGCCGAGCGTGAGAACCGCCAGCGGCACCAGCATGACGACCGGCGACTCGTGCGCGTGGTCGTAGACCTGCTTGTCCATGCGCGGCGTGCCATGGAAGGTCATGAACAGCAGGCGCCAGGAGTAGAAGGCGGTCAGCAACGCGGCGGCAATGCCGAGCGCGAAGGCGAAGCGTCCAACCCCGCTGCCCGAAGCGAAGGCGGCCTCCAGGATCATGTCCTTGGAATAGAAGCCGGCGAAGAAGGGCAGACCGGCGAGCGCCAGATTGCCGATCCACATCACCGCATAGGTGAAGGGGATCTTGCGCCACACGCCGCCCATCTTGCGCATGTCCTGTTCATGGTGCAGGGCATGGATGACCGAGCCGGCGCCAAGGAACAGCAACGCCTTGAAGAAAGCGTGGGTGAACAGGTGGAACATGGCGGCGCCATAGGCCGACACGCCGATGGCGAAGAACATGTAGCCGAGCTGGGACATCGTCGAATAGGCGATGACCCGCTTGATATCGAACTGGGTGAAGCCGATGGTCGCCGCGACGAAGGCGGTCAGGCCGCCAACGACGGCGACGACTTCCAGCGCCGTCGGCGCGTACTCGAACACCGGCGACAGGCGGCAGAGCATGAAGACGCCGGCGGTCACCATGGTGGCCGCGTGGATGAGGGCCGACACCGGGGTCGGGCCTTCCATGGCGTCCGGCAGCCAGGTGTGCAGGCCGAGCTGCGCCGACTTGCCCATCGCACCCATGAACAGCAGCAGGCAGGCGATGGTGAGGCCGTTGAAGTCCCAGCTGAGGAAATGCAGCGTCTCGCCGGTCAGCGTCGGGGCCTTGGCGAAGATCGCATCGAACTGGACCGAGCCGGTCAGCACGAAGATCGCGAAGATGCCGAGCGCGAAGCCGAAGTCGCCGACGCGGTTGACCAGGAAGGCCTTCATGGCGGCGGCGTTGGCCGACGGCTTCTCGTACCAGAAGTTGATCAGCAGGTAGGAGGCGAGACCGACGCCCTCCCAGCCGAAGAACAGCTGGACCAGATTGTCGGCAGTCACCAGCATCAGCATGGCGAAGGTGAACAGCGACAGGTAGCCCATGAAGCGCGGCTTCTGCGGATCCTCGGCCATGTAGCCGATGGAGTAGACATGCACGCAGGCCGAGACGGTGTTGACGACGATCAGCATCACCGCGGTGAGCTGGTCGACGCGCAGCGCCCACTTCACATCCAGCGTGCCGCTCTGGATCCAGGTCATCAGCTCGATGGTGCGCGGATGACCGCCGACGGCGACGTCGAAGAAGAGCACCCAGGACAGGATCGCCGAGACCAGCACGGCACCGGCGGTCACGAACTGCGCGACGCGGTCGCCGACGGTCGGTGGGCCGGCGACGGCATGATGGTCGTCATGCCCGTCGTCGTGGCCATGATCGTCGTGGGAATGGTCGTCATGGGCGTGGGCGATCTGGGCGTGCCCGTGATCGTCATGGCCCTGACCGTGGCTTCCGTGACCTGCTGCCGCCGGCTCGGCCTTCGGCCCGCCGAACAGCGCGATCGATCCGGCGACGAGGAACGCCAGGAGCGGAAGGAATACGACTAGCACTTCCATGGCGCCGCCTCAGCCCTTCATCATGTTGATGTCTTCGACTCGGATCGAGCCGCGGTTGCGGAAGTAGACCACCAGGATGGCGAGGCCGATGGCCGCCTCGGCGGCGGCGACGGTCAGGATGATCATGGCGAAGATCTGGCCGACCAGATCGTGCAGGAAGGTCGAGAAGGCGACGAGGTTCAGGTTGACCGCCAGCAGCATCATCTCGATCGACATCAGGATGATGATGACGTTCTTCCGGTTCAGGAAGATTCCCAGCACACCCAGCGTGAAGATGATGGCCGAGACCGTCAGGTAATGTCCGAGACCGATCTCCATGATCACACGCCCTCCCCGGTCGTGACCTTGCGAATGACGACCACGTCTTCCCGGCGACGGGAGATCTGGGCGCCGACATTCTGTTTGCGCACGCCCGGACGATGCCGCAGCGTCAGCACGATGGCGCCGATCATGGCGATCAGCAGGACGATGCCCGACGCCTGGAACAGGTAGACGTACTGCGTGTACATCAGCCGGCCCAGCGCATGGGTGTTCGTCACCTGATCGAGCGCCGGCGTCGGCGCACCGGCGACAGTCGCCACGTTCGGAGCGACGATCCAGCCGCCAAGCACGGCCGCCAGTTCCGCCAGCAGGATCAGCCCGACGAGCGCGCCCAGCGGCAGCGCTTCCATTGCACCCTTGCGCAGTTCACGGAAGTTGATGTCGAGCATCATCACCACGAACAGGAACAGCACGGCGACGGCGCCGACATAGACGATGACGAGGATCATCGCGATGAACTCGGCGCCCATCAGGACGCAGAGTCCGGCCGCCTGGAAAAAGGCGAGGATCAGGAAAAGGACCGAATGAACGGGATTCCGCGCCGAGATGACCATCACACCGGAGGCCACCAGCAGCGCGGCGAACACGTAGAAGGCGATGCCTTGGACTATCATCGTATTTCTCGCTTCCGCTTACCGGTAAGGAGCCTCGGCCGCGAGGTTCTGGGCGATTTCCGCCTCCCAGCGGTCGCCGTTCGCCAGCAGCTTCTGCTTGTTGTAGAAGAGCTCTTCACGGGATTCGGTGGAGAACTCGAAGTTCGGCCCCATGACCACGGCGTCGACCGGGCAGGCCTCCTGGCACAGGCCGCAGTAGATGCACTTGGTCATGTCGATGTCGTAGCGCGTGGTGCGGCGGCTGCCGTCGTCACGCGGTTCGGCTTCGATGGTGATGGCGAGAGCCGGGCACACCGCCTCGCAGAGCTTGCACGCGATGCAGCGCTCCTCGCCGCTCGCATAGCGGCGGAGCACATGCTCGCCGCGGAAGCGCGAGCTGATGGGGCCCTTCTCATAGGGATAGTTGATCGTGACCTTGGGCTTGAACATGTAGCGCAAGGTCAGCGCCATGCCGCCCAGCAGCTCGGTCAGGAACAGGCTGCGCGCCGCGCGGTCGAGGAACGCCATGGCCTCTTCGTCTCCTTCCTCGCCGGCGGTCGCCCGTTTCGTGGACGGCTCGCCGGCACTCAAATCGACACACGATGGTGGGTTCGGTGCAGGCTGGCTTGTCTAAGCCGATCTCAGGACCGGATCACTTGGGAAGCCAGCCGAAGGTCACCAGGACGCCGGCGGTCAGCACGACCCAGAACAGCGAGAAGGGCAGGAAGACCTTCCAGCCCAGCCGCATCAGCTGGTCGTAGCGGTAGCGCGGCATGGTGGCGCGAACCCAGACAAAGGTGAACAGGCACAGCGCGATCTTCAGCGCGAACCACACGATGCCCGGCACCCAGGTGAAGGGCGCGAAGGGCAGCGGGGGCAGCCAGCCACCGAGGAACAGGATGCTCGTCATCGCGCTCATCAGGATCATGTTGGCGTATTCGCCAAGGAAGAAGAGCGCGAACGGAGCGGAGCTGTATTCCACCATGAAGCCGGCGACCAGCTCCGACTCGCCTTCCGGCAGGTCGAAGGGGGCGCGGTTGGTTTCGGCCAGCGCCGAGATGAAGAACATCACGAACATCGGCAGCAGCGGGATGGCGAACCACACCGTTTCCTGCGCCTTCACGATGTCGGTCAGGTTCAGCGAGCCGACGCACAGCAGCACGGTGATGATGATGAGGCCCATCGAGACCTCGTAGGACACCATCTGCGCCGCGGAACGGAGCGCGCCCAGGAAGGCGTAGCGCGAGTTCGACGCCCAGCCGGCCATCACGATGCCGTACACGCCCAGCGACGAGATCGCGAACAGGTACAGCACCCCGACGTTGATGTTGGACAGCACCACCCCGTAGTCGAACGGGATGACCGCCCAGGCGATCAGCGCCAGGAAGAAGGTAATCATTGGCGCGATGTAGAACACGACGCGGTTGGCGCCTTCCGGCAGGACCTGCTCCTTCGCGAACAGCTTCAGGCCGTCGGCGAAGGGCTGCATCAGGCCGAAGGGACCGACGATGGCCGGACCCTGACGCAGCTGCATCGCACCCATGATCTTGCGCTCGGCATAGGTCATGAAGGCGACCGCCACCAGCAGAGGCACGGTGATCGCCAGGATTTGCAGGACCATAATGATCAGCGGCAGGAGGAAGCCGCTCCAGAACTCAGCCATGGGTGCCAGTCCTCTCCTGAGCAGGGCCCACCAGCGCTTCCGTGCAGTTGGCCATCGTCACCGATGCCCGGCTGATCGGGTCGGTCATGTAGAAGTTGGTGATCGGCGTCACGAAGGGAGCGGCGTCGACCGAGCCCTGCGCGCCGAAGGGCGCCCAGGCGGCCGGGGTCATCTCGCCGATCGCACCGAAGATCGGGTTGGCCGCCATCAGCCGCTGGCGCAGCTGGCCGTGGGTGTCGAAGGGCAGCGTGGTGCCCAGGACTTCCGACAGGGCGCGGACGATCTTCCAGTCCTCGCGCGCTTCGCCGGGCGGGAAGACCGCCAGGCGGGCGAGCTGCGGACGGCCTTCGGTGTTGACGTAGACCGCGTTCTTCTCGGTGTAGGCGGCACCCGGCAGGATGACGTCGGCGCGGTGGGCGCCGGCATCGCCATGATGGCCCTGATAGACGACGAAGGCGTTGCCCAGCTTCGCCGTATCGATCTCGTCGGCACCCAGCAGGTAGACCACGTCGATCTCGCCCTTCGACGCGCCGTCGAGGATGCCGTGGAGATCGCGGCCGCCCTCGCCCGGCAGGAAGCCGGCCTCGATGCCGCCGACCCGCGCAGCAGCAGTGTGCAGCACGTTGAAGCCGCTCCAGTCGTCGCGGAACATGCCGTAGGCTTCGCCGACCAGACGGGCAGCGGCCTGCACCGCGAGACCGTCGGTGCGCTGGAAGGCGCCCATGCCGACGATGATCATCGGGTTCTTGGCGGCCCGCAGGGTCTCGGAGAACGGGTGGCTGCCGTCGACCAGCTGCTGAAGAGTCTCCGGACCGGAGCCGATCACGCTGTAGGGATAGGTCAGGTCACGCTGCTCGCCGATGGAGGCGATGGTCACGCCGCCGGCCAGATAGCGCTTGCGGATGCGGGCGTTGACCAGCGTGCCTTCCCAGCGCGGGTTGGTGCCGACCAGCAGGATGACGTCGGCCTTCTCGATGCCGGCGATGCCCGAGTTGAACAGATAGCCGGCGCGCACCGAGGTGTCGAAGCGCGCACCGTCCTGACGGCAATCCAGGTTCGTAGAACCCAGACGCGACAGCAGTTCCTTAAGCGCGAACTGCGCCTCGACATCGACCAGATCGCCGGAGATGGCGGCGATGCGGTTGCCGGGCAGGCCCTTCAGGCGCGCCGCGATGGCGGTGAAGGCATCGGCCCAGCTGGCCGGGACCAGCTTGCCGTTCTGACGAATGTAGGGGCGATCCAGGCGCTGGCGCTTCAGACCGTCATAGGAGTAGCGGCTCTTGTCGCTCAGCCACTCCTCGTTGATGTCGTCGTTCACGCGCGGCAGGACGCGCATCACTTCGGCCCCACGGGAGTCGACGCGGATGTTCGAACCCACGGCGTCGAGGACGTCGATGGTCTCGGTCTTGCGCAGCTCCCACGGGCGAGCCGTGAAGGCGTAGGGCTTGTGGGTCAGGGCGCCGACCGGGCAGACGTCGGCAAGATTGCCCGACAGCTCCGAGCCGATGGCCTTCTCGACGAAGGTGGTGATCTCCATATGCTCGCCGCGATAGACGGCGCCGACATCGGGAACACCGGCCACTTCGTTGATGAAGCGGACGCAGCGGGTGCAGTGGATGCAACGGGTCATGATGGTCTTGATGACCGGACCCATATACTTGTCCTTGACCGCGCGCTTGTTCTCGCCATAGCGGCCGCGGTCGAAACCGTAGGCCATGGCCTGGTCCTGCAGATCGCACTCGCCGCCCTGGTCGCAGATCGGGCAATCCAGCGGGTGGTTGATCAGCAGGAACTCCATCACGCCCTTGCGGGCCTTCAGGACGGTCTCGCTGTTGGTCTTGACGACCATTCCGTCGCCGCAGGGCATGGCGCAGGACGCGACCGGCTTGGGCGCGCGCTCCATCTCCACCAGACACATGCGGCAGTTGGCCGGCACGCTCAGGCGCTCGTGGTAGCAGAAGCGCGGAATCTCGATCCCCAGCTGCTCGCAAGCCTGGAGGATCGAGGTGCCCGGCTCGACCTCGATCTCGATCCCGTCGATGGTCAGTTTCGGCATGGGAACGGGAACTCCTTACTCGGCCGCCAGCGGGGCGCTGTTGCGGTAGGCCTGGATGCGCCGCTCGACTTCCGGACGGAAGTGGCGGAACAGGCCCTGGATCGGCCAGGCGGCGGCGTCGCCGAGCGCGCAGATGGTGTGGCCTTCGACCTGCTTGGTGACCTGCAGCAGCATGTCGATCTCTTCCATGCGCGCGTTGCCGGTGACCATGCGCTGCATGACGCGGTTCATCCAGCCGGTGCCCTCGCGGCACGGCGTGCACTGGCCACAGGACTCATGGGCGTAGAACTGCGACAGGCGGGCGATGGCCTTCACGATGTCGGTGGACTTGTCCATCACGATCACCGCGGCGGTGCCGAGGCCGGACTGCACTTCGCGCAGGCTGTCGAAGTCCATCAGGACGGTGTCGCAGATCGATTTCGGCAGGACCGGAACCGACGAGCCGCCGGGGATGATGCCCAGCAGGTTGTCCCAGCCGCCGCGCACGCCGCCGGCATGCTTCTCGATCAGCTCCTTCAACGGGATGCCCATCTCCTCTTCCACGTTGCACGGGTTGTTGACGTGCCCGGAGATGCAGAAGAGCTTGGTGCCCGAGTTCTTCGGACGGCCGAGGCCGGCGAACCAGGAGGCGCCGCGGCGCAGGATGGTGGGAACGACGGCGATGGATTCGACGTTGTTCACCGTGGTCGGGCAGGAATAGAGACCGGCCTGGGCAGGGAACGGCGGCTTGTTGCGCGGCTGCCCCTTCTTGCCCTCGATCGACTCGATGAGCGCGGTTTCCTCGCCACAAATGTACGCGCCCGCACCGCGGTGGATGTAGACGTCGTAGCTGTAGCCGGTGCCGCAGGCGTTCTTGCCGATCAGCCCCGCCGCATACGCCTCATCGATGGCGCGCTGGACGTTGGAGCCCTCGTTGTAGAACTCGCCGCGGATGTAGATGTAGCAGGCGCTGGCGCCGATGGCGAAACCGGCGATCAGGCAGCCCTCGATCAGCTTGTGCGGATCGTGGCGCAGGATGTCGCGGTCCTTGCAGGTGCCGGGCTCGCCCTCGTCGGCGTTGATGACGAGGTAGACGGGCTTGTCGGTCACGTTCTTCGGCATGAAGGACCACTTCATGCCGGTCGAGAAGCCGGCGCCGCCGCGGCCGCGCAGCCCCGATTCCTTCACCTGCTCGATGATCCAGTCCCGGCCATTGGCCAGGAAGGATGCCGTGTTGTCCCAGTCACCGCGCTTGCGGGCCGCCTCGAGACCGAAGTCCTGGTAGCCGTAGAGGTTGGTGAAGATGCGGTCCTCATCGCGAAGCATCGCTGTCCCCTCCCCCTCAATCGTCCGCTTGCGCGGCAGTGGCGTCCGCTTGCGCGGTGGTAAAGGCCTTCAGCGTCGTCGGGCCGCCGACCGGCTCCGAGGACTGACGGCCGGTCTGCGAACCGGGCTTCGGCGTCTCGCCGCGCGCCAGCGCGTCGAGGATGCGCTCCATATGCTCCGGGGCCACGTCTTCGTAGTAATCGTCACCGATCTGCACAACCGGCGCGTTGACGCAGGCGCCCGAACACTCGACCTCGCCCAGCGTGAACTGGCCGTCGGCCGTGGTCTCGCCCACCTCGATGCCGAGCTTCTTCTTGCAGGTGTGGACGATATCGTCCGACCCGCGCAGCCAGCAGGGCGTGGTGGTGCAGACCTGGATGTGGTGCTTACCGACCGGGTTCTTGTTGTACATCGTGTAGAAGGTCGCGACCTCATACACGCGGATGCGGGGCATGCCGAGCAGGTCGGCCACGGCGTCCATGGCGACGCGCGGCAGCCAGCCGCCATTCTGGCGCTGGGCGACATCCAGCAGCGGCATGCAGGCGCTGGCCTGCTTGCCCTGCGGATACTTGGCGATAATTCGCTTCGCCAGCTCCAGATTTTCCGGAGTGAAGGTGAAGCTGGTCGGCTCGGCGTGGCCGTGATCGGAAGCGGGCGCGCTCATCGATCGATTTCTCCGAAAACGATGTCCATCGAGGCGATGTTGGCGACGGCGTCGGCCAGCATGTGACCCTTCGACATGAAGTCCAGGCCCTGAAGATGGGCGAAGCCCGGCGCGCGGATCTTGCAGCGGTAGGGCTTGTTGGTGCCGTCGGACACCAGATACACGCCGAACTCGCCCTTGGGCGCTTCGATTGCGGTGTAGGTCTCGCCGGCGGGGACGTGGAAGCCCTCGGTGAAGAGCTTGAAGTGGTGGATCAGCGCTTCCATCGAGCGCTTCATCTCACCGCGCGGCGGCGGCGACACCTTCCGGTCCTCGATCTTGTAGGGGCCGGCCGGCATCTCCTTGCAGCACTGGCGGATGATGCGCAGCGACTGGCGCATCTCCTCCATGCGCACGAGGTAGCGCGCCCAGCAGTCGCCGGTCAGGCCGACCGGGACGTCGAACTCCATGCGGTCATAGACCTCGTAGGGCTGCGACTTGCGCAGGTCCCACGCCACGCCGGAGCCACGCAGCATCGGGCCGGTGAAGGCCCAGTCGAGCGCCTGCTCCTTGGTGACGATGCCGATGTCGACCGTGCGCTGCTTGAAGATGCGGTTCTCGGTCAGCAGGCTTTCGAGGTCGTCCATGAACTTCGGATAACGCTCGGTGAAGGCCCAGATGTCGTCCAGCAGGCCGTCCGGCAGGTCCCAGGCGACGCCGCCCGGCCGGAAATAGTTGGCGTGCAGGCGGGCACCCGACACGCGCTCGTAGAACTCCATGAGGATTTCGCGTTCCTCGAAGCCCCACAGGGCCGGCGTGATGGCGCCGACGTCGAGCGCGCCCGTCGTGATCGACAGGATGTGGTTCAGGATGCGCGTGATCTCGGAGAACAGCACGCGGATGTACTGGGCGCGCAGCGGCGCCTTGATCTGCAGCAGGTTCTCGATGCCGAGCACATAGGCGTGCTCCATGCACATCGGGCTGACATAGTCCAGGCGGTCGAAATACGGCACGGCCTGGACGTAGGTCTTGTACTCGATCAGCTTTTCGGTGCCGCGGTGCAGGAGGCCGATGTGCGGATCGCAGCGCTCCACCACCTCGCCGTTCAGCTCCATCACCAGACGGAGCACGCCGTGGGCGGCCGGGTGCTGCGGCCCGAAATTCATCGTGTAGGGCTTGATCTGCGTCTTGGTCTCGGGACCCGACGCGCTGATCGGCCCGCTGGGACCAGTCGTGACGACGCCGGTCGCCGATTCGGTCGAAACGGTCATGCTCACGGCTTCTTGCTCCCGTCCTGGAGGGCCGCCTTCTCATCGCCGGGCAGCATGACGTTGGTCATGCCTTCCCACGGGCTGAGGAAGTCGAAGGCGCGGAAATCCTGGGTCAGACGGACCGGCTCGTAGATCACGCGCTTCTGGTCCTCGTCGTACCGGGCTTCGACATAGCCGGTCAGCGGGAAGTCCTTGCGGAAGGGGTGCCCCTCGAACCCGTAGTCGGTGAGGATGCGGCGCAGGTCCGGGTGATTCTCGAAGAAGATGCCGAACAGGTCCCACACCTCGCGCTCGAACCAGTTGGCCGCGCTGAAGACGGACACGGCCGACGGGACGGGCGTGTCCTCGTCGGTGGCCAGCTTCACGCGCATGCGCCGGTTGTGGGTGTAGCTGAGCAGCTGATAGACGACCTCGAACCGCTCGACGCGATCCGGGTAATCGACAGCGGTGATGTCGGTCAGCTGCTCGAACCGGATGGCCGGATCGTCGCGCAGCGCGGTCAGCACCGTCAGGATGGCCGGCCGTTTGACCGTCACCATCAGCTCGCCGATCCTCACCTCGACCTTCAGGACGTCGCCGCCGAGCTTGGCCGCGATGACGTCCCCGAGTTCCTTCAACGCCTGTTCGGACATGGGTGGGACCCTGCCTTCCTACTTGTCTTCAGCGCGCTTGTCGTTCGTCCCGCCCGGCAGCGGCATGGCTGCTGGCGGGAACGGTACGCCATGGTCAGCGGGCGATGCGGTTGCCGCGCTTGATCTTCTTCTGGAGCTGGAGGATGCCGTAGATCAGCGCCTCCGCTGTCGGCGGGCAGCCGGGAACATAGATATCGACCGGAACGATCCGGTCGCAGCCACGAACCACGGCATAGGAATAGTGATAGTAACCGCCGCCGTTGGCGCAGGACCCCATGGAGATCACCCAGCGCGGCTCCGGCATCTGGTCGTAGACCTTGCGGAGCGCGGGGGCCATCTTGTTGGTCAGGGTGCCGGCAACGATCATGCAGTCGGACTGGCGCGGGCTGGGACGCGGGATCACGCCGAAACGGTCCAGGTCATACCGGCTCATATAGGCGTGGATCATCTCCACCGCGCAGCAGGCCAGACCGAAGGTCATCGGCCACAGCGAACCGGTCCGGGCCCAGGCCAGCAGATCCTCGTACTTCGCCAGCACGAAGCCCTTGTCCTGGATCTCGTCGGAGACCGCGCGGATGTAGGCGTCCTGTTCCGGTCCGGGCGGAATCGGCGCCAGCGGCTTGGCGACCTCTACTCCCATTCCAGAGCTCCTTTCTTCCACTCATAAATGAAGCCGATGGTCAGGATGCCCAGGAACAGCATCATCGACCAGAAGCCGAACAGCCCGATGTCGCCGAGGGCGATCGCCCACGGGAACAGGAAGGCGACTTCCAGGTCGAAGATGATGAACAGGATCGAGACCAGATAGAACCGCACGTCGAACTTGGTGCGCGCGTCCTCGAACGGCTCAAAGCCGCATTCGTAGGGGGAGACCTTCTCGGCGTCCGGGTTCTTCGGGCTGATGACGTAGGATGCCCCAACCATCACCGCGGCCAGCGCGATGCCGATCAGCAGAAACACCAGGATCGGAAGATACTCAATGATCAGCGGAGTCGACACCGCGTTCCTCCCATAAGCCCACGACCACGGGCGCCGTTCCAGCCGGAAATCGGCGGAAGCGCAAAGCCGTGGCAGCCATGCCTTGGATTAGCCCATCAGACGGGCCGGAATATATGCCGAGACCGTGGGCAAGGAAAGCGCTTTGAATCGCTTTTCACTACGCGGAAGGACAAGCCGTCCCCTGCGCCAGAACTTGGTAATACCACGTTTTTAAAAACGGACAAAGGGGAGACTATTCGCATGCAAAAAAGGACCCGCGATCGGCGAGTCCTTGGGCCATACTGGCGAATGACAGAATTTTTCAAAGAAGAAGTGGCGCGAGTGACGGGACTTGAACCCGCGGCCTCCGGCGTGACAGGCCGGCGCTCTAACCAACTGAGCTACACCCGCGCTGAGCGACTTGGCTTCAACATCGGCAAGTTCTAAAGACAACGCTTTGAACCGCCTACCGTTTTCCGCCGGGCTGTCGAGGCCCTGTCGTTCGGTGGGCGGTTTGTAGTCGCCTGGGAGGCTGCCTGTCAACCACCAAATTGCAAAAAATTAATGTCGAGCCGGCGTCTCGAATTCAGGCGGTTCCGCCACCCGGCTCAAGGCAGGCGATGCGCTTCCCGGCGCAGGGCTTCCAGGCGGTCGAAGCCCTGGATCATGCCCGCCGACAGCTCACGGTGATCGACGGCATCGGGGCCGCCGAAGCGGGTCAGCGTTTCTTCCAGGGCGCGGGCCAGATGCTCGGCAACGTCCAGATGCTTTTGTTCGAGCGCCAGTTCGAGTGCGGCGAGGATGCGGTCGCCGAGCCGCCGGTCGTTCGATGTCATGCGTTTCCCCAGCCCGTGAATTTATGCGGCCGGCCATCGGCCGCCCTTGCTTGGCTTGAATGCGCAGAATAGCAGGTTCGCTGCGGCGGAGCGGCGGGAATCGCACGCTGCGACATTTCGGAGGCACCTCTTCCGCTTCCGGTCCACCCCATGCGATAATCCGGCCATGCCGTTCCCTGTTCCATCCCGCAGCCGTCCCATCGTCCGTCTGCTGACCGCCGGCATCGTCATGGCGTCAGGACCGTCGCTGGCCGCCTCGAACGTCTCCGCCGCACAGGCCGAGGCGAAGGAAATCGCCAAATCGATGGGCAACTGCACCCCGGCCAAGGTCGAGGTGCTGCGCTATACCGTCGGGCGCGAGGGGTCGACGACCTTCAAGATCGGCTGCAGCGAGGACAAGGACGCCTTCGTCGTCGTACAGTGCCGGTCGCGCATCTGTGCGCTGGCGCGCTGAGAGCTGCCAAGGTCGAGCCGTATGGGTGAATTCACCGCTTGTTAACTGCGGTCGCGCGCAATTGCGGGATGCGGCGGATCGGGGCCGGTGTGCACATGGCAACAGGGGCCGGATGACGATGGGGACGGAACGGACGGCAGCGATGCGGAGGTGGCTGGCCATTGCAGTGGCGGCATCGACGATGGCGTTGGCCGGCTGCACCTCGCCGCTCGGGCTGGCGGCAGCCGGCGCCGATGTGGTGACGCTCAACGCCACCAGGAAGACCATCGGCGATCATCTGGTGTCGGCCGCGACCGGACGCGACTGTTCGATCATCAGCTTTGAGCAGAGCGGCGATTACTGTCCGGACAAGGTCGAGATCGACCGCTCGCGGGTCTATTGCTACCGCACGCTGGCCGATGTCGAGTGCCACCATATCCCCGACCCCTACCGCAATGGCAACACCGCACTCGCCAGCCCGCCGCCGGACGTCCGGACGGTGCCGCGCAAAAAGGGCTGGTTCGACGACGCCACGCCCTATATGGCGAACAACGGGACCTGAGGGACCTCAGCGCACCTTCTTGGCGACGAAGGCCTTGGCGATGGCCATCATCGCCTTCTCGTGCGAAGGACCGCCGGCCGGAGCTTCATGAACGGTGGCGCCCTTCACCGCGGCGGCCTTGCCGGCGGGGGCTGCGCGCTGGGGAACCGGGTCTCCTGAATCGCGGCCCAGCTGGTTCAGCAGATTCTCAAGCGCGTCCCGGCTGAGGCCTGAGGCGGACGGCCGCCCTCCCCCTGTGCCACCGCCGGCAGCCGGACGCGCAGCCGGGCTTCGGCTGGGCGGACGGCCGGCACGCTCGATCGCGGCGGCGGCGATGGCCTTCAGGAAGGGCTGGGCGATCCCGCGCAGCAGGTCGGGATCCTCGACGGCCCAGGCCATCAGGATCTTCTGTGCGTTCATCCGGCTGCCCTTGGCCGCCAGGATCGCTTCGCGGACCTTGCCGTCGACGTAGGAATTGCTCATCGGGATCCGTCCACCGGGATATGTCCGCCAGCCGCGTCGGGACCGCCGGAGCCACGCTGGACTGTCGGACCAACTCGGTTAACAAACGGTTGCAGCTCCCTTTGCGCTTTGCGGAAGGGATCGAAGAAGCGGTTGCCGCCGGCCGGAGAGGCGCGGATAGTGGCGGGATGCTGATCGAAACCTTCGCCGACCTGATCTGCCCCTGGTGCTACATCGGCAAACGTCGGCTAGACCGCGCGCTGATGCAGCGGCCGGGCCTGCGCCCGGAACTCCGCTGGCAACCGTTCCAGTTGAACCCGGACATGCCGGGGAGCGGGATGTCGCGCGACGATTATCTGGCCGCCAAGTTCGGCGGCGGCGAACGGGCCCGGCAGATTCACCGGGTGGTGGAGGATACGGCGGCGCGCGACGGGCTGCCGCTGGCGCTCGACCGCATCCGGCGAACGCCCAACAGCTTCGACGCGCACCGACTGGTCCGGATCGCCGGGCGCCAGGGGATGGGCAACGCCATGGCCGATGCGCTGTTCACCGCCTATTTCGTCGAGGGGGTCGACATCGGCGACCGCGATGCGCTGGCAAGCGTCGCCGCCGGGCTGGGATTGGATTTCGCCGAGACACGGCGCCAGCTGTCCACCGACGCCGAATCGGCTTCCGTGCATGCCGCCGACGCACTGGCCCGCCAGATGGGGCTGCAGGCCGTGCCCTGCTATATCTTCAACCGCCGCTACGCGCTGTCCGGCGCGCAGGAGCCGGCGAGTTTCCTGCCGCTGCTCGACCTCGGCAGCGAGGAGCCGGAGAACCTGTCGGTCGTTTCCGGCTGAGGCCCTGGAATGAGAAAGGGCGGCCCGTAAGCCGCCCTTCCCCTGTCCACCCAATCAGGCCGGCGTGCTGCTGGTCTTGGCGTAGCCCAGAGTCTTCAGCGCGTCGGCGATTTCCGGCAGGATGCCCGGATCGTCGATGGTCGCCGGCATCTTGTAGTCCTGGCTGTCGGCGATCTTCTGCATGGTGCCGCGCAGGATCTTGCCCGACCGGGTCTTCGGCAGGCGGTCGACCACCAGGGCCCGCTTGAAGTCGGCGACCGGCCCGATCTGCTCGCGCACCAGCTGGACAACCTCCTTGACGATCTCCTCATGCGGGCGGGTGACTCCGGCCTTCAGGCAGACGAAGCCAAGCGGCACCTGCCCCTTCAGGTCGTCGGCGACGCCGATCACCGCGCATTCGGCGACGTCCTTGTGGCTCGACAGAACCTCTTCCATGGCGCCGGTGGACAGGCGGTGGCCAGCGACGTTGATGATGTCGTCGGTGCGGGCCATGACATAGACATAGCCGTCATCGTCGATGAAGCCGGCATCGCCGGTCTGGTAATAGCCGGGGTAATCGGCGAGGTAGGACTTCTTGAAGCGCTCGTCGGCGTTCCACAAGGTCGGCAGCGTGCCGGGAGGAAGCGGCAGCTTGACGCAGATGGCGCCGATGTCGCCGCGCGGAACCTCCTTCAGCTCGGCGTTCAGAACCCGCACGTCCCAGCCCGGCATCGGACGGGTGGCTGAGCCGTACTTGATCGGGAACAGGTGAACGCCCAGCGGGTTGCCGGAGATCGCCCAGCCGGTCTCCGTCTGCCACCAGTGGTCGATCACCGGAACCTTCAGATTGTCCTCCGCCCAGTGCAGGGTGTCCGGATCCGACCGTTCGCCGGCCAGGAACAGGGCGCGGAAATGCGACAGGTCGTACTTCTTCAGGTGATTGGCGTCCGGATCCTCGCGCTTGATGGCGCGGAAGGCGGTGGGGGCGGTGAACAGCGTGCCGATCTTGTGCTGCTCGATCACGCGCCAGAAGGTGCCGGGATCGGGGGTGCCGACCGGCTTGCCTTCGAACACCACAGTGGTGCAGCCGGTCAGCAGCGGCGCATACACGATGTAGGAATGGCCGACGACCCAGCCCACGTCCGACGCCGCCCAATACACTTCGCCGGGCTTGACGTTGTAGATGTTGGTCATGGTCCAGCGCAGCGCCACCGCATGGCCGCCATTGTCGCGCACCACGCCCTTGGGCTGGCCGGTCGTGCCGGAGGTGTAGAGGATGTAGAGTGGATCGGTGGCCTTGACGGGCACGCATTCCGCCGGCTCGGCCTTCGCCACGGCTTCCATCCAGTCGACGTCGCGGCCGGCGATCAGCGTCGCGGTCTCCTGCGGGCGCTGCCAGACGATGACGCTGGCGGGCTTGTGCGCCGACTGTTCGATGGCGGCGTCCAGCATCGGCTTGTACTTGACGATGCGGTTCGGCTCGATGCCGCAGGAGGCCGAGACGATGGCCTTCGGTTTGGCGTCGTCGATGCGGGTCGCCAGCTCATGCGGGGCGAAGCCGCCGAACACCACGGAATGGACGGCACCCAGACGGGCGCAGGCCAGCATGGCGACGACCGATTGCGGGATCATCGGCATGTAGAGGAGGACGCGGTCGCCCTTCTCCACGCCCTGGGCGCGCAGCGCGCCGGCGAAGCGGGCGACCTGGTCCTGCAGTTCGGCATAGGTGATGGTCTGGACGGTCTGGGTGACCGGGCTGTCATAGATGATCGCCGCCTGGGCGCCGCGCCCGTCTTCCACATGGCGGTCCACCGCGTTGTAGCAGGTGTTCAGCTCGCCGCCGGTGAACCAGCGGTAGAAGGGCGCGTTGCTGTCGTCCAGCACCTTGTCCCACGGCTTGAACCAGGAGATGTCCTTCGCCGCCTCGCCCCAGAACCCGGCAGGGTCCGACAGGGAACGGGCATGCATCTGGTCGAAAAGCTCTGCAGTCGTGGTGCTGGCGGTCGGGCTCATGGCAGGGCGTCCCTCATTCTATTTTGGTACTATTCGGTGCGCATTTCCTCTCGGCCGCGAAACGATCAGTTCCGCAGCCTCCACAATCTGCGACAAAAGCATAAGTGCAGGCAAATGTCTGAAGGTCGGGGGTGCGGCGAGCTGTCGCATTCCCCGTTCGTGAAACGCCGTTCCGAAACCTGGAATTCAAAAGGATACGCAGACCGGCCTTATGGCGAGTCCGACCGACTGCTGGTGGAAACGCTCCTTGTACGATTCGACGATTTCGCGGATGAGCGACAGCGTCGCCGGTCCTCCTTCGGCCAGCAGGGTCAGCACCTTGCTCGGCTCCCGGATCAGCCGGCCGGACTCGCTGTCGCGCCAATGGCCGGAGGCGTCGATGACGGTCAGGCCGTTGGGAAAGCGCGGCGTCACCTCCCCATCCAGGAAATCGGCCCAGTCGCGCTCGCTGACACCGACATCCGCACCGATGTTGCGGCCGAAGAACAGCTGCGCCTCGATCATCGGGGCGGCGGAATAGGCTTCGCACGCGAGCGGAGCCGCGGCCGGAGCGAAGGCGGGCTGCGTGGGGGCCAGCTGTGCCGCGGCCGGCACGCTCAGCAGCAGGAGCGGGAGAAGAACGGACGGCAGAATCGGGACGGGACGCATCGGCGAGTCTCCGTTCGGGTGAGGGATGGCGCGTCAAGTCAGGCGGGTGGTGCGAGGATCAGCGATGCACTGGTCAGGACGCCCCCGGACCGTTATGCATGGATCATGGCCATCGATCCACCCATCACCGGGATTCGCCCGATCCTGACCGTCGTCCACGGCAACGGCGAGCGCCTGATCGTGGCCCGCCTCACCAACCTGGGCGGCGGCAGCCAGTCCAACCGCTTCGTCCTGCGCCGAGCCGACTTCCGCGCACCGTGGGAGCAGCCGGAGAAGGGCTATTTCGGCTATGCGGAGGTCGCCCGCGCGCTGGACGCCAATGGCTGGCGCGGCTGCAGCATCGAAGCGATGGCGACCACCGACCTGGAGGAACGCCGCGCCCGCCAGCTCGCCCGCAAGAAACTGCACCTGCAATGCGTCGAGGCGGCGATCCGGCGGGCGCAGGAGTCGGAAATGCCTGGAAGGGCGTAGGAACCAGGCTCACCGTTTCCCCAGCGCCGTCATCCGCCTGTCGAAATCGGCGGCGAGGTCGGCAAGCGTCACCTGGCCCAGGTGGCGGACAAGAACCGCCTCGGCCTCGCGCAGCGCCCCGTCCAGGGCGGCATTGACGGCCTGCTCCACCAGACAGCTCGGCTCGTCCGCCGTCGGGCCGATGGCGAAGATCCCCGGTTCCCCCAATGCGCGGTGGATATCGAGCAGGGTGATCGCGCCAAGCGGCTGCGCCAGCCGCCAGCCGCCGCCATGGCCCTTTTCCGACCGGACATGGCCGGCATCGCGCAGCCCCGCCATGGTCCGGCGGATGACCACCGGATTCGTGTTCAGCATCACGGCGATCGCCTCCGACGTCAGGGCGCCCTCATGCCGGTCCATGTGGATCAGCACATGCAGCATGCGGGAAAGGCGGCTGTCCTGTCGCATCGCTGCTCGGTTCCTTCCAGTGACGCGTCGGGTGGCCGGTCAAATCAGGCCACTTCAGAAGTTACATGGCACATTGACCGCAGCCTTTCATGTAACTTATCGTGTGTCGTGACTGGGCGCGGACGGTGCGCCCGGCCAATGCGAGGAAAGGCACGGTCATGAACGGAAACGACAGGACGACCTACGACGCCATCGTCATCGGCGGCAGCTATGCCGGCATCGCCGCCGCGCTTCAGCTGGTCCGCGCCCGGCGTCGGGTGCTGGTGATCGACGAGGGGGTGCGGCGCAACCGCTTCGCCGCCCACTCGCACGGCTTCCTCGGCCAGGACGGCCGTCCGCCGGGAGACATCGCCGCCGAGGCCCGCGGACAGCTGATGCGTTACCCAACTGTCACCTGGAAGACCGGCAGGGCCGAGGATGCCGCACGGACGACCGGGGGATTTCAGATCATCGATTCGGACGGCATCGGACACCGGGCACGCCGGCTGCTGCTGGCCGTCGGCGTGGTCGACGAGTTGCCGGCGATCCCCGGCCTGCAGGACCGTTGGGGCCGCTCCGTCTTCCATTGCCCCTACTGCCACGGCTACGAACTGATGCAGGGGCGGATCGGCGTCATCGCCGTATCCGGACAGTCGATGCACCATGCTCTGATGCTGCCGGACTGGGGACCGACGACACTGCTTCTGAACGGGACGTTCGAGCCCGACGCCGACCAGTCGGCCCATCTGGCGCGGCGCGGAGTCGCCGTCGAGACCGGCAGCATCACCGGGATCGCCGGCGATCCGGCGGAGGTCAGGCTTACCGACGGGCGGGTTCTGCCCTTCGCCGGCCTGTTCGTGCTGCCGCGAAGCCGCATCGGAAGTCCACTCGCCGCCCAGCTGGGATGCGCAACCGAGGACGGGCCGCTCGGCACCCACATCCGGGTCGATGCGATGCAGGAGACCAGCGTCCCCGGCGTCTTCGCCTGCGGCGACGCGGCACGGGCGGCGGGATCGGTGGCGCTGGCCGTCGGTGCCGGCACGATGGCCGGGACCGCGCTGCACCGGTCGCTGCTGTTCTGCGAGGACGAGGCCCTGTTCGCCCGCCGCTAACCGATCAGCAATCCGGCGGCGATGGCCCACATCACCAGGGCGATGACGCCGTCCATCACCCGCCAGGACGCCGGCCGGGCGAACAGCGGGCGCAGCAGGCGGGCGCCATAGCCGAGCGCGAAGAAGAACAGGAAGGACGCCGTCATCGCCCCCAGCGCGAAGGCTCCCCGCGCGTCGGCGAAGCGGGCGGAAACGGAGCCGACCAGCACCACCGTGTCCAGATAGACATGCGGGTTCAGCCAGGTCAGCGCCAGACAGGTCAGCAGCGCCGGCAGCAGCCCCGCCGACTCCCGGTCAGCCGGCGTCAGCCCGGTTCCGCTGCGCAGGGCCGACCTGGCGCTGCGCAGGCCATAGACCAGCAGGAACGCCGCTCCGGCATAGCGCATCAGCGGCTCCAGCCATGGCCAACGCGCGCCGGCCGTGGCGAACCCGTTCACCCCGATCAGGATCAGCACCGCGTCGGACAGGGCACAGGTGGCGCAGATCGCCAGCACATGCTCGTTGCGCAGGCCCTGGCGCAGCACGAAGGCGTTCTGCGCCCCGATGGCGACGATCAGGCTGAAGCCCAGGAACAGGCCCGGCAGAAAGGCGGTGAGCAGGGCGGAGGGCTGCAGGGAGGCGGCGAAGGGGTCGGTCATGGCACGGTTCCGGAGTCGGTGGATGCCAATCCGCTACCATCGGGCCGCCCCTTGCCCTACTTAACACTCCTTGCCTAGATTAAGCAGAGCTAATCCATGCTGGACTATCCGCTGCTGGCGGCACTGGCCGCCGTGATCCGCACCGGCAGCTTCGAACGCGCCGCCCAGCAATTGCACGTCACGCCGTCGGCGGTGTCGCAGCGGGTCAAGCTGCTGGAGGAACGGTTGGGCAGCGTCCTGGTGGTCCGCGGGCAACCCTGCACCGGGACGGCCGCCGGCCAACGCCTGTGCCAGCATGTGGAGCGGGTTGCCCTGCTGGAAAGCGAACTGCGCGGCGCCCTGCCCGGACTGAGTCCGGCGGAGGGGCCGACCACCCTGCGCATCGCGGTGAACGCCGACAGCCTCGCCACCTGGTTCGTCGCGGCGATGGCCGAACTGCCCGATTGCCTGTTCGATCTGGTTCTGGACGACCAGGACCACAGCGCCGAATGGCTGCGCAAGGGCGAGGTGCTGGCCGCCGTCACCGCCAGCGCGGCACCGGTCCCCGGCTGCAACAGCCATCCGCTGGGCGCGCTGCGCTACCGCGCCACCGCAAGCCCCGACTACATGCGCCGTCATTTTCCGGACGGCGTGACGGCCGACGCCCTGTCCCGCGCGCCCTGCCTGACCTTCAACCGCAAGGACCGGCTGCAGGCGCAATGGCTGCGCACGGTGCTGGGCGACCGCGATTCGCAAACGCCGACTCCGCCCACCCATTGGCTGCCCTCCACCCACGCCTTCGTCGACGGGGCGCTGGCCGGGCTGGGATGGGGCATGAATCCCGACCCGCTGGTGGCCGACCATCTCGCCGCCGGCCGGCTGGTGGAGCTGGTGCCGGGCCATCCGTTGGACGTGCCGCTCCATTGGCAGCAGAGCCGCATCGCCGGAACCGCGCTGGCCGAGCTGTCGCGTGCCGTGCTGCGCGCCGGCCGGCGGGCGCTGCAGGACTCCGCATGAGGACTTTGCCCGCGGCGCGTGCGCGCTTATATGGATCCAACCAATCTCTGGAGGGATTCGATGACCAGCAGCGCCGCCATGGCCGCAAACGACACCCCCGAACTGGGTGCGCTTCCCACCTGGGACCTGAGCGACCTGTATCCCGGCATGGACTCGCCGGAGCTGAAGGCCGACCTCGACCGGATGGAGCGGGAGTGCAAGGCTTTCCGCGAACGCTACGCCGGCAAGCTGGCCGCGCTGAAGGGCGACGATCTGGCCGCCGCGATCCGCAGCTATGAAGAGATCGACGAGACGCTGTCGCGCGTCATGTCCTATGCCGGGCTGGTCTACAACGGCAACATGGTCGACCCGACCATCGCCAAGTTCTATCAGTCCGCACAGGAGCGGGTGAACGACATCTCCGCCCACCTGATCTTCTTCACGCTGGAGATCAACCGCCTGGACGAGGCCGATCTGGCGGCCAAGCAGACGGCGTCCCTGGCGCTGCGCCATTACGAGCCGTGGCTGCGCGACGTCCGCCTTTACCGCGACCACCAGCTGTCCGATGAGATCGAGCGGCTGCTGCACGAAAAGCATGTCGTCGGCCGCGCCGCCTGGAACCGCCTGTTCGACGAGACCATCGCCAGCCTGCGCTTCCCCATGGGTGGAAAGGACCTGACCTGTGCGGAGGCGCTGAACCGCCTGTCCGACCGCAACCCCGCGATCCGCCGCGAGGCCGGCGAGGTGGTGGGCAAGGTGCTGGGCGAGAATGCGCGGCTGTTCGCGCTGGTCACCAACACGCTGGCCAAGGACAAGGAGATCGAGGACGACTGGCGCAACTACCCGACGCCGACCTCCGCCCGCAACCTGTCCAACCGGGTCGAGGATGAAGTCGTCGACGCGCTGGTCTCCGCCGTCAAGGGCGCCTATCCGGACCTGTCCCACCGCTATTATGCGATGAAGGCCAAATGGTTCGGCCAGGACCATCTGGATTACTGGGACCGCAACGCCCCCCTGCCGGAGGATGCCGACCGCAGCATCCCGTGGGAGGAGGCGCGCGACATCGTGCTCGGCGCCTATGGCCGCTTCTCCCCCGACCTCGCCAGCCTGGGCAAGCGCTTCTTCGACAATCCCTGGATCGACGCGCCGGTCCGCCCCGGCAAGGCGCCGGGTGCCTTTGCCCACCCGACCGTGCCCAGCGTCCATCCCTATCTGCTGGTCAACTATCAGGGCAAGACCCGCGACGTGATGACTCTGGCCCATGAGTTGGGGCATGGCGTCCACCAGATCCTGGCCGGCAAGCAGGGGCATTTCCTGTCGGACACCCCGCTGACGCTGGCGGAAACCGCGTCGGTTTTCGGCGAGATGCTGACCTTCCGCGCCCTGCTGGCGGCGGAGACCGATCCGAAGCGCCGCCGCATCATGCTGGCCGGCAAGGTCGAGGACATGCTGAACACGGTGGTCCGCCAGATCGCCTTCTTCGATTTCGAACGCCGCGTCCATACCGAGCGGCGCGAGGGCGAACTGACCTCGGACCGGATCGGCGAGATCTGGATGGCGGTGCAGACCGAAAGCCTCGGCCCGGCGCTGCGCTTCGACGAGGGATACCGGCACTATTGGTCCTACATCCCGCACTTCATCCACTCGCCCTTCTATGTCTACGCCTATGCCTTCGGCGACTGCCTGGTGAACTCGCTCTACGCGGTTTATCAGGACGCGGAGAAGGGCTTCGCCGAGAAGTATCTGGCAATGCTGTCGGCCGGCGGCACGCTGCGCCACAAGGAACTGCTGGCCCCCTTCGGGTTGGATGCCTCCGACCCGGCCTTCTGGCAGAAGGGTCTCGGCGTCATCCGCGGCTTCATCGACGAGTTGGAGGCCGGCGAGGCGACGGGCTGACGATCCGGGTGTCTTGATCGGCGTCAAGAGACCATGACAGCCGTGCGGGTATGGTGGCCTTCGGAGCGTCGTCTCCGAAGGCCATCTTCGTTTCAGGAAGCCCCGCCATGCTTGCAACCGCCACGCCCGCCGCCGCCATCAGCGATGTCCCCGCCAGCGATGTCCCCATGCTCGGCCATGCGGTCATGGACCGCGACCATGTCGATTCCGTCACCCTGCTGCAGGTGGCCTGCGCCGCACCGGCCGGCGAACTCCAGGCGCCCTTCGCCGCCTTCGCCAAGCATCTGCGCGAGCATTTCGCCCGCGAGAACGCACTGATGACCCAGCACGGCTTCTTCGCCCTGCATTGCCACATGGACGAGCACGCCCGCGTCCTGAACGTGGTCGCAGCCATGGAAGCGGAACTGGCAGAAGGCAAGGAGGACCGCGCCCGCCTGTATGTGACCGAGCATTTCCCCGACTGGTTCCATACCCATCTGGCGACGATGGACCGGGTGACCGCGGATTTCCTGGCGCAGGCGGTGGGGTGAGGGTTAGGGAGCGGGCGCCACGCGAAACGCCTCGCCATCCAACAGAAGCCCAAAACTGGAAAGGGGCCGGAACCTGCTCGGTTCCAGCCCCTTATGGATGGTGGGCGCACAAGGACTCGAACCTTGGACCCGCTGATTAAGAGTCAGCTGCTCTACCAACTGAGCTATGCGCCCATCCGTAGGAAGTTTTCAAGAGATGGTGGGCGCACAAGGACTCGAACCTTGGACCCGCTGATTAAGAGTCAGCTGCTCTACCAACTGAGCTATGCGCCCATCTCTTGCTGCGGCGAACGTGACTGATATCTTTTCCGAAACCAGCCGACTGTTCATCGCCCCGGCCAAGCCGTTGTCCCGGCCGGTGTGGCGCGGTTTATAACGAAGGCCATTTGACCTGTCGATAGCAAAATCGCACCCCATGTGAATTTTTTGGCGCGCGCTTTTCGGTGGCCGGACTCAGCCCCCGGCGGCTACACCGGCGCTGTCGAAACGGCGTATCGGGAACGGGGGATCAGGATGGGCGGCTGGACCGAAGGCTATGTCGGCGGCATCGACTATATCCGCGCCGTCTATCGCGACTGGTCGCCGGCCATGCTCTGCTTCGCCCTGACGCTGCGCGGTTGGCGTCCGCCGGAGGCGCTGCGTCGCGGTTGCTTCACCATGGCGGAACCGGGATGCGGCCACGGATTGACCAGCGCACTGCTGGCCGGCGCCCTTCCGGCGGCGCGGTTCGAGGCGATGGACTTCAACCCCTCGCACATCGTCGGCGTGCGGCGGCTGGCCGACGATGCCGGGCTCGCCAACGCCACGTTCCTGGAGGAGAGCTTCGCTGAGTATGCGCGGCGCGAGGGGCCGATGCTGGACGTGGTTGCCCTGCATGGGGTCTGGTCCTGGGTGAGCGCCGAGAACCGGGCGGTCCTGCTCGACACGTTGCGCCGCCGGCTGGCACCGGGCGGAGTCGTGTTCGTCAGCTACAATGCCCTGCCCGGCACGCTGGTCCACATGCCGCTGCGCCGCCTGCTGGTGGAACGCTGCGCCGACGGCGACGGCCCCCTGCCCGACCGGATCGCGCGGGCGGTCGAGTTCGCATCGCGGATGGCGGCGCAGGGTGGTGGCTGGTTCGGAGCCACCGACGGCGTGGTGGAGCGGATCGAGCAACTCCGCCACAAATCGCCGAACTACATCGCCCACGAATATCTGAACGGCGACTGGACGGCCTTCTACCATGCCGACGTGGCGCGCGAACTGGCCGCCGCCAAGCTGGAATTCGCCGGCGCGGCCGTGCCGATGGAGCAATTGCACGACCTCAGCCTGTCCCCGGCCCAACAGGCGCTGGCGGCGGAGTCGCAGGATCCCGCACAGGAGGAGACCCTGCGTGACGTGATGACGAACCGCAGCTTCCGCCGTGACCTGTTCGTGAAGGGCGGCGAACGGCTGGGCCGGGCGGAACGGCGTATGTTGCTGGGTGGAACGCGCTTCACACTTCTGGTGGCCGCCGACGACCTGCCGGAGGTCGCCTCCACTCCCGTGGGCCGCCTGCCCTTCCCGCGGGCGCTGTATCGGCCGCTGGGTGAGGCGCTGGCCGAAAGACCGCAGAGCCTCGACGCTTTGCTCGCCTGCCCGGCGCTGGCGGCGCAGGGCGAGGAGGCGGTGCTGCGTGCGCTGACCCTGCTGACCAGCCTGTCTCTGGCGGCGCCGATCATGCCGGAAGACGGATTGTCCGAACGCCAGGCCTCCAGCGACCGCTTCAATGCCGCGGTTCTGGACCGCCACCGTTTCGGCGACACGCCGGGTCAGCTCGCTTCGGCACTTCTGGGGGCGGGGGTTCCGGTGTCCAGGATCGAGGCGCTGTTCCTGCTGGCCGCCCGGTTGGAGGAGGAACCTGCCGCCTTCGCCTGGCGCCACCTCTCCGCCGACGGACTCAGGCTTGGCCGCGACGGTGAGCGATTCGAGGGCGACGAGGCCAACCGGGCGGAGTTGGACCGCCGGCATGCAGCCTTCGCGCAGCGGCGGCTGCCGCTGCTGAAGAGGTTGGGCGTGGCTTGAAGAACTGGCCCGGATCGACTCCCCCGGCACACACTCAGCGCTCTGCGACCGCTTTCGGCAGCTTCTCGGCGATGCCGTAGAGCGCTTCGCGCCGCCGGATTTCGGCGAACACGTCGTCCGGGTGGATGTTCAGGGTCGCCCAGAGGACGGACAGGTTGTACAGCAGGTCGGCACTTTCGTTGATGACCCCCTGGCGATCCTCGTTCATGGCGTCCAGCGCCACCTCCACCGCCTCCTCGCCGACCTTCTTGGCAATCTTCTTCGGACCGGCGGCGATCAGCCGGGCGGTCTTGGATTCCGCCGGGTCCATCTGCTGGCGGTCGAGGATGGCGGCATAGAGGCGGATCAGATCGTCGGTCATCAGGAAGGCTATGTCTCGTCTACGGGAGGGAACGGCATCCCGTTAACGTGATCTCTCCGCAACGGAAATACCATCCCCCATCGGCCCGGCTCCAGGCCGAACGATCGCCTTACGCCTTGCGGCGACGCCCCCTGGCCTCAGATCAGGACCTCAGCCGGCGGGATCATAGGAATGGTCCGCCTTCGGACGTTCCTCCAGCAGGGTCTGGCCGGTGCTGACGAAATACACGACCTCGGCGATGTTGGTGGCGTGGTCGCCGATGCGTTCCAGGTTCTTGGCGATCATCATCAGGTGCATGTGCGCCATGAACCGGTCCGGCGCCGCCAGGGCAGACCGTTCCACTTCCGCAACAAGGCTGGTGTACAGCGCATCCACCTCGTCGTCGCTGCGCCAGATGCGCAGGGCCGCCTCGCTGTCGCTGTCGACATAGGCGTCGACCACGGAGCTCAGCCGCTCCCGCACCAGACGGCCGAGCTGCGGGAGACCCGACACGGAGGCAGTGTCGCCCAGGCTGAAGATGGCGGCCGCGCGCTTGGCCGTGTTGGCGGCATGGTCGCCGATCCGCTCCAGATTGCCGGCGATCTTCAGCGCCGCCACGACTTCCCGCAGATCGTCGGCAACCGGCTGGCGCAGGGCCAGCAGGCGCATGCAGTGCGCTTCGATGTCGTGCTCGAAGGAGTCGAGTCGCGCATCCGACTCGACGATTTCGCGCGCCAGATCGGGATTGCGCTGGGCCAGACAGGTCATTGCCTGGTCGATCTGCGTCTCCGCAGCGCCGGCCATCTGCACGATGGCGGATTTCATCCGCTTCAGCGCGTCCTCGAACGCGGACACGATGTGCGGAGCGGAGGTCTTCATGGTCGCCATACCCTTCCCGGCGGTCTCATCACAAGACGGCACCATAGCGCCCGGACGTTACGGTAAGATGACAATGCCTATGACGACTGGGCCTATGACGACTGGGCCCATGACGACCGGATGTTCCGCCCCTCTCCGCACGACGAATGAAATGCCCGATTGATTTTGCGGCGCAGCATTGCGACACATCCACCGTCTCCGCCTTTTCCCCAATCAACAACGTGCCGACCCTGCCATGATCGAACGCCGCTTCGAACAGATCATCTTTGCCAGCCGCTGGCTGCTTGCCCCGTTCTATCTCGGGCTCGTGGTCTCGCTGGGGGCCCTTCTGGTGAAGTTCACCCAGGAAATCCTGCACATCATTCCGCATGTGCTCGACATGAGCGAGAAAGACGTGCTTCTGGCCGTACTGACGCTGATCGACCTGTCCTTCGCCGGCAATCTTCTGCTGATGGTGATCTTCGCCGGATACGAGAACTTCGTCTCGAAGATCGACGTGGCCAATCACGAAGACCGGCCGGACTGGATGGGAAAGGTGGATTTCGGCGGATTGAAGCTGAAACTGATCGCCTCAATCGTCGCCATATCCGGAATTCATCTGCTGAAGGCCTTCATGAATCTGGCCCAGACCTCGAAGGAGGAGCTGATGTGGCTGGTCATCATCCACATGACCTTCGTGTTGTCAGGCGTCCTGCTGGCTTTCATGGACCGGTTGGAGGGCCACCACACCCCCGCGGCCAAGCCGACCGGCATGCCCGAAGGCGGGCATCACTGAAAATCTCCACGGATTGGCGGCCAATTGCCCGTTGCAGCGCAACATGCTTCGGACTAGACACTGAATGGTCAAACCGGTGGACAGGCTATCGGCAGATCAGGATGAAGTTGACCGCAGGGACCGGACCGCAAGAGCTCGGTCGTTGACGGAAAATTAACCCTGATCCGCCAGTTTCGCCATCAACAGACACCGCAAGAGGCGGCGGGCGCCGGCCACCGGAGCCCGCTTTCGCGACACGGGTCACGCCTGCCGGGCGCACTCTCCGCTTGAGCGTGCGGACGCATTCGACTATGGAACCGTCGGCGGGCATGCTATGCCAGTCTCCGCCGGTTCGGCCGTCTCAACCGCTTTGATAGAGTTCGTCAGCTCCATGCTCTCCAAACTGCTGGGCGTTCTGTCCGCCGACATGGCGATCGATCTGGGGACGGCCAACACCCTGGTCTATGTCAAGGGTCGCGGCATCGTCCTGAACGAGCCGTCGGTCGTGGCCATCGCCAACGTCCGCGGCAAGAAGCAGGTTCTCGCCGTCGGTGACGAGGCGAAGATGATGCTCGGCCGAACCCCAGGCAACATCCAGGCCATCCGGCCGCTCCGCGACGGCGTCATCGCCGATTTCGAAGTCGCGGAGGAAATGATCAAGCATTTCATCCGCAAGGTTCACAACCGCCGCAGCTTCGCCAGCCCGCAGGTCATCATCTGCGTGCCGTCGGGCTCGACTGCGGTGGAACGCCGTGCGATCCAGGAATCGGCGGAGGCCGCAGGCGCCCGCCGCGTCTTCCTGATCGAGGAGCCGATGGCCGCCGCGATCGGCGCCGGGCTTCCGGTGACGGAGCCGACGGGTTCGATGGTCGTCGACATCGGCGGCGGCACCACCGAGGTGGCCGTGCTGTCGCTGGGCGGCATCGTCTATTCGCGGTCGGTTCGCGTCGGCGGCGACAAGATGGACGAGGCCATCATCGGCTACATCCGCCGCAGCCACAATCTGCTGGTCGGCGAAGGCTCGGCCGAGCGGATCAAGAAGGAAATCGGCTCCGCCTGCCCGCCCGAGGACGGCGAGGGCCGCATCCTCGAGATCAAGGGCCGCGACCTGATGAACGGCGTGCCCAAGGAACTGATCATCTCCGAACGGCAGATCGCCGAGTCGCTGGCCGAACCCGTTTCGGCCATCGTCGAGGCGGTGAAGGTGGCGCTGGAGCACACCGCTCCGGAACTGGCCGCCGACATCGTCGACAAGGGCATCGTGCTGACCGGCGGCGGCGCCCTGCTGGGCAACCTGGACTTCGTCCTGCGCCATGCCACCGGCCTGCCCGTGTCGATCGCAGACGATCCTCTCTCCTGCGTGGCGCTCGGCACCGGCCGCGCGCTTGAGGAGATGAAGACGCTGCGAAACGTCTTGGTCAGCGCTTACTGATTGGTGTATCCCTGATTGGAAGGCCTCCGGTCCGCGCCCCCCTTCGGGGCGGTGAGGGCCGGAGACGGACCGCGTATCTGGACGGGAATTTCCTGTGAAGTCACGCTCATCCGGCTCCGTCATCCGCCTTGCCGCACCTTTGCGGGCCCTCGCGCAGCGTTTCTCCTTCCTCCTGCTCGTCCTGGCCTCCATCGCGCTGATGATGGTCGGTAAGATCGAATCGGTGTCGGTGGACAGTGCCCGCGCCCGCGTGACAGACGCCTTCGCCCCGATCCTCGACGCCATTTCCCGCCCTGCCGCGACCGCCGCCCGCGTTGTCGAGTCGGTGGTGGAGGTTGAGAACGCCTTCGACGAGAACCAGCGGCTGAAGGCCGAGAATGCCCGGCTGCTGCAGTGGAAGCAGGCGGCCTTGCGGCTGGAGGCGGAGAACAACAGCCTGCGCAGCCTGCTGCGCGTCCGTCCGGAGCCTTCCGTCAACTACATCGCCGCCCGCGTCATCGCGACTCCCGGAAGTTCCTTCGTCCGCACGCTGGTTGTGACCGCCGGCAAGCGCGACGGGGTGCGCAAGGGACAGGCGGCGCTGGCAGGCGCCGGTCTGGTGGGCCGGGTGATCGAGGTCGGCGAATGGTCGTCCCGCATCCTGCTGCTGACCGACATCAATGCCCGTGTCCCGGTGGTGCTGGCCAACACGCGCCAGCGCGCCATCCTGGCCGGCGACAATTCCGACCAGGCCAAGCTTCTCTATCTGCCGCCGGAGTCGCCGATCCAGGTCGGCGAGCAGGTGGTGACCTCGGGCGACGGCGGCCTCTTCCCCTCCGGCCTCCCGGTCGGCGTGGTGACCGCGGTCAGCGAGCGCGGTGTGCGCGTGCTGCCCAGCGCCGACCTGTCGCGGATCGAGCATCTGCGCCTGGTGGATTTCGGACTGCCCGGCACCGACCTGGACCCGTCGCCGGAGTGGAAGTGAGCAGGTCCGACAGCGTCCCGGCGGAAAGGCCGCCGGCATGACGGCCACCTTCTGGCAACGGGTCGACAAGGCGGGACGCAACCTGGCGCCCTTCGCCGTCACCGTCATGATGGTGCTGGTCGGCATGATCCCGGTGCCGGTGCCGGGCTACGCTCCGGTCGCGCCGAACCTGACGCTGCTCTCCGTCTATTACTGGACCATCCACAGACCTGACCTGATGCGTCCGGGGGTGGCCTTTCTGATCGGGCTGCTGCAGGATTTCCTGATCGGCGGTCCGCTGGGCGTCAATGCGCTGCTGCTTGTCGTGGTGCAGTGGGCGATGCTGAACCAGCGCCGGGTGTTCCTGGCCAGCACCTTCGCGCTGCTGTGGTTCGGCTTTACCCTGGTGATGGCCGGCGCGGTGATCCTGCAATGGCTTGCCTTCTCCGCGCTGGATGCGGCGGCGTTGTCGATCCTGCCGGCGCTGTTCCAGGGCTTGCTGACGGTGGCGGTGTTTCCTGCGGTGGGTTGGCTGCTGATCCGCGTCCACCGCGCGTTCTTGAACGGGTAAAGGGTCCCGGCGGTTTCATGAGTTCGATCGATCGCGACACCGACCGCTCCCGCCTGCTGGCGCGCCGCGCCCTGGTGCTGGGCGGAATCAAGCTGGCCGGCCTGTCCGCGCTGGTCGGTCGACTCTATTACCTGCAGGTCGTCGAGTCGGCGCGCTACACCATGCTGGCGGAAGAGAACCGCATCAGCCTGCGGCTGATCGCCCCGTCGCGCGGCACCATCGTCGACCGCTTCGGCGTGCCGCTGGCGGTGAACCAGCAGAACTACCGGGTCGTCGTGGTATCGGAGCGCACCCACAACATCCAGGAGACGCTCGACAAAATCTCCCGCATCGTGCCGTTGACCGACGGCGACCGCCGCCGGGTGCTGCGCGAACTGCACCGCAAGCGCCGCTTCGTGCCGGTCACGGTGCGCGAGAACCTGACCTGGGAGCAGGTGGCGACGCTGGAGACCAACACCCCCGATCTGCCCGGCGTGTCGATCGAGGTGGGCGAGTTGCGCCATTACCCGCAGGCGGAGGCGACCGCCCATATCCTGGGCTATGTCGGCGCAGTGTCGGAAGCGGAGCTCAGCGGCAACAGCGATCCGGTGCTGTCCCTTCCCGGCTTCCGCATCGGCAAGGCCGGCATCGAGAGGTATCACGAGAAGGTTCTGCGCGGCACTGCCGGCACCAGCCAGTTGGAGGTCAACGCGGTCGGCCGCGTCATCCGCGAACTGTCGCGCGACGAGGGGCAGTCGGGCCGCGAGATCCAGCTGACCATCGACATGACGCTGCAACGCTTCGTGCAGGAACGCCTGTCGAAGGAGGTCAGTGCGTCGGCGGTGGTGATGGACGTGCACACCGGCGGCATCTATGCGCTGAGTTCCCATCCCAGCTACGATCCCAACCAGTTCACCATGGGCATCAGCGCCGAGCTGTGGGAGGAGCTGCTGTCCAACCAGGCGACGCCGCTGAACAACAAGGCCGTGGTCGGCCAATATCCGCCGGGCTCCACCTTCAAGATGATGGCCGCTCTGGCGGCTCTGGAGTCGGGGCTCGTCAGCAGCCGGCACACCGTCTTCTGCCCCGGCCACATGGAGCTGGGCGACCATCGCTTCCATTGCTGGAAGCGCGGCGGCCATGGCACGGTCGATTTCGTCGGCGCACTGCGTCATTCCTGCGACGTCTTCTTCTACGATGTGTCGCGCCGCATCGGCATCGACCGCATCGCCGAGATGTCCAACCGTTTCGGCCTGGGCGCCCGTACCGGAATCGACCTGCCGCACGAGCGCGCCGGGCTGATGCCCTCCATCGCCTGGAAGAAGGCGACGCTGGGCAAGGGTTGGGACATGGGCGAGACGCTGGTCGCCTCCATCGGCCAGGGTTATGTGCTGGCGACACCGCTTCAGCTGGCGGTAATGACCTGTCGGCTTGCCAATGGCGGCTATGCGGTCAAGCCGCACCTGACCAAGCAGATCAAGACCGTCAGCGGCGAACAGACCGCCTGGCCCAGCATCGGCGTGAAGAAGGAGAATCTCGACATCGTCCTGCGCGGCATGAACGAGGTGACCAACGCGCCCAACGGCACCGCCTTCAAGTCGCGCATCACCGAGGTCGGCTACGAGATGGCCGGCAAGACCGGCTCCGCCCAGGTCCGCCGCATCACCATGGCGGAGCGCACCTCCGGCGTGAAAAAGAACGAGGATCTGCCCTGGCGCGAACGTGACCACGCCCTGTTCGTCGCCTTCGCCCCGGTTCAGGCGCCGCGCTATGCCTGCGCAGTCTTCGTCGAGCATGGCGGCGGCGGATCCACAGCGGCGGCGCCGATCGCCCGCGACATCCTGCTGGAAACCCAGAAGCGCGACCCTGGCCGCGCCGCCGTCGCCGAAACCCCGCCGACCAATCTTGGGGAGCCGCGGGGGTAGGCTTCCCCTGTGGTTCCCCCCTTCCCCGTCCCTCCGACCGCTTCCCAAAAGAAAAGCGCGCCCCCGAAGGGACGCGCTTTCCAACAAACCGGCCTGGCTTTCGCCGGATCAGTTCTTCGACTTGTCGACCAGACGGCGCTCGGCAATCCACGGCATCATGGCGCGGAGCTTCTCGCCGACCTTCTCGATCTCATGCTCGGCGTTGCGGCGGCGGATCGCCTTGAAGGACGGCTGGCCGGCCTTGCACTCCAGCATCCAGTCGCGGACGAAGCGGCCTTCCTGGATGTCGGTCAGGACGCGCTTCATCTCGGCCTTGGTCTCGGCGGTGATGATGCGCGGGCCGGTGCGGTAGTCGCCGTATTCGGCCGTGTTGGAGATCGAGTAGCGCATGTTGGCCATGCCGCCCTCGTACATCAGGTCGACGATCAGCTTCACTTCGTGCAGGCACTCGAAGTAGGCCATCTCAGGGGCGTAGCCCGCTTCGACCAGCGTCTCGTAGCCGGCGCGGATCAGCTCGGTCAGGCCGCCGCAGAGCACGGCCTGCTCACCGAACAGGTCGGTCTCGCACTCTTCCTTGAAGGTGGTCTCGATGATGCCGGCGCGGCCGCCGCCATTGGCCGAGGCGTAGGACAGGGCGATGTCCAGCGCGTTGCCCGAGGCGTTCTGGTGAACGGCGACCAGCGACGGCACGCCGCCGCCACGCTGGTATTCGCTGCGCACGGTGTGGCCGGGGCCCTTCGGCGCGATCATGAACACGTCGAGGTCGGCGCGCGGCTCGATCAGGTTGAAGTGGACGTTCAGGCCGTGGGCGAAGGCCAGGGCGGCGCCCTGCTTCATGTTCGGGGCCAGATCGTCCTTGTACAGGTCGGCCTGCAGCTCGTCCGGGGTCAGAACCATCACGACGTCGGCCCAGGCGGCGGCTTCGGCCGGGGTCATCACGGTGAAGCCGGCGGTCTCGGCCTTCTTGATGGTGGCCGAACCCGGGCGGAGCGCGATCCGCACGTCCTTCACGCCGCTGTCACGCAGGTTGTGAGCGTGGGCGTGGCCCTGGCTGCCGTAGCCGACGATGACGACCTTCTTGCCCTTGATCAGGTTGACGTCGGCATCACGATCGTAATAGACGCGCATGGAGATGGTTCCTTGAATTCGCAACGAACGAAGACAGACTGCGTTTCCTGCGGCGGATTACTCCATTGAGCAAAGCCGCCCGTCAAGGGAAACAATCGCTCGATGGAGCGGCAAAATGCAAAGCATCCTTGCGTTTTTGCCGCCCCAATCTTGCTCAGTATGAGTTTCTAAGGGCCTGGCGGCTTCAGAACGCCGCCGGCCCCTTCGACATGGCGACGACGCCGGTGCGGCTGGCTTCCACCAGGCCGAGCTGGGTCATCAAACCAACAAAATCGTCGACCTGTTCGGTGGTCCCGGTCAGCTCGAAAACAAAGCTGGTGAGCGTCGCGTCCACCACCTTCGCCTTGAAGATGTCGGCGAGGCGCAGCGCCTCGATTCGCTTGTCGCCGGTGCCGGCCACCTTGACCAGAGCCAGTTCGCGCTCCACCGACGGACCTTCGTCGGTCAGGTCATGGACCCGGTGGACCGGAACCAGCCGGCCCAGCTGCGCCTTGATCTGCTCGATGATCATCCGGGTGCCGGAGGTGACCAGCGTGATGCGCGACAGGTGGTCGGCGTTGTTCACCTCCGCCACCGTCAGGCTTTCGATGTTGTAGCCGCGGCCAGAGAACAATCCGATGACGCGGGCAAGGACGCCCGGCTCGTTGTCCACCAGCACGGCGATGGTGTGCTTTTCGATCGCGTTTTCCATGAGACCCGTCTCCCCGTTCGTTCGTCGTCAGCCGATCAGACCAGCACCATGCCGTCTTCCGGCGTGGCGTCGGACGGGCTGTCGTCCGGACCGAACAGGATCTCGTTGTGGGCCTTGCCGCCCGGAATCATCGGGAAGCAGTTCTCCTTCGGATCGACGGCGATGTCGATGATGCAGGGACGGTCGGTGACCGTCAGCATCTTCTCGATCACCTGATCGACCTCGGCCACCGTGGTGGCGCGCAAGCCCACGCAGCCCCAGGATTCCGCCAGCTTCACGAAGTCCGGCAGGGCTTCCGAGTAGCTCTGGGAATAGCGCGAGCCATGCAGCAGTTCCTGCCACTGGCGCACCATGCCCATATACTGGTTGTTCAGGATGAAGATCTTGACCGGCGCGCGGTACTGCACGGCGGTGCCGATCTCCTGCATGTTCATCAGGAAGCTGGCCTCGCCCGACACGTCCACCACGATGGCGTCCGGGTGGGCCAGCTGGGCGCCGATGGCGGCCGGCAGGCCGTAGCCCATGGTGCCGAGCCCGCCCGAGGTCAGCCAGCGGTTCGGCTGGTCGAAGGGCAGGAACTGCGCGGCCCACATCTGGTGCTGGCCGACTTCCGTCGTGATGTAGTGATCCTTGCCGCGCAGAGCCTCGCGCAGGCGCTCCAGCGCGTACTGCGGCTTGATGACCGATTCGGTGCGGTTGTAGTTCAGGCAGTTGCGGGCGCGCCAGCCGTCGATCCTGCCCCACCACTCCTTCAGCGCGGCCTTGTCCGGCGACTTGGCGCGCGCCTTCCAGATGCGCAACATGTCTTCCAGCACCGCGCCGCAGTCGCCGACGATGGGGATGTCGACCGCAACGTTTTTGTTGATCGAGCTCGGGTCGATGTCGACATGGATCTTCTTGGATCCCGGCGAGAAGGCCGACAGCTTGCCGGTGACGCGGTCGTCGAAGCGGGCGCCGATGTTGATCATGACGTCGCATTCGTACATGGCGAGGTTCGCCTCGTACGTGCCGTGCATGCCGAGCATGCCGAGCCACTGGCTTTCGGACGCGGGGAAGGCGCCAAGCCCCATCAGGGTGGAGGTGATCGGAAATCCGGTGGCCTTGACGAACTGGGTCAGCAGCTTCGCCGCAAAGGGGCCGGCGTTGATGACACCGCCGCCGGTGTAGAAGACAGGCCGCTTGGCGTTGGCGATCAGCTCCACCGCCTCTTCGATGCGGGCCATCTCCGGCTTCACCTGCGGACGGTAGGTCTTGTGCTTGACCTCCGCCGGCGGGACATAGGTGCCGTCGGCGAACTGCACATCCTTCGGGATGTCGACCAGCACCGGGCCGGGACGGCCGCTGCGCGCGACATAGAAGGCCTCGTGCAGGGTGCGGGCCAGATTGTCGACGTCCTTCACCAGATAATTGTGCTTGGTGCAGGGACGGGTGATGCCAGTGGTGTCGGCTTCCTGGAAGGCGTCGTTGCCGATCAGGTGGGTCGGCACCTGCCCCGACAGGCAGACGAGCGGAATGCTGTCGCACAGCGCATCCAGCAGGCCGGTCACCGCGTTGGTGGCGCCGGGGCCGGAGGTCACCAGCACGCAGCCGACCTTGCCGGTCGAGCGCGCATAGCCCTCGGCCGCGTGAACCGCGGCCTGCTCGTGGCGTACAAGGACATGCTTCAGGTCGTTCTGCTGGAACAGCGCGTCGTAGATGGGAAGTACGGCGCCGCCGGGATAGCCGAAGATGATGTCAACGCCCTGATCCTTCAGGGCCTTGATGACGATCTGGGCGCCGGTCAGCTTCTGTTCGGACATCGCTCACGACCTTCTCATGTGGGCGCCTCCTCTAGGGCACCCGGTTCCTTGGGAACACCAACCTTGCCGGGTGGGGATGCCGTTCAGAACAACGGCTTAGCCCCGATGGCGTGTGCTGGGAGCGGCAAATTAGTCAATTCATCCGTCATAGGTCAACCCAATTCGCGAATGTTCGCAAAGTTTTTTTGCCGCAGTTTTTCCAATTGTTGCGCGCCCGTTGGAGGTGGCGATCCTGTCCGGTTTCAGCCTGCCGCAAACGTGAACGGCGGCCGCACCGAAGCGCGGCCGCCGTTCGGAAGAAACGACGACTGGGAAGGACGAACCGTCAGGCAGCGGTCTTCAACAGGCCGCACAGCCGGCGGATGCCCTCGCGGATCTGGGCCGGCTTGGTGACGGAGAAAGCGAGGCGCAGCGTGTTCTTGCCCGACCGGTCGGCATGGAAGGCCGAGCCGGGGACAAAGGCGACATTGGCCTCCTTGATGGCGCGGGCCAGCAGTTCGGTGCCGTCGACGCCCTCCGGCGCCTCGATCCAGACGAACAGTCCGCCTTCCGGCTTGGTCCAGGTGACGCCCGGCGGGGCGAACTCATCCAGTGCCGCCAGCATGGCGTCGCGGCGCTCCTTGTACTGGGTGCGCAGCAGCTTGATGTGGCTGTCGAAGATCTGCGAAACGACGTCGTGCATGACGATCTGGTTGATCGTGCTGGCATGCAGGTCGGCGGCCTGCTTCATCAGCACCAGCCGGTTCACCACCTCGGGCGCGGCATTGACCCAGCCGACGCGCATCGCCGGCACCATCGTCTTGGAGAAGGTGCCGCCGAAGATGACGTTGGTCAGCTTGCCGCCGTTGCGCTCGCAATCCAGCGCCGCCAGCAGCGGCAGTTGTTCGCCGTCATAGCGCAGCTCGCAATAGGCGGTGTCCTCGATCACCGGCACGCCGGCCGCCTCGCAGGCGTCCAGGATGGCGTGACGGCGGGCCAGCGTCACCGTGGTGCCGTTCGGGTTCTGGAAGTCGGGAACGAGATAGAAGAACTTCGGCTTCTGCGCCAGCGCCTCGGTCAGCGCCGTCATCTCCGGCCCTTCCTCGTCCATCGGGATCGAGAGATAGGTCGGCTCATAGGGCGAGAAGGCCTGGAGCGCGCCGAGATAGGTCGGACGGGTCACGACGATCTTGTCGCCGGGGCCGATCAGCAACTTGCCGACGAACTCCAGCACCTGCTGCGAACCATTGGTGATGAGAACGCCGTCCAGCCCGATGTTGACGCCCTTGCCGCCCATATAGTCGCAGATCCATTCCCGCAGCGGCGTGTAGCCTTCGGTGATGGAATATTGCAGGGCGGCGCCGGCACCGGAATTGGACTGGAAGATCTTCTCATAGGCCCGCGCGATGGCCGCATTCGGGAACAGATCCGGGTCGGGAATACCACCGGCGAAGGAGATGATCTCCGGACGGTCGATCAGCTTCAGCAGTTCCCGGATTTCGGACGCCGTCATGCCGCCCACGCGGCCCGCGAACACATGACCCCAATCAACCGACACGGTGCTTCTCCTTCGGATCAGTAATTTAGTATCGTTCTCAGGCGGTCGAGCATTGCATTTCGTACCGCAAGCGAACAAGGCAGATCGATGGTATGGCAGCTATGCTGTCCTGTATGACTTACCAGCATATCGGGTGTTTTGCCAACAATCTGATGACGGAACCACGTAACCTGCCGTTTGGCATAGCGGCGGGTCGATTGCTGGGCCAGCGCGACGGCCTCGTCCAGCGGGATTTCGCCGTGCAGGACACGGCGCAGTTCGGGCACTCCCAAGGCCTTCAGCACCGGCAGGTCGGCGGCGAGCCCCTGCTCTCGGGCGAGGGCGTCCAATCGCCGCACCTCCTCCAACGCACCCTGCTCCATCATCCGATCGAAACGCCTGTCGCACTGGGCATAGAGGTCTGCCCGCGGCGGGTCGAGAACGATGACGGTGAAGCGCAGTTCCTCCGGCGCCCCCTGGGCGGTCTGGCTCTGCCAGTGGGACAGCGGATGGCCGGTGGCCTCCAGCACCTCCCAGGCGCGGGTCAGTCGGGTGGTGTCGCCGGGGCTCAGCTTGGCCGATGCCGGGTCGCGGGCGACCAGCTCGGCACGGAATGCGTCGCCGCCGATCGAGGCCAGCCGGGCATGGGCGGCGGCGCGAACCTCGTCCGCGATCGGCGGCACCTCGCTCAAGCCCTGCATCAGCGCGCGCAGATAGAGACCGGTTCCGCCGACCACCACGGGCAGCCGCCCCTCTGCCTTGGCCGCATCGATCTCCGCCAGCGCCAGGTCGCGCCAGCGCGCCGCCGACCCGCGCTCCGCCGCCGGCAGCACGCCATAGAGACGGTGCGGCGCCCGCGCCAGATCCTCGGCCGGCGGGCGGGCGGTCAGCACGTCCAGATCGGCGTAGAGCTGCATGCTGTCGGCGTTGATGACGGTGCCGTCGAACGCCTCGGCGACGGCGAGCGCCAGTCCCGACTTGCCCGACGCAGTCGGGCCGCCGATGACGATGACGTCGGTGATGGAAGTTGGCGCCATGCTGATCGTTTCCCTGCGCATTGCCCCCTTGCATGGCGTCCCGGCGTCCACATTGCAACACCCAAGCGCGCGCCTGCGCCGAAGCTTCGTTGGACCCGGCTCCCCGCCTGTGGTAGGCAGCGCGCAAAGGCCCTCTTCTCCTCGGGATGCCCGCCGATGAACGCCGTCGCCACGCTGATCGCCCCCCGCACCGCCACGCTCGACGAGTCCGCCGTCCAGACCGCCAAGGCGGCGCTTGTCGGGCTGGGCGCCGATGCGGGGGCGCCGGATTGGCTGGCCCCCGGCACCGCCTGCGACCTGCCCTTCGGCAACCTCGCTCCGGAACAGGCGGAAGCGGCGATCCGCCATGCGCTGACAGGCGTAACGCTGGACATCGTCGCCCAACCGGCGGTGACCCGGCGCAAGCGGCTGCTGGTCGCCGACATGGAATCGACGATCATCGAGCAGGAGATGCTGGATGAACTCGGCGACTATGTCGGGCTGAAGGACCACATCGCCGCCATCACCGCCCGCGCCATGAATGGCGAGATCGACTTCAAGGACGCGGTGCGCGAGCGCGTCGCCCTGCTGAAGGGTCTCAAGGAAACGGTGATCGACGAGGTGTGGCAACGCGCCACCCTGATGCCGGGGGCGGCCCAGCTGGTCGGCACCATGCGGGCCAACGGCGCCGTCTGCGTCCTGGTGTCTGGCGGCTTCCGCTGCTTCACCGGCCGGGTGCGCAGCTGGATCGGCTTCGACGACGACCGCGGCAACGATCTGGAGGTGGTCGACGGCGTGATGACCGGCGCTGTGATCGAGCCGATCCTGGACAAGGACAGCAAGCTGCAGGCGCTGATGGCCTATGCCGGCGAACACCGCGTGCCGATGGCGGAGACCATGGCCGTCGGCGACGGTGCCAACGACCTGCCGATGCTGCTGTCCGCCGGGCTCGGCGTCGCCTTCCATGCCAAGGCGGTCGTCGCCGCCGAAGCCCGCGCCCGCGTCGACCACGGCGACCTGACCGCCCTGCTCTACGCCCAGGGCTATCGGGCGACGGAGTTCGTTGGATAAGCGCCCGCCCCTATCCGCTCACGCCCAGACTCCGCGCACATAAGGCGTGAGCTGCGTGTCCATCAGGATGATGTGGCGGACCAGCCAGTCGGCGGTGAATTTGTACAGCTTCTCTGCGTTCTCGTGGGTGGGTTCGATGGAGAAACGGTTGGACAATTCGCTGACCATCTTGACCGCCGCGCGGTGCATGGCGACGTGCTCCTCGAATTTCGGGTAATGCACGATCTGCATGATCCGCTCCTCTCGGGCGAAATGCTCCTTGGTGTATTCCAGCAGCTTGACCAGAATCTTCGCAACGCGAACCGGCTGGAACCGCGGGGCGGCCAGCGCTGCGTCGAGTTCATTCAGATACTCGATCAGATGCTTGTGATCGTCGTCGATGGCCGGCTGGCCGACGCTCAACTGCCGTCGCCATGTGATGGCGCCCATGACCTTGCCGCCTCCCCCAGTACCGGCACCCCGTTTCGGCGGATTATGGCTGGTGCTACCACCGCACCCAAACAGTCGGGACGTCACACGGCAATTTGACGCACCTTGGAGAGGCGTTCCAAACGGATCGGGGCGGATGCGTCGCCGCACCCGCCCCGTTCTTCAACCGTAAATCCGCCGGCCTCAGCCGATGATGGAATAACCGCAATCGACATAGGTGGTGTCGCCGGTGATGCCCTTGGCGCCGTCGGTGGCGAGGAAGGCCGTGGTGTAGCCGACCTCCTCGATGGTCACCAGACGGCCTTCCGGCGCGCGCTCGGCGGCCTTGTCCATCAGCTCGTCGAAATGGGCGATGCCGGAGGCGGCGCGGGTCTTGATCGGGCCGGGGGAGATGGCGTGGACACGGATGCCCTTCGGGCCGAGTTCAGCCGCCAGATAGCGCACGCTGGCTTCCAGCGCGGCCTTGACCGGACCCATGACGCCGTAATTGTCGATGACGCGGTTGGCGCCGAAATAGGACATGGTGAACAGCGAGCCGCCGTCCTTCATCAGCGGCTCCGCATACTTGGCCATGCGGATGAAGGAATGGCAGGAGACGTCCATCGCCTGCTGGAAGCCCTCGCGCGAGCAATCGACGACGCGGCCGTGCAGATCCTCCTTCGGTGCGAAGGCGATGCTGTGCAGCGCGAAGTCCAGCTTGCCCCACTTTTCGCCGATCTTGTCGAACATGGCCTTCAGCTGGCCTTCGCCGGTGACGTCCACCGGTTCGAAGATCTCGGCTTCCAGTTGCTGGGCCAGCGGCTCGACGAAGCGCTTGGCCTTGTCGTTCAGATAGCTGACCGCGAGGTCGGCGCCCAGCGCGCGGAAGGCGCGGGCGCAGCCCCAGGCGATCGACTGGTCGTTGGCGATGCCAAGGACGAGCCCCTTCTTGCCTTCAAGCGTGGCGGCGGCGGGAATGATCGTGGTCATGGCGGACGGTCCTGCGGTCGGTGTGACGGGAGGAGCGGCCGCAACGCTGGCGGCCTTTTCGCCGGGCAAGGGCGCGCGGCGTTCCTTGTGCAGTGCACCATAAACCGATCGCAGCGGACCCGCAACATGTAATGAAGGCAATTCGCACCTGCATTCCAATCATCGTGCAGCATTGCTCCAAGCCCGCTCAGTAAAAACCGAAGTTCAGCGTCCACACCGTTTCAATGATCCATATCAAAGCGGCCCTCCGGCGCTGGGCCGGAAGGCCGTTTCTTGATGAAATTTTTGTTATGCAGCGGAAGCTGTTTATCCGGCCAACTTCTTAGCGGGCAACTCCGGGCGAGAAGGACGGCGGATCGCTGGCAGGGAAGGATTCCTGCGACGCCTCGTCGACGATCTCCTCCCCGGAGGCATCCTGATAGATGTCGCCGGGATGGCGGGAATAGCGGTCGATGCCGTGTTCCACATCCTGCGCCGGAATGGCCGCACGGTCGCCGCGCGTCCAATCGGCCAGCATCGATTTGCCGGGACAGAAGCCGGTGAGCCCCCGCGCCACCAGGACTCCCCCGGCCAGCGCCATGGCGGCGCCGGTCCAGTTCGGCCGGCGCAGGCCAAGCACCGCCAGCGCCACGCCGCCGGCCAGCGAGGCCAGCCGTTCGCCATGCCCGACATTGATGGTGTAGCCGCCGCCGGGGCCAAGGATGCGGTCGTTGACGCCGCGCAGGCCGCGCCGGGCTGTCTCGGTGATGGATGAGAGTTCCATGTCGGTCCTCCTGGATGCGGGGCTCCTGATCCGGAAGCGCCCGCGATCGGATCGTTATCGTGTCACTGCTGGGAAACCGGCGGCTGGGGGCTGTCGTTCCCCGACGGCGCCTGAGGCGTTGCCTGGGTTGCACCGCCGGCCGTACCGCCCTGCCCGCTTGCGCCATCGGCCGGCGCGGCGCTGGAGCCGGATGCCCGCGCCTGCTGCAGTTCCCGGTTCAACCGCGCCACCTCCTGGGACAGGCGCTGGACCTCCTGCCGCAGCGGTGCGGCGGCGTCGTTGCCGCCGGCCGTCGAGCCGGCGATGGCGGCCAACGTCGCCGACTGCCGCATCCAATAGGGAGCGATGCCATAATAGGTGTGCACCGCCATCGCCCATTGGCGATCGTTCATGTTCGGGCGGTTCCTGTCGTCGAAACGCGGGGCGTTCGTCAGCTTGTCCTTCGGCACATTCAGGACGTAGCCGTCGCCGGACGGCTGGAACAATGCCCACGGCACGGGAAAGTCGCTGTCGCCGATGCCGAGGAAGCCGCCCAGCTCGACCACCGCATAGGCGATGCGGCCGGTCGCCGGATCGATCACCAACTCGGTGATGCTGCCCAGATCCTTGCCGTCCGGACTGCGCAGCTTGGCCTCCTCGAGGTCGTCGGCGGCAATCGCGCGGGGGTGGGCAATGGAGTCCTGCAGTGCCGCCGCCTCGCCCAGGATGGCCTGACAGGCCTGTGCATTGCCCTTCTGAGCTGCGGACTGCGCCGCCTGCTGCAGAGCACGCAGCTGCGCCATCTCCTGTTGGGTCACGGGCGCCGGAGTGTTGGGTGCCGCGGCATCGAGGGCCGCCGCCTGCTGTCCCAGCCGGTCGAGCCCGGCCGCGCAGTCATCGGCGGCAAGGGCGGGAGCGGCGATGGGTCCCAGCGCGGCCAGCAGCAGCGCGGTGCCCAAAACCGTTGCAGGGGGCGGGCGCGTCATCAGGGCATCCTCCGGCTTGAATCGTCTCATGCTGCATGGACAGCATGGTCAAGCCGGAGGTTCCCGTACCCCGGTCGTCCCGCGGTCAAGTCTTCGGTCGTAAGACTCTCAACCCGGCAAGGGCAGGCCACCGCGCTGGACGATGAAGGACTGGATGGCGTCCAGCCCCTCGCCCGCCTTGACGTTGGCGAACACGAAGGGACGGTCGCCGCGCATCTTGCGGGCGTCGCGGTCCATCACCTCCAGGCTGGCGCCGACCATCGGGGCGAGATCGGTCTTGTTGATGACCAGCAGATCCGACCGGGTGATGCCCGGCCCGCCCTTGCGCGGGATCTTGTCGCCGGCCGAAACGTCGATCACGTAGATGGTGATGTCCGCCAATTCGGGTGAGAAGGTCGCCGCGAGGTTGTCGCCGCCCGATTCGATGAAGATCAGGTCGAGGTCGGGGAACTTCGCGTTCATCTGGTCGACGGCGGCGAGGTTGATCGAGGCATCCTCGCGGATCGCCGTGTGCGGGCAGCCGCCGGTCTCCACCCCCATGATCCGTTCCGGCTTCAGTGCGCCGGAGCGGGTGAGGAACTCCGCATCCTCCTTGGTGTAGATGTCGTTGGTGATCGCCGCGACCTCCCAATCGTCGCGCATGCGCTTGCACAGCGCGTCGGTCAGCGCGGTCTTGCCCGAGCCGACGGGGCCGCCGATGCCGACGCGAAGCGGACCGGCGTGGCTCTTTTCGATAGCGGGGAGAGCGCTCATGAGCGGAACAGCCTCGTATATTGGGTTTCGTGGATCATCGAGGTCCAGTCGACAGCCATCGCCCGGCCGCCGAGATCGTCGAGCGGAGCCGCCAGCGCCGCCTCCGCCGCCCGGTGGGTGATGGGGTCGAGGGCGGCCAGCGCCCGCTGCCCGTCGGTCTGGCCCAGCGGAACCAGCCGGACGCCGGCCGAAACGAGGTTGGCGGCAAAAGCGTGCAGATAGGCGGTCAGCGCCGGTCCCGCCGCCACGCCGATCAGCGCAGCGGCCAGCGCCACCGCCACCGAATAGGCGACGGGCCGGCCGGCGGCGGCGACCACCGCGTCCCAGCGCGCCAGCCCGTCGAGCGGCCAGGCGGCGCGGATCGCCAGCAGGAAGGCCTGCCCCTGCGCCCGCGATTCGAGCGCCGTTTCGGCCGACGCGCGCAGGATGTCGGCCCGTTCCACCGCCCAGGCGAAACCGGCCTCGTCACCGGCCAGCACGGCACGGTGGGCGGCGGCGAACAGGATGCCGTCGGTCCGCCCGGCGCCATGGCGCAGGATGCCGTCGAGCCAGACGATCATCGTCGCCCGGTCCCGCACCAGACCCTGCTCCACCGCCGCCTCGATGCCATGGCTGTAGGAGAAGCCGCCGACCGGAAAGCTGGGCGACAGCCACGCCAGCAGACGCGTCAGCGCGTGGGTGGAGACGCTATCGTTCACCTCAGTGCGAATGCCCATGCCCGCCGCCATGCGAATGCCCGCCATAGGCGCCGCCTTCCGGCATGAAGGGGGCCGTCACGTCGCGCACCTCGGCGCCCAGCCCTTTCAGCATGTCCTCGATCACATGGTCGCGGCGAAGGCGGATGCTGTCGCCGACGATCTGCACCGGCAGGTGACGGTTGCCGAGATGCCAGGCGACCCGCGCGAAAGCCTCCACCGGGCCGGGCACACGGACCTCCATCAGTTCCTCGGGTGCTGCGACCACGCGCAGGAAACTGCCGTCGGTCAACTCCAGCCCGTCCCCGTCGTCCAGCGCCACCGCCCGCGGCAGGTCGAGCAGGAAGCCGCCGCCGGCATCGTCGGTCATCGCCATGCGGCGGCGGAAGCGGTCATCGAAGGCGAGAGTCACGGTGCCGTCCGCCTGCTCGGCGGGCCAATGGCCGCGGGCATGGACTCGGGTGGCGCGACGGGCGGGGTCGGTCATCAGCGAAGCCGTTCGAAGGGGGTCGGGTGGCCGAAGAAGCGGCCGGCCAGTTCGCTGACCAGCGCCGCGTCCCCGGTGGTGAAGAACCGCAGTCCCCGCTCGGCCGGTTCGGGCCGATACTCGGGATGGCGGTCGAGATACTGATCCAGCGAGCGGGCGGTCAGAGTCGGCTGACACAGCACCTCCACCCCCGGCGGCAGCGCGCGGGCGAACAGGTGGCTGACCAGCGGGTAGTGGGTGCAGCCCAGCACCACCGTATCCAGCGGTTGCCCGCCCATCTTGTCCAGCAGCACGCGGACATAGCCGGCGACCGCCGGTTCGATTTCGTCATCCGACGCACCGCGCTCGATCAGCGGCACGAGGTCGGGGCAGGCCTGCTGCACGACGCGGATGGACGATGCACGCTTGCCGATCTCCCGCAAGAAGGAGCCGGAATTGACCGTCGCCAGGGTGGCGAAGATTCCGACGCTGTGCGGCTCGGCGAGATGGTCGGGCGGAACGGTGTCGATCAACCAGGGAACACGGGTGATCGCCTCCACCATCGGAACCAGCACGCCCAGCACGTTGCGGCCGGGATGGGCCGACGGCAGCCATTCCTGCTGCAGCCGGCGCAGCGCCACTGCCGCCGCCGTGTTGCAGGCGATGATGACCAGCCGGCAACCCTGGGCGAACAGCCGGTCCATTCCGGCCACGGTCAGCCGGTAGATGTCGTCCTCGCTGCGCGGGCCGTAGGGAGCGGCGGCATGATCGCCGAGATAGACGAAGGGCCGGTTGGGCGCCGCGTCCACCAGGGCGCGCAGCACCGTCAATCCGCCATGTCCTGAATCGAATACACCGATCAACGTATCTGAGCCCTGCCAAGAACTCCTTCTCCCCCCAGGGGAGAAGGTCGGGATGAGGGGGGCGGCGCAACCGAGGAACCCCTGCCGCGCATCCCCCTCACCCTAACCCTCTCCCCAGGGGGGAGAGGGAATCAAAAAATGCCTCAGAACAGGAAATACCGCTGCGCCATCGGCAGGACGTCGGCCGGTTCGCAGGTCAGCAGCTGCCCGTCCGCCCGCACCTCGTAGGTTTCCGGGTCCACCTCGATGTGCGGGGTGGCGTCGTTGTGGATCATGTCCTTCTTGCCGACGCTGCGGGTGCCACGGACGGCGATCAGCTCGCGGTGCAGGCCGAGTTGCCGGCCGACCTCCAGTTCCAGCGCCTTGGCGCTGACGAAGGTGACGCTGCTGGCCTGCATCGCCCGGCCGAAGGCGCCGAACATCGGGCGGTAGTGCACCGGCTGCGGCGTCGGGATCGAGGCGTTGGGATCGCCCATCAGCGCAGCGGCGATGGTGCCGCACTTGATGACCATGTCCGGCTTCACACCGAAGAAGGCCGGCGACCACACCACCAGATCGGCCAGCTTGCCGACCTCGACCGAGCCGACGACATGGCCGATGCCGTGCGACAGCGCCGGGTTGATGGTGTATTTGGCGATGTAGCGCTTGACCCGGAAATTGTCGTTGTCGCCGGTCTCCTGCGGCAGCCGGCCGCGCTGGAGCTTCATCTTGTGGGCGGTCTGCCAGGTGCGGATGATCACCTCGCCCAGCCGGCCCATCGCCTGGCTGTCCGACGAGATCATGGAGAAGACGCCCAGGTCGTGCAGGATGTCCTCCGCCGCGATGGTCTCGCGCCGGATGCGGCTTTCGGCGAAGGCGACATCCTCCGGGATGCGCGGGCTGAGGTGATGGCACACCATCAGCATGTCGAGATGCTCGTCCACCGTGTTGATGGTGAAGGGCCGCGTCGGGTTGGTCGAGCTGGGCAGCACGTTGCCGAGGCTGGCCACCCGGATGATGTCCGGCGCATGGCCGCCGCCCGCCCCTTCGGTGTGGAAGGTGTGGATGGTGCGGCCCTTGAACGCCGCGATGGTGTCCTCGACGAAGCCGGATTCGTTCAGCGTGTCGGTGTGGATCGCCACCTGGACGTCGAGCTGGTCGGCCACCGTCAGGCAGGTGTCGATGGCGTCGGGCGTGGTGCCCCAATCCTCATGCAGCTTCAGGCCGCAGGCGCCGGCGGCGATCTGCTCCAGCAGCGCGTCGGGACGGCTGGCGTTGCCCTTGCCGAAGAAGCCCAGGTTGATCGGCAGACCTTCGGCGGCCTGGAGCATCCGCTCCATATGCCACGGCCCCGGCGTGCAGGTGGTGGCCGAGGTGCCGGCGGCCGGGCCGGTGCCGCCGCCCAGCATGGTGGTGACGCCGCTGTTCAGCGCCTCGTCCACCTGCTGCGGGCAGATGAAATGGATGTGGGCGTCGATCCCGCCGGCGGTGACGATCTTGCCCTCACCCGCGATCACCTCGGTGCCCGGACCGACGATGATGTCGACGCCTGGCTGGATGTCGGGGTTGCCGGCCTTGCCGATGGCGGCGATGCGCCCGCCGGTGATGCCGATGTCGGCCTTGACGATGCCCCAATGGTCGATGATCAGCGCGTTGGTGATGACGGTGTCGACCGCCCCCTGGTGGCGCGAGCGCTGGCTTTGGCCCATGCCGTCGCGGATCACCTTGCCGCCGCCGAATTTCACCTCTTCGCCATAGACGGTGTGGTCGCGTTCGACTTCCACGATCAGGTCGGTGTCGGCCAGCCGGACACGGTCGCCGGTGGTCGGGCCGTAGAGGGCCGCATATTCGGCCCGGTCGATGCGGTGCGCCATTTCCTTCGCCCTTCCTGTCGGCCCGTCAGAGGGCGCCGTTGACCTTGCGGTTGAAGCCGATCACCACCCGGTCGCCGCCATAGGCGACGAGCTTCACAGGACGGGTCTGGCCGGGCTCGAAGCGCACCGCCGTCCCGGCGGGAATGTCGAGCCGGAAGCCGCGCGCCTTCTCGCGGTCGAAGGTCAGCGCGCTGTTGGTTTCGTAGAAGTGGAAGTGCGAGCCGACCTGGATCGGCCGGTCGCCGGCATTGGCGACGTCGAGTTCGACGGTGGCGCGCCCGTCATTCAGCACGATCTCGCCGGCCGCCGGAAAGATTTCACCGGGTTTCATCGGGCATCCCCCTCAACGGATCGGCTGGTGGACGGTGACGAGCTTGGTGCCGTCGGGGAAGGTCGCCTCGACCTGGATGTCGTGGATCATCTCGGGGATGCCCTCCATCACCTGATCGCGGGTCAGGACGGTCGCCCCGTCGCGCATCAGTTCGGCCACCGTGCGGCCGTCACGGGCGCCTTCGACCACGTAATCGGTGATGAGGGCGACCGCCTCCGGATGGTTCAGCTTGACGCCGCGCTCCAACCGCCGCCGCGCCACCATCGCCGCCATCGCGACGAGCAGCTTGTCCTTCTCGCGCCCTGTCAGGTTCATCGGGGGATTGCCCTTTCGCCGCCCTGTTCGTCACCGGATCGCTGCCGGCCAGTTGGCAGCGATTATGCCACGATGATGCGGTGCGCCAAGTGCGTCGTATGACGTAGGGGGTTGAAAGTGCTGGTGGTGCGGCTTGGGCGCGACCGTCAGACCTCCCACAGCCGCGGCAGACGGGTCGGCAGCCCGGCAGCCTCGGCGCGCAGGCCGGACCACAGCGCCGCATAGGCGCCACGCACCGCACGGGCGTCTCCACCGAGGATGCGGACGATCAGCAAGCCGTCCAGCGCGGTGACGCCGATGCGGGCGCCCTCAAGCGGCTCGGCCAGCGCCCGGATCGCATCGAGATGGCGGGCGGCGTCGGCAGCGGCATGGAGAAGGGTGGCGCAGGCAGCGGCCCCGCCGAAGCCGGCGGGATGGGCCAGCGCCTCGGCGATGTCGTCGTCGAGATGCAGGGCGTCGACCCAGATCAGACGGCCGTCGCGGGCGACCTCCCAGGCGTCGCGGATCAGGCCGCGGGTGACGGTCTCACCGAAGGCGGCGCGGCCGAAGACCAGCATCTCGCCGGCGATGGCGCGGCCGTCGCCCGACAGGTCGATCCGCGTCAGGCGGCGCAGGCGGGAGCCTTCGAAGACGATGGCTTCCTGCGGCATCCATTCCAGCCACGCGCCATCCTCCACCGACAGAGCGGTGTCGATGCGGCAGTCGGCCCCGGTGGAGCGATAGACCTTCTCGGCCGCCTGGGTGGTGATCAGGGCCTTCGCCCCCGGCCCAACCGCGAGGGCGATGTCCATGCGGTCGCCGCCGACCATGCCGCCGGACGTGGTGGCGAGCACCGCGATGGGAAGGTCGCCGCGGCGCGGCGTCGGCATCAGCACCCGCAACGGGTCGTGGTGATAGAGCGTCGCCAGCCGCGTTTCACCGTGCCGATGTTCGAACCGGACGGTGGCGGCGCCATGGACGGCGACCTTCTTTTCCTCACGCGCATGCTCCCCACGCGCAGAGTCTTCCGGCCTGTCGGCCACCGCCACCTGAACCAAGCGCCCGCTCCCACCCTGGATGTTGCGGGCGCCAGTCTGCCGGAAGCGGAGCCGTTCAGGCAATGCGGACGGACACCCCGCCCCGCTCAGCCTTCGCCGTTGAAACAGCCGTTGCGGGCGGCAACCACCGCGACCTGGGTGCGGTTGCGCACGCCCAGCTTCTGCATGATGGCGCGGACATGCACCTTCACCGTGCCTTCCAGCACGCCGAGGCCGCGGGCGATCTCCTTGTTCGAATGACCGGCCAGCAGCAGTTCGAACACGTCGCGCTGGCGGTCGGTCAGCCGGTCCAGAATGTCGTCGTTGCCGCGCGGCCCCTCGCTCAGCGCCCCGTTCAGCACGGCGCGCGGCAGCGGCAGGAAGACGTCGCCGCTGAGCGCCAGCGAGATGGCATGCTCCAGCACCTCCGGCGGGCTGGTCTTCAGCACATAGCCGCGGGCGCCCATGCGGACGCTGTCGACGATGTCGGCCACCTCGTCGGAGTTGGTCAGGATCAGCACGGGCACCTCGCCCAGCGTCTCCTTCAGGCGGCGCAGGCCGACAATGGCGCCGCCGCTCGCCTCCGCCTCTTCCCCGCGCTGTGGACCCGGATCGTACAGGACCAGGGCCAGTTCGGGAGTCTTGCGGCCGATGTCCAGCGCTTCATCCAACGACCCGGCCTCCAGCACGCGCGTTCCGGGACAGATCTCGCCGATGGACAGGGCGAAGCCGTGGCGGACCATCGGCTGCTCGTCGACCACCAGAAAGATCCGCGTCGGATTGCCCGCGCTACGCGAACTGCCGCGCGCTTGAAGCTCGAACTCCATCGTGTCCCCTTATGCTCAGCGGACCGCATTTCGGAAGGGCCAAGAACACCAGAAAGGCCCCATTGGGAAAGCGGTTCATTCGCGCCGCTCTATGACGCGCCTACCTCTCAATATCGAATGAACGGATCTCCGTTCAATTTCCGGGCAAATCCGATCTATTGGCTGTGACTTTCCTGGTCTCATCTTGCGCCGTTGGTTAATGAACCGTATAAATCATCGCAGCACGAAGCGTAAAGCCCGCTGTTCCGAACAATATTGTTCTAATTTTTCATGTTCGGAGTCTGCCTGGACCGGATCGGACGGCTCGGTCCTTCGCCCTGGTCTTCTGACCGCGGGCCAGGGGATGCAGACAAAGGCGGGATCGCCGCCGCCCGGCAAAGGGCGGCCCAGCGGAGGATGATCGATGAAGACATGGACTGTGATGCTGGTCGACCATGACCGGCTGTTTTCGGCGGCCCTGGCAACGCTGATCGGCGGCGGCCCCTTCCGGGTCAGCGCCCACGCAGCCAGCGCCGACGACGCGCTCGACCTGATTGCCGACGGCGACCAGCCCGACATGATCGTGCTGGCGCTTCAGGACGGCATGCCCGAGGAGATCGCCGGCATCCGCCGCCTGCGCGAAGGCACGTCGGCGCGGATCGTCGTGCTGGCCGACACCATCGCCGACCGCAGCCTGTCGCAGTCGCTGAAGGCAGGCGCCGACGCCTATCTGAACAAGAGCATGTCGAGCGAGAGCCTGCTGCGCTCCCTTCGGCTGGTGATGCTGGGCGAGGTGGTCTATCCCACCCATGTCGCCGGCCTGCTGATGGCCGCGGCGAACGAGCGCCCGCAGCACACGCCGACGCCCATCGCCATGCCGCCCAGTGGCGACCTGTCGAAGCGCGAGGTGCAGATCCTGCGCTGCCTTCTGGCCGGCCAGTCGAACAAGGCCATCGCGCGCAACCTGCACATCACGGAATCGACCGTGAAGATGCATTTCAAGAACGTGATGCGGAAGATCAACGCGCAGAACCGCACCCAGGCCGCGGTGTGGGCGATCCAGAACGGGTTGTCGCCGCTGGTGACGGCGTAGGGGGGAGGTGTTGGTGGGGGGTGCCCCCTCCCTTCCCATGCTTGCGCATGGGCCCCTTCCCTCCCCCGCCTTCGGCGGTAGAGGGAGTGTAGCGCAGGGCGGCGGCAGTCCCCTCTCCCGCGAAGCGGGGGAGGGTTAGGGAGGGGGCAAAAGCGCCCCTACTCCGCCGCGTGACGATGGCCCGTGTGCCGGCCTTCGCAGAACTCCTCGATCATTTTGCGGCAGAAGGCCGGGATGTCGTCTGGCTTGCGCGAGGTGACAAGCCCGCGGTCGGTCACCACCTGCTCGTCCACCCAGTTGACGCCCGCGTTGCGCAGGTCGGCCTGCAGCGACGGCCAGCTGGTCATGCGCTTGCCGCGCACACCATCGGCATCGATCAGCGTCCAGGGGCCATGGCAGATCGCCGCGATGGGCCGCCCGGACGTGACGAAGCTCTTCACGAAATCGATCGCCTTGGGCTCCAGCCTCAGCGCATCCGGGTTGATCACGCCCCCCGGCAGCAGCAGTGCATCATAGAGGCCGGCATCGGCCTGGTCGAGCGTGACGTCCACATCGACCATGTCGCCGCGGTCATGGTGATTCCAGCCCTGGATCTGCCCGGCCTTGGGCGCGACCACATGCACGGTGGCGCCGGCGTCGCGGAGCGCCTTCACCGGTTCGGTCAGTTCCACCTGTTCGAAGCCGTCGGTGGCGAGGACGGCGACGGTCTTGCCGTCGAGTTTCTGAGCCATGGAGGGGTCTCCTTCGCTGTGCATCGCGTTGAAGGCCATTGCGTTGGCCTATCCCGCAGCAACCGGATTACCCCTGGATGGTTCCCTGGGAACCGTTCCTCAATTCCTATGTTGATTGTGACATACGAGACACACATCAGTGAAGGGAGCCCGATCCATGCGGTTCCAGACCCTGTTGACCGGCCTTGCGCTTACGGCGACCCTATCCATTGCCCACGCCGAGTCGGCGCTGGCCGCCGATCCGCGCGGCGGTGATGACCTCGTCGGCGTCGAGGTGACCGGCCTGCTGGGCGAAGAGCTGGGCCAGATCGTTTCCGTTTCCCCGGCCTCCAGCGGCAAGGACGACAGCGTCCTGGTCGAGGCCAGCGGGATGCTGGACGTCGGCCACCGATTCTTCACCGTCCACCGCTCGCAATTGACGCCGGGCGAGGCCGAGGACACCGTCACCTACAGGAAGACCGCGCAGGAGGTGATCCGCCGCCTGCACAACGACACCCAGGTCGCGGAGCGCTGAACCGGCGCTCCGCCGGCCGCCTGGTCACTCAGGCGATCTGGCTCTGTTCGGGCTCGTCGGGATGGCAAGGTTTGCAGCCGGTGGGCCAGGGCTCGCCCAGATCCTCCACCACCATGCGCCAGGACGGCGCATCCAGGCGAACGCAGCCGCCGCCGGCGAATTGCAGGGCGACGCCGCCCTCCACCGTCTCCATCGACAGCAGTTCCAGCATCCGGCCGCGGTCCTTCAGGTCGAATCCGCGCAGCTTGGCCCCGGTCACCCCCTCCACCCGCAAGCCGCAATGGACCCGCTCGTAGGGAGCCAGATCGTCGTCGTCGGCGGTGGGGCCGGGCCGGGGCCGGTCGGCGGACTCCCAGCGGAAGCGGTTGACGACCATGACGAACCGCTTCTCGTCGGGCTGGAAGCACATGTCGCCAATCGGCAGGATGGCGTCCTGAAGGCAGGCGGAGACGACCTTCAGGTCTTCCTCATCCTCGGCACGCAGGCGGATCGGGGTGATGGCCGTCATAATCGGGGGCACCTCTCGGGAAAGGCCAACCTCAAGGGGAAGGCGGGAGGGGCACCCCCGCCGCTTACTCGTCGCCGCCGTGGATGCGCTCGATCTCCGCACCGCAGGCCGCCAGCTTCTCCTCCACCCGCTCATAGCCGCGGTCGAGGTGATAGACGCGGTTGACCATCGTCTCCCCCTCCGCCGCCAGCCCGGCGAGCACCAGCGACACCGAAGCGCGCAGGTCCGTCGCCATCACGGGCGCACCGGTCAGGCGCTCCACACCGCGCACCAGGGCCGACGAGCCGTGGACCGTGATCCGCGCGCCCATGCGCGTCAGTTCCGGTGCGTGCATGAAGCGGTTCTCGAAGATCGTCTCCGTGATCATCGCCGCCCCCTTCGCCGTGCACATCAGGGCCATCATCTGGGCCTGAAGGTCGGTGGGAAAACCGGGGAACGGCTCGGTCATCACATCGACGCCGTGCAGTTCGCCGTTGGCGCGCGAAACGCGGATCCCGTTCTCGATCTCCTCGAAGGCGACGCCGGCCGGAGCCAGCGCCTTGACCGCTGCTTTGATCAAATCGAGACGGGTGTTCATGATGTCAAGACGGCCACCGGTGATCGCCGCGGCGATGGCGTAGGTGCCGGTCTCGATGCGGTCGGCCACCACCATGTGGCGGGCGGCATGCAACCGGTCCACACCCTCGATCACCAGCCGGTCGCTGCCGATGCCGGTGATCCTCGCCCCCATCTTGACCAGGCATTCGGCGAGGTCGGTGACCTCCGGCTCGCGCGCGGCGTTGACCAGGATGGTGGTGCCCTTGGCCAGCGTGGCGGCCATCAGCAGATTCTCGGTCGCGCCGACCGACACCTTGGGGAAGACGTATTCCGCACCGCGCAGGCCGCCGGCCGGGGCCTTGGCGACGATGTATCCCGCCTCGATCCGGATGTCGGCGCCCATCGCCTCCAGACCCTTGATGTGCAGGTCCACCGGACGCGCGCCGATGGCGCAGCCGCCGGGCAGCGACACCTTGGCCTCGCCGCAGCGGGCCAGCAGCGGTCCCAGCACCAGCACGCTGGCGCGCATCTTGCGGACCAGATCGTAGGGGGCGGTGGTGTTGGTGATGTCGCGCGCGGTGAAGTCCACGGCGCGGCCGGCGCAGTCACCGCCGGCACCGGCCATGTGGATCGCCACGCCGTGCTGCAGCAGCAGATTGCACAGCGTGTTGATGTCGGCCAGGATCGGCAGGTTGGTCAGCGTCAGCGTCTCGTCGGTGAGCAGCGACGCCGTCATCAGCGGCAGGGCGGCGTTCTTGGCGCCACCAACGGTGATGGAGCCGTTCAGCGGGCGGCCGCCGCGGATGCGGATCTTGTCCATGGACCTGTTTCTTTCGCGGATACGCTCTAACGAGCGATCGGAGTTAGGAGTGCTCAGAGCCGGGGCAGCGTGACGCCCTTCTGCCCCATGTATTTGCCGGACTTGTCGGCGTAGGACACCTCGCAGACGCTGTCGCCCTTCAGGAACAGGAACTGGCACAGTCCCTCGTTCGCATAGACCTTGGCGGGCAGCGGGGTGGTGTTGGAGATTTCCAGAGTGACGTGGCCTTCCCACTCCGGCTCCAGCGGGGTGACGTTCACGATCAGCCCGCAGCGGGCATAGGTGCTCTTGCCCAGGCAGATGACCAGAACGTCGCGCGGGATGCGGAAATACTCAACCGTACGGGCCAGCGCGAAACTGTTCGGCGGAATGATGCAGACGTCGGTCTTGCGGTCGACAAAGCTCGAATCGTCGAAACGCTTCGGGTCGACGATGGCATTGTCGACGTTGGTGAAGATCTTGAATTCGTCGGCGACCCGGGCGTCGTAGCCGTAGGACGACACGCCGTAGGAAATCACGCCTTCGCGCTTCTGGGTCTCGACGAAGGGCTCGATCATGCCCTTGGTCTCGGCCATCTCGCGGATCCAGCTGTCCGGCATGATGCCCATCGCGGGGGTACTCCTTGGCGTATCGTTTGGATGGAGGGGTCGTGAAGGCTGGTTTGTAGCCGAGCACGCGGCGGCGCTCAAGGAAAGCGAGGCCGCTTGGCGCGCATGGACGGTTCTTTATCACGGCGCTGGTCTTGCGCGCGGCGGCGTCTAAGCTCCCAACCATGATCAGAAACTTCACCCTGTCCGTGACGGACACCCCCGCCCCGGCCGATCTGGCCGGAGTCTTCGACGGCCTGCGCGCCTACAACGAGGCGTCGCTCGGCCGCGCCTATGATCGCCGCGACCTCGTGGTGGTCGCCCGCGACGCGGACGGCACGCTGAAGGGCGGGCTGGTCGGCTACACCAACTGGGACTGGCTGTATGTCGACCTGCTGTGGGTGGATGACTCCACGCGCGGCAGCGGTCTCGGCGGTCGGTTGATGGCTGCGGCGGAGACGGAGGCGAAAGTCCGCGGCTGCCGCTGGTCGCGGCTTTACACCTACGACTTCCAGGCGCCGGGCTTCTATCCGAAGCAGGGTTATCAGGTGTGGGCGGAGATGGAGGGCTATCCGCCGGGGCACAGGCAGATCTGGTTCAGGAAGGATCTGGCTTAGCAGGCATATCTAGCAGCGCTACCCTCCCGCCTAACCTCCCGCGCCCAGCGGGGAAGGTTGGGCGGGGGGCACGGACGCCTTGCGCCCCGCTCACTCTCCCCGCTGCCGGGCCTGTTCCTTGCGCTTGCGCAGGTTCTCGCGCAGGCGGGCGGCGAGGCGTTCGTCGCGCCCCTTTGCCGCCGGCTTCGGCTTCACCGAGGCCGGCGGTTCCTTCATCGTCTCGGCGGTGTCGTCCATCGGAGCGGCTCCGCAGCCGGCCTCAATGGCCAGCCTCAGTGGTTGGACTGGTGCAGGATCTGGTCGCGCAGGCCGGTGTCGTACCCGACGCCGGTCGCGGTCAGGATCGCGGCGCCAGGGGTGCGCTTCACGATGCCCTTGCGCTCCAGGATGGTCCAGACCGCATCGTTCTGCAGGCCGGTGGCGTCCTTGGCGGCGACGACGGAATGGCCGAGATGGAAATGGTTGCCGTGGGCATGCGGCAGGGCGGTGATCTGGAAGCCACCCTCCTCGTCCTCGGCCGGCTTGTTCTCCAGTCGGGCGAGCTCCTGCAGCAAGGTCAGGGTGCGCAGCTGCAGCGGGTTCAGGTTCAGCGGATTCTTCTTCGGGGGCATCGATTGTCCCATCGGTCCTGATGTGTCGCGGTCGCGCAGTAGACCGGTAGGGCGGATCGGCTGTCAAGCATGCGAACCGCTCGGCGGACCGACATGGATGCAGGCTGGCGCCCCGGTCGCCGCTGGGGCATAAGTCCGTCGGACCATCGTCATAAGGACCTTGAGACCATGACCATCCTCGTCACCGGTGCCGCCGGCTTCATCGGATCGCATGTCGCCGCGGCTCTGCTGGACCGCGGGGAAAGCGTGCTGGGCCTCGACAACATGAGCGACTATTATGCGGTCGCCTTGAAGGAGGCGCGGCTGGCCGGGCTGACCGGCCGGCCCGGCTTCCGCTTCATCAAGGCCGACATCTCCGACCGTGCGACGGTGGAAGGGCTGTGGCCGCAGTTCGCCGACGTGACGGGCGTGGTCCATCTGGCGGCTCAGCCGGGCGTGCGCTATTCCATCGAGAATCCCTACGCCTATGTCGACGCCAACGTCACCGGTCAGGTGACGCTGTTGGAGTCGGCGCGGCGCATGCCGGCCTTGCGGCATTTCGTCTATGCCTCGACCTCGTCCGTCTACGGCGCCAACCGCAAGATGCCCTTCTCGGTGGAGGACCGGGTGGACAGCCCGGTGTCGGTCTATGCCGCCACCAAGAAGGCGGCGGAAATGCTGGCCTTCACCTACAGCCACCTCTATCAGCTGCCAATGACCGGCTTGCGATTCTTCACGGTCTACGGTCCGTGGAGCCGGCCGGACATGGCGACCTGGCTGTTCGCCGACGCCATCACCGCCGGCCGGCCGATCCGCGTCTTCAACGGCGGCAAGATGAAGCGCGACTTCACCTACATCGACGACATCGTCGCCGGCGTGCTGGCCGCCCTCGACCGCCCCGCCCCGGTCGATGCGGAGACCGGCGCCCCGCACCGCGTCTTCAACCTCGGCAACAACCGGTGCGAGGAGTTGATGCGCTTCATCACCGTGCTGGAGCAGGCGTTCGGCCGCGAGGCCGTGAAGGTGATGGAGCCGATGCAGGCCGGCGACGTGCAGGAAACCGCCGCCGACATCGGGTTGAGCCGCCAGATTCTGGGCTTCGAGCCGAAGACCCCCATCGAGATCGGCCTGCCCCGCTTCGTGGAGTGGTACAAGGGCTATCACAAGCTCTGACCGTCCCCCTGCCTCTCCACCACCCGAGTCACCATGACGTCCACCGCTTATTCCTCCGCGCTGATCGCCGTCTTCCTGCTGTGTCTGGCCGTCGGCTGGTACCTGTCGACGCGGGTCCTGCGCTATCTGCTCGCCAGCAGCATCATGGACATCCCGAACGAGCGGTCGAGCCACCAGGCTCCCACCCCGCGCGGCGGCGGCTGGGCGGTGATGCTGACGGTGGTGCCGGTCTTCGCCGTCGCCGGGATCGTCTTCGGCCGGCCGCTGGAGACGGGGGCGGTGCTGCTGGGGACGCTGGCGCTGATGGGGGTGTCGTGGATGGATGACCGGCGCGAGCTGTCGCCTCTGCTGCGTCTGGGGGTGCAGGCGCTGGCGGTGGCGTTCGGGCTGCTGGCGCTGCCCTCCAACCAGTTGGTGTGGCAGGGCTGGCTGCCCTGGGGGCTCGACCGGGCGGCGACCGCCTTCCTGTGGCTGTGGTTCGTCAACCTCTACAATTTCATGGACGGAATCGACGGGCTGGCCGGCAGCGAGACCATCCTGATCGGCAGCGGCGTCGCGCTGGTGTCGCTGGTGATGGGCGATTTCGGGCTGACCGGAGTCGCCGGGGCGGCGCTGGCCGGGGCGGCGGCGGGGTTCCTGACCCACAATTGGCGGCCGGCGCGCATGTTCATGGGCGATGTCGGCAGCATCCCGCTCGGCCATATCCTGGCCTTCCTGCTGACCTCGCTGGCAGCGCGCGGCGATTGGGCGGCGGCGCTGATCCTGCCTGCCTACTACCTCACCGACGCCACCATCACGCTGCTGCGCCGGCTGCTGCGCGGCGAAAAGATCTGGAAGGCCCACCGCGAACACTTCTATCAGAAGGCCGCCAAGGGCGTCGGCCGGCATGACCGGGTGGTGTTGACCATCGTCGGCTACAGTCTCGCCCTTGTCGCCGCGGCACTGGCCGCCGGCAGCTTCGGCGCCTGGACGCTCGTGCCCGGAGCCGTGACCGTCGCTCTGTTGCTGGTGACGCTGACGCGGATGTCGAAAGCCTGATTCCGATGACTTCCTCCTTCCTCGACCTGTCGGTCGTCCTCTTCCATCCCGATCCGGAGCTGCTGGCCCGCTCCCTCGACACCATCGGTGCTGCCGCCGACCGGCTGGCTGAAGGGGCAGGCGTGCAAACGCGCCTGTGGATCGTCGACAATGGTGCGCCGGAGGGCAGCGATACGGCATCCAGTCCGCTCCGGCCGCTGCTCGACCGCTATGCGGAGGCCGGCCGGCCACCGGTGGCACTGATCGCCGGGCACGGCAATGTCGGCTATGGCGCCGGTCACAATCTGGCGATCCGGCAGGGCGATGCGCCCTATCATCTGATCCTGAACTACGACATCCTGCTGGAATCCGACGCCCTGCTGGCCGGCTGGCGTTACATGGAGGCGCACCCGCGCACGGTCCTGCTGACGCCCAAGGTGTTCGGCCCGTCGGGCGAGCAGGAATTCCTGTGCAAGCGCCGCCCCACGGTGCTGGACCTCGGCCTGCGCGCCTTCGCCCCTGCCCCGCTCAAGCGGATGTTCGCCGCACGGCTCGACCGCTACGAGATGCGCGACGTGACCCGCGACGCCATCGTCACCGGGCTGGAGCAGGTCAGCGGCGCCTTCATGCTGTTCCGGCGCGAGGCGCTGACCCGGCTGGGCGGCTTCGACGACGGCTATTTCCTGTATTTCGAGGATTTCGACCTGTCCCGCCGGGCAATGGCTCTGGGCGAGATCGCCTATGTTCCCGAGGTGCGCATGGTGCATTTCGGCGGCAAGGCGGCGCGCAAGGGCGGCGCGCACATCCGGATGTTCGCCCGCTCCGCCCTACGCTTTTTCAACACCCACGGATGGCGGCTGGTCTGAGCTGTGCGACTTCCGCAATCCCGGACGGCCGCGGGTCTTCAGCAGCAGCGGGTTCCAGGCGATCATGCGGGCGACCTGCCACAGCGTGGCCTTGCGGCCGCGCTGGATGACTCGGCGCTTGGCGATCATGCGCGGCAGGCCGCACAGCGCGTCGCGGATGCCGCGGCCGATGGCGCCTGTGCGCCCGCTGCCCAGGCTGCGCACCACCAGATAGACCACCAGCAGCGCATGGCCGACGAAGGCCAGCGGCAGCAGCGGCAGCGGCATGTTCTTCACCATGGTCCACACCAGATTGCGGACGCCGTGATACTGGGCGAAGGTGCCGTACTGCTTGGACACGCCGCTGCTGACATGCTCCACCACCGCGTCGCCGGCCTGCACGGCCGGACCGCCGCAGAGCCGGATGCGGAAGCCGAGATCGACATCTTCGCAATAGCAGAAGAAATCCTCGTCGAAACCGCCGACGGACTCGAAATAATCGCGCCGGTACATGGCGGCGGCGGCACAGGGTGAGAAGACCGTCCCGCTGTAATAGGGCGGCTTCAGAATGCGGCGGTAATTGACCCGCCAGGCGAAGCCGAAGATGGAATACTGGTCGCCCTCGCCGTCGATCATGCGGGGATCGTGCGAGAAGAGCTGGGTCGAGCCGAACATCGCCACGTCGGGCTGCGCGCGGGCGGCAGCCTGCAGCCGCTCCATCCAGTCGCGGCGCGGAAAGGCGTCGGGGTTCAGCGTGACGATCCAGGGAACGGTGGCACTGGCGGCGCCGACATTGTTGGCCTTGGCGAACCCCACATTCGTGTCCGACCGGATCATGCGGAATCGCGGATCGGCAGGCAAAGCGATGGCGTCGACGTCCTTCGAGGCGTTATCGACGATCACCACCTCGAAAGCGGGATCGGTCTGGTCGAGCAGACAGCCAATGACGCGATTGACGAAGTCGGCGCAATTAAAGCTGACGATGATGATTCGGCTGTGCCGATCATTCGCATCGTCCACGAGATGTGACATGTCTTGGTAGCGTCCTTATTCACGCGTCCCTTTCCAGCTTATAGCCATTCCTTGCATCGACCGAAAGCCGGAAAAGGGACGTGGGACTTTGCGCCATGGCGCACCCTGGCCAAACCGGATAATAAATCGCCGCTCAATCCATCATCCGAACCAAGTCCGGACCATCCAGCACATGCGCGTTCTCCTGACCGGCGCCACCGGCTTCGTCGGCCGCCACACCCTCCCGCTGCTGGCCGCCCACGGACACCGGGTGCGCGCGGCACTGCGCACCGCCTCGGAAGGACCGTGGGAGCCGGCGGTCGTCGGCGACATCGGCCCCGGCACCGACTGGACCGCCGCACTCGCCGGCGTCGACGCCGTGATCCACATGGCGGCCCGCGTCCATGTCATGCGCGACACCGCCGCAGACCCGCTGGCCGAGTTCCGCCGCGTCAACAGCGCCGGCACCGTCCGGCTGGCGGAGCAGGCCGCTGCGGCCGGGGTGAAGCGCTTCGTCTTCCTCAGCAGCATCAAGGCGATGGTGGATGAAAGCCGCCCCGCTCCGCTGGATGCGGCAACAGCGCCCGACCCGCACAGCCCCTACGGCCTGTCGAAGCTGGAGGCCGAACGCGCGCTGGCGGAGATCGCCGCCCGCACCGGCATGGAGGTCGCGGTGATCCGCCCGCCGCTGGTCTACGGCCCCGGCGCCGCCGGCAACATGCGCGCCCTGCTGAAACTGGTGGCGACCGGCCTGCCGCTGCCACTGGGCGGCATCCGCAACCGGCGCAGCCTGATCTATGTCGGCAACCTCGCCGACGCGGTGGTGACGGTGCTGGAGCATCCCGACGCTGCAGGACAGACCTTCCTGGTCCAGGATGGCGAGCCGCTGTCGACCGCCGATCTGGTTCGCGCCATCGCCGCCGCGCTCGACCGGCCGGCCCGGCTGATTCCGGTGCCCCAGGGTCTGATGGCGCTGGCCGCGGCGCTGACCGGGACGCGGGCTGTGTTCGACCGTCTGGCCGGCACGCTGACGGTGGATGACGGCCCCATCCGCAACAGGCTGGGCTGGCGCCCGCCCCATGACCTAGCGACCGGGTTGCGCGCCACCGCGGAATGGTTCAAAGCTACCCGCGGCTGATCGCAAAGTCGAAACACGCCGAACGAATGAACAAGGTTTAGCGGCATGCGCATCCCGTCCGCACGGGCATCCCTGGTGTTCCTGCATGATCTGGTGATGACCGGGGTAGCCCTGGTCGTGGCCCTCTATCTGCGGGTGGGCGGTTCCGCCTTCAGTCTCTATTCCGACGCTCTGGCCATCGCGTTGCCGGTGCTGGTCGGTGTTTCGGCGGCAGTCTTCCTGCTGTTCGGTCTGTACCGCGGCATCTGGCGCTATGCCTCCATCCCCGACCTGATGCAGGTGGTGCGCGCCGTCACGGTGGCTGTGCTGTGCTTCGTGCTGGCGATGTTCCTGCTGACGCGGGCCGAACTGCTGCCGCGCTCGCTGCCGCCGATCCTGTGGCTGGTGCAGATGCTTTTGCTGGGCGGACCGCGCTTCGCCTACCGCTTCCTGAAGGACCGCCGCTTCAGCTGGGCCGAGGCGGTGGAGGGCGTCCCGCGCATCCCCGTCCTGCTGCTGGGCGTCGGCGACGCGGCGGAGCTGTTCATCCGCTCGCTCGACCAGCCGGGGCAGTCGGCCTATCGCGTGGTCGGCATCCTCGACGACAAGGGCCGGCGCGTCGGCCATGCCGTGCGCGGCGTGCCGGTGCTGGGCGGCCCCGACGATCTCGAGCAGGTGGTCCAGACGCTGGAGCGCAAGGGCGAGCGGCCGCAGCGGCTGATCGTCACCAAGGGCAATGCCGAGCTGAAGGGGTCGACCCTGCGCAGCATGCTCGACCGGGCGGAGGCCCTGGGGCTGGTCATGTCCCGCCTGCCCAGCCTGACCGAGTTCAAATCGGCGCTCGGCGAAGGCAAGGGCGTGGAGGTGCGCCCCATCGCGCTGGAGGATCTGCTGGGCCGGCCGCAGGCGGTGCTGGACCGCGGCGCCATATCCGGTCTGGTCGGCGGGCGGCGGGTGATCGTCACCGGCGCCGGAGGCACCATCGGCAGCGAGCTGGTCCGCCAGATCGCGGCGCTGGGGCCGGAGCGGCTGATCCTGCTCGATGCCGGGGAGTTCAACCTCTACAGCATCGAGATGGAGGTGCGGGAGAAGTTCCCCGGCCTCGACACCCGCGCGGTGATCGCCGACGTCCGCGACCGAGACCGCATCCTGCGCCTGTTCCAGGACGAGCGCCCCGCCCTGGTCTTCCATGCCGCGGCGCTCAAGCATGTGCCGCTGGTGGAGGCCAACCCGTGCGAGGGCGCCCTGACCAACGTGGTCGGCACCCGCAACGTGGCCGACGCGGCGCGCGGCGCCGGCTGCCTCGCCATGGTGCTGATCTCCACCGACAAGGCAATCCGCCCGACCAGCGTGATGGGCGCCGCCAAGCGCTTCGCCGAGACCTATTGCCAGGCGCTGGACGTGCTGCCGCCGCGCGACGGCACGGAGCAGGCCACCCGCTACATGACCGTGCGCTTCGGCAATGTGCTGGGTTCCTCCGGCTCCGTCGTGCCGCTGTTCACCCGGCAGTTGGCGCAGGGCGGGCCGCTGACCGTCACCCATCCCGACATGCGCCGCTATTTCATGACCGTGCGCGAGGCGGTGGAGCTGGTGCTCCAGGCCTCCGCCCATGGTGCCACCCGAGCCGAGGACCGCGGCAAGATCCTGGTGCTGGACATGGGAGAACCGGTGAAGATCGCCGACCTCGCCCGCCAGATGATCCGGCTGGCCGGCTACCGGCCGGGCGTGGACATCGAGATCGCCTTCACCGGCCTGCGTCCCGGCGAGAAGCTGTTCGAGGAAATCCTGACCGCCGCCGAAGCGCCCAGCCGCACCGAGGCCGACGGCGTCTTCCTCGCCTCTCCGCGGCTGATCGACTATGCGCTGATCAACCGCGCGGTGGGCGAGCTGGAGGCGGCGGCGCGGGCCGGCGACGGCGACCGTGTGCTGTCCATCCTCGGCACCGTCGTGCCCGATTTCCGCGCCGAAGCGGTGCTTCCGCCCGCCGCCACGCAAGCGTGATTTCGGGGCTGGTTCCGGTCGCGGAAAAAAGTGAGTGACGAGGTGATTTTAAGCGCTTGCATCCCCAAAAGGCCTGTGGCATAACCCGCGCCACTTCGGGGGGCGGTCAAGCCTGAACGCCTCACCCGGACGCATCGCCTCCGCGATGATCGGTTATCGGGGCTGCCGTAGCTCAGTGGTAGAGCACTCCCTTGGTAAGGGAGAGGTCGAGAGTTCAATCCTCTCTGGCAGCACCATTCCCCCGATCCCGCCATCAGGCGCCTGCAATTGGCGCTGCCGTAGCTCAGTGGTAGAGCACTCCCTTGGTAAGGGAGAGGTCGAGAGTTCAATCCTCTCTGGCAGCACCATCCTTCTCCTTTAAAACCCCCCCTTAAAAATCGGTTCATCGCTTCCTTGACCTTGCCGCCGAAAGGCCGCAAGAAACCTGCACTTCTTCGCATCATGAGAAGTCTTAGGCGCGGGTTCGTTTCGGGAGGATGTCACCATGGCCGGCAACAGCTTCGGCACGCTTTTCCGCTTCACCACCTGGGGCGAAAGCCACGGTCCGGCCATCGGCGTCGTCGTCGACGGCTGCCCGTCGCTGCTCGACCTTGTCGCGGAAACCGACATCCAGCCCTGGATGGACAAGCGCCGGCCCGGCCAGTCGCGCTACACCACCCAGCGCCAGGAACCCGATCAGGTGAAAATCCTGTCCGGCGTGTTCGAGGGCAAGACCACCGGCACGCCGATCTCGCTGCTGATCGAGAACACCGACCAGCGCTCCAAGGACTACAGCGACATCGCCGGCAAGTTCCGCCCCGGCCATGCCGACTACACCTACTGGCAGAAATACGGCATCCGCGATTACCGCGGCGGCGGCCGCTCCTCGGCGCGGGAGACCGCCTGCCGGGTCGCCGCCGGTGCGGTGGCGCGCAAGGTGCTGGGGTCCGCCATCCAGGTGCGGGGCGCCCTGGTGCAGGTCGGCCCGCACAAGATCGACCGCAGCCGCTGGGACTGGGCGGAGATCGACAACAACCCCTTCTTCTGCCCCGACCCGGTCGCCGCCACCCAGTGGGCCGAGTATCTCGACGGCATCCGCAAGAGCGGCTCGTCGGTCGGCGCGGTGGTCGAGCTGGTGGCCTCCGGCGTGCCGGTGGGGCTGGGCGACCCGCTCTACGACAAGCTGGACAGCGACCTCGCCTGCGCGATGATGACGATCAACGCGGTGAAGGGAGTCGAAATCGGCAACGGCTTCGCCGCCGCCGAACTGACCGGCGAGGACAATGCCGACCAGATGCGCATGGGCGCCGACGGCCAGCCGCAATTCCTGACCAACAATGCCGGCGGCATCCTGGGCGGCATCTCCACCGGACAGGACATCGTCGTCCGCTTCGCGGTGAAGCCGACCAGCTCGATCCTGACGCCGCGCCAGACGGTGGACATCGCCGGCAACGACACCGACATCCTGACCAAGGGCCGTCACGATCCCTGCGTCGGCATCCGCGCCGTGCCGGTGGGCGAGGCGATGATGGCCTGCGTCCTGGCCGACCATCTGCTGCGCCGGCGGGCGGAACGGCGGGAGTGAGGACTCCGACGTTGCCCCCTCCCCATCCCTCCCCCGCTTCGCGGGAGAGGGGGCAGGATGCTTGCAGAGGTCACGCAAAGGAGCGGCGGAGTTCCCTCTCCCGCGGAACGCGGGGGAGGGTTAGGGAGGGGGCAGAACTCTTTGCCATCCAACGCACCATCACACCACAGGACCGCCCCATGCCCGCCCGCCGCCACGGACAGCGTCTGATCCTTGCCCTGGCGATGGTGGCCGCCATCTCTGCTGGCGCATCCCATGCGGCCCAGCCGGACAACAGGCCCTTCCAGGAATTCGACGAGACCTTCAAGTCCTGGAAGCTCTACTGCCAGCTCTGGACAGCCACCCGTCAGGTGGAATGCGAACTGACCGCGCGGGGCACCAACGACCGAACCGCGCGGCTGGTCTGGCTGCGCTCGACCGAGAAATGGCGCGAGGGGCTGCGCTTCCGCGTATCCGCCGAATTGCTGGATCTCGACAAGCTGGTGCGGGTCTGGTCGGACCGGGCGGTGTTCAAACCCGACTCGCCCTGCAAGCCCTACCGGTTCGAGACCAACACCTGTGCGGTGACCGATCCCGACATCAACCGCCGCATGGTGGAACGGATCGTCCCGGCACCCGAGGTTTCCATCGTCGGCCAGTCGCCGGCCGGCGAGAAGACGGAGGTGCGGTTCCCGCTCGCCGGCTTCCGCGAGGCGGTGGAGCGCAGCGACGCCATCCGCGCGATGGCGGGCAGACCATGGGCGACCCGCCCCGATGGCGATTGATCCTTATATAGCCATCCCAGCGACAAGAACCGACGGACTCCCCGCCCCGTGACCGACAGCCATTTTCCCGGCAAGGACGCCATTCTCGCCTTCATCCGGTCCAGCACCACCCCAGTCGGCAAGCGCGAGATCGCCCGCGCCTTCAAGCTGTCCGGTTCGGCCGACCGCGAGATGCTGAAGGAGCTGCTGCGCGAGTTGGAGGCCGACGGCGCGGTGGAGCGTGGCCGCAACAAGCGCATGGCCCCGCCGCAGGCGCTGCCGGCCGTCGCCGTGCTGCTGGTCACCGGCGTGGATGCCGACGGCGAATTGTCGGCCCGTCCGCTGACCTGGACCGGCGAGGGCGACCCGCCGCGCATCTTCCTGCTGCCGGAAAAGAAATCGCGGGGAGAGAACAAGCCTCTGGCGGTCGGCGACACGCTGCTGGCGAAGCTCGCCCGCATCAACGACCGCCTCTACGAGGCCCGCGTCATCCGCCGAATCGATGGCGAACGTGAGGGCCGCATCCTCGGCGTCTACCGGCCGAGCGCCGACGGCGGGCGCCTCCTCCCCACCGACCGCCGCCACAAGACCGAGTTCCTGGTGCTGCCGCCCAACCGCGGCGACGCGGAGGCCGGCGACCTCGTCTTCGCCGACGTCCTGCCTGCCGGGCGCGCCGGTCAACCGCAGGCCCGCGTAATCGAGCGGCTGGGCTCCACCGACGAGCCGCGCGCCTTCAGTTTGATCGCCATCCACGCCCACGGCATCCCCACCGTCTTCCCGCATGCCGCCCTGCGCGAGGCCGAACTGGCGGCGGTGCCGGCGCTGATGCAGCGTGAGGATCTGCGTGAAATCCCGCTGGTGACGATCGACGGCGCCGACGCCCGCGATTTCGACGACGCCGTCTGGGCCGAACCGGACGGCGACCCGGAGAATCCGGACGGCTGGCACCTGATCGTCGCCATCGCCGACGTGTCCTACTATGTGCGTCCCGGATCGGCACTCGACCGGGCAGCGTACGAGCGCGGCAACTCCGTGTACTTCCCCGACCGAGCCGTGCCGATGCTGCCGGAGGCGCTGTCGAACGGGCTGTGTTCGCTGCGTCCGGGGGAGGACCGCGCCTGTCTGGCCTTCCACCTGTGGATCGACCGCAACGGTGTGTTGATCCGGCATCGGCTGGTCCGCGGACTCATGCGGTCGGCGGCGCGGCTGACCTATGACCAGGTGCAGGAATGCCACGACGGCCGGCCGGACGAGGTGACGGCGCCGCTGGCAGACAGCGTGATCTCCCCGCTGTTCGGCGCGTACGCCCGGTTGGCCGCCGCCCGTGCCAAGCGCGGCACGCTGGAACTGGACCTGCCGGAACGCCGCGTCCGCATCGACGAGCGCGGCCGGGTCGCCGAGATCGCGGTGCGCGAACGCCACGACAGCCACCGGATGATCGAGGAGTTCATGATCGCCGCCAACGTCGCGGCGGCCGAGGTGCTGGAACAGCGCACCATGCCCGGCCTCTATCGCATCCACGACCGCCCTTCGATGGACAAGATGGAGGCGTTGCGCGGCTTCCTGGCGGAGATCGGCCACCCTCTGGGCAAGAGCGCCGACATGACGCCCAGCCATTTCACCCGCATCCTGCGCAAGGTGGAGGGCACCTCGCACGCGCCGCTGGTCAGCGAGGTGATCCTGCGCGCGCAGGCCCAAGCCGCCTACAGCCCGGACAACATCGGCCATTTCGGGCTGGCCCTGCACCGCTACGCCCATTTCACCTCCCCGATCCGCCGCTATGCCGACCTGATCGTCCACCGGGCGCTGATCCGCACGCTGGGGCTGGGCGTCGGCGGGCTGGACGACGAGACGCTGGGCCGGCTGGCGGAGATCGGGGAGCATCTGTCAGGAACCGAACGCCGCGCCGCCGCCGCCGAACGCGACGCGGTCGACCGCTACACCGCCGCCTTCCTGGCCGACCGGGTCGGCGAGCGCTTCAGCGGCCGCATTGCCGGCGTCAGCCGTTTCGGGCTGTTCGTGCGGCTGGATGAGAGCGGCGCCGATGGGCTGATCCCCGCCAGCACCCTGCCCGACGACAGGTACGACCATGACGAGACGGCGCACGCCCTGGTGGGGCAGCGTACAGGGCGAACCTACCGCCTCAGCAGCCCGGTCAAGGTGGTCTTGACGGAAGCCGACCCGGTCAGCGGCAGCATGCTCTTCCGGCTGGCCGACCCGGACTGACTCCAGGTCTCCTTCCGGAACCGTTGCGCCACGGCAACGCTTAAGCAGTGTGGCGAACCGATGGCGGACCCGAGACAAATCCACGGGTTCCCCCTTGCCGCAACAGTGCCGCACCATACAAGCGTGACCTTGGCGACACAGCTCGGGACAATCCGCAACATTGCGAATCGGTCCGCAATTTTGTCCCGCACGCCCTCCTGAACGAAGGTGTATCTATCCCCCATCCGGGACCGGCACCATCCTCGTCCGGTCCGGTTGCAGGAAAGGGAGGCCGCGGTTCCCCCCATGGCCAATTGCGATCAGAGCGCGTGCGATCACACCGTGCCGTCACGCGTGTCGCCGTTTCGGATCCCCGCGATGTCGAGCATGGCGCACCGGCTGCGCCGCTCCATTCGCCATTCCGCTCTACAGTTGTCCGTCTCGGCGCTGCTCGCCTCCACCGCCGTCGCGGCTCCCGCCCAATACCTTCCGGCCAGCGCGCCGCCGCCCGTCACCGAGCAGGTCTTCGCCGTCGGCTTCGGCAAGATCGCCGAAGTCTATCTGGACACCGTGTCCTTCAACCGCCTGGGAATGGACGGGCTGAAGGGGCTGAGCGCCCTCGATCCCGCCGTGACGGTGGAGCGCGCCGGCGGCACCGTACGCCTGTACGTGTCAGGCACGCTCGCGGCGGAGTACGGGGCTGCGCCGGACACCGACGCCGGCGGCTGGGCGGCGCTGACCACCCGCGTCATCGACCGCGCGCGCAACCACTCCCCCGTCCTGTCGAAGGCGACGCCGGAACGGCTGTACCAGGTGGTATTCGACGGCATCACCGCCGATCTCGACGGTTACTCCCGCTACACCGGGGTCCAGCGTGCGACCAACGAGCGGGCGCAGCGCGAAGGCTATGGCGGTGTCGGCATCTCGCTGGAGAGCACTGCCACCGGCCGCGTGACCGTGCATGGCATCATGCCGCACAGCCCGGCCGAACGCGCCGGCCTCACCGACGGCGAACAGCTTCTGGCGATCGACGGCGAACTGACGACGCGGATGACCCCGGCCGAGATGCGCGACCGGCTGCGCGGCCCGACGGGCACCCTGGTCACGCTGACCGTCGCCCGCGACAACGGCGCCCCGCGCCGCCTGCCGCTGCGGCGGGAGCGGGTGGTGCCCAACACCATCACCTATTCGCTGTCAGGCGACGTCGGCATCGTGAAGCTCGACCGCTTCAACGCCACCACGGCCTCCAGCCTGAGGACCGCGGTCAACACCATCCGCCAGACCGCCGGCCCGACGCTGGGCGGGATGGTACTGGATCTGCGCGGCAATCCGGGCGGACTGCTGGACCAGGCGGTCGCGGTGGCGGACCTGTTCATGCGCCGCGGCCGAATCATCTCCACCGAAGGCCGCAACCCCGAAAGCCGCCAGCGCTTCGACGCCAATCCCGACGATCTGCTGGAGGGGCTGCCGCTGGTGGTGCTGGTCGACGGCCGCTCCGCCTCCTCGGCGGAGGTGGTGGCGGCGGCGCTGCAGGACTCCGGCCGTGCGGTGGTGGTGGGCGCGTCCAGCTACGGCAAGGGCAGCGTCCAGACCGTCACCCGCCTGCCCAACGACGGCGAGCTGTTCCTGACCTGGAGCCGCATCTACACGCCGGCCGGTTACACCCTGCACCGCCAGGGCGTGCAGCCCACCGTCTGCACCAGCCGCGCCGGCCAGACCGATCCGGACGCCCTGCTCTCCGACCTGCGCGAAGGCCGCCTGCGCCCGGCACAGATCGCCAGTTGGCGGTCCAAGGCCGCCGACGACGAGAAGGCGCTGAGTGCCCTGCGCGAGGCCTGCCCCTGGAAGGAGCATGAACCGGAGCTGGACCTGAAGGTCGCCATGCGGCTGCTGGCCGAACCGGCGCTGTACCAGCGCGCGGTCGCCAGCGCCGTCGTCAACACGGTGGCGGAGCGCTGAATCCCGCCGGGGGAAAGGCCGGCCTGTGGCAATCGAAGTCGGACACCGATTTCACTGCCCATAAGGCTTGACATTGCGGCGTCAGACGGTATTTTCCGCCGCTACGACGCCGCCCCGCCGGGCCGGCGGGGCACGGATTTTTTGTCGGGATCGAGATCATGGCCAAGCAGAACACCGTCCTCATCAAGCTGGTGAGCACGGCTGACACCGGTTTCTTCTACGTGAAGAAGAAGAACCCCAAGAAGACCACCGAGAAGCTGTCGTTCCGCAAGTACGACCCGGTGGCGCGCAAGCACGTCGAGTTCAAGGAAGCCAAGATCAAGTAAGTCTTGTCCGACACTGAGCTGTGCTTCGAATGAACAAGGCCGCCTATCTGGCGGCCTTTTCGTTTTCCAAGCCCCTCTCCTTTTCAGGTCAAAGCACTGCATTTTCCGCACCAGGGCCGGTGCGGCACCCGGTCGCTGCCGCTATTTGCGGTGGCCGCCACACCACGGATGCATGCATTCCAAATAGGGCAGTTCAGGCGGACAGTCTTCGGACGGCAACCGTCTCCGGAGGGACCGATCATGCCCGACACGCATCTCATTCCGCCCGCCGGCCCGCCCACCGGCCCGCTTGCCGACTCCGGCGCGACCATGCCGGACGGCGACCGGCGGCAGGCTCTCGCCACCCGTTTCCAGAAGGCACGCTCCCGCACGGCTGAACTGGTCGCCACCCTGTCGCCGGAAGACCTGATGGTCCAGACCGTAGCCGACGGCGCCCCGGCGAAATGGCACCTCGCCCATACCAGCTGGCTGTTCGAGGCGGCGGTGCTGATCCCCTTCAGCCCCGGCTACCGTCCTTGCGATCCCGTCTTCCTCGACCTGTTCTCAGGCCGCGGCGAGCGCTTTGCCGCGCCGCCCCGCGTGCTGTCCCGACCGGGTGTCGCGGAGATCATGCGCCACCGTGACCAGATCAACGCCGCGGTGCTGCATCTGATCGAGCAGGCCGAAGACGGTCTGTGGGACGCGGTGGAACCGGCGCTGGTGATGTCCGTCGCCCACGAACGCCGCCACCAGGAGCGCATGCTCCTGCACATCAAGCACGCCCTGTGGTCCAACCCGCTGCGCCCCGCCTATGAGCCGGCGCCCGACCACCCCCATCTGGGGGCCCCGCCCGACGGCTGGGTTGAGCAGGCTGGCGGACTGGTCGAGATCGGGCGCCCCGCGCCGCTGCCCGGATTCGACCATGAGGGGCCACGCCATCGCGTCTGGCTGGAGCCCTATCGCCTGGCCGCCCGTCCGGTCACCTGTGGCGAATTTCTGGCCTTCATCGAAGCCGGCGGCTACAGCGACCGCTCGCTCTGGCTATCCGACGGCTGGGAGACCGCGCTGGCGGAAGGCTGGAGCGCCCCCCTCTATTGGGAGCGCGGCAGCGGCGGGAAGGACGTCGGTTCCGGATGGCAGGTCTTCACCCTCTACGGCATGCAGCCGCTCGACCCGGACGAGCCGGTCTGCCATGCCAGCTGGTACGAGGCCGACGCCTATGCCCGCTGGGCCGGCAAGCGCCTGCCCCGCGAAGCGGAATGGGAGACGGTCGCCGCCGGCTGCGACAGCATGGGCAATCTGCTGGGCACCGGCCATCGTCACCCGCGCGCCGGCACCTGTCACGGCACCGGTCCCTGGCAGATGTGCGGCGACGTGTGGGAATGGACCGCCGACGCCTTCGCAACATATCCCGGCTACCGCCGGCCCGATGGTCCGGACGAGGCGGTCAACGGCCGTCTCGCCGGCAACCGCATGGTGCTGCGCGGCGGCAGTTGCCTGACCCCCTTCGACCATGCCGGCCCCTGGACGCGGCATTGCCTGCGACCGGAGACCCGCCTGTCGGTGAGCGGCTTCCGGCTGGCGGAGGATGCGGCCTAAGGGATATGCCTTAGGAAGGTCCGGACGCCCCAGCCATATCCGTGGCGATGTCCCCGTCTGTGGCGATTTTCCCGGCCACCAGCGCCCGCGCCTGACCCTGGGTCAGGATGCCGCGTTCGGTCAGTCGGGTGAACAGCGCGGCGGCCAGTTCCGCCACGGCCAGGGCCTCCCCCTGAGGGCCGTTGCGCGGGCGGCTGGGCAGGCCGAACGCGGCGGCAAGCCGGTCGGGCGGTGCGCCGGCCAGCGCAGGGTCGAGCGCCGCCGCCAGAACGCCAAGGTCCAGTCCCTGCGGCAGGGCCGGGTCGGAGACGCCAGCCAACACAGCCGAACGGGCCAGGGCGGCGAGCGCAGGGTCGATGCCGATGCCGACGGCGATGCAGTTGTGCAGGGCATCCTGAATCGACGGCCAGACCGCCGCGAAGGGACGCTCGCCCGCCACCATGGCGGTGCCGATGCCGTGGCGGGCCGTCGCCTCCTCCGGCACCGGATCGATGGGGTCGATCAGAAGGGCAAGCGACACGGTCGGGAAAATGCGCGCCCCGGCCAACCGCACCGTGCCGACCGCGATGACCGCTCCGCTGTCTGGCTCCGCGCCCGCGGTCGCCACCCACAGCGCAACGAACGGCAGTGCGGCCAGCGGCTCGTCGTCACCCAAGGGGGCGGCGGACTGGGCCTGTCGAAGGGTGAGCGCTCGCTTGCCGGTCAACCCGGCGCCGTTGGCCATGCCACGGGCGGGAAAGGACAGCATCACTCCCGAATTCAGGCCGAGATCGACGAGCCGCGCCGACAGCTCGCCCTCCTCCGTCCGGCGCAGCACCGCGGAGACGGGCGCTCCGCCGCCGCGTGCCCGTTCGATGGCACGGGCCAGATCGTCGCGCAGCAGGGCCTTGCCAATGTCGGCGCCCTCCTCCACCTCCAGCAGCCGCACGGCGGCAGGGTTCAGCCGCTCCACCCGTCCCAGTTCGTCGATGATCAGCACCGGGTCGTCGGCGAGCACCAAAGCCGCGCGAACCGCCCGGTCCATGCGGCCGCCGCCCAACGGCCCAAGCCCGAGAGGCCCGAGGCCCGATTGACCATCGGCGACCGGGGCATCGGCCGACGCGCCAGCTCCCGGACTCCGCTCCCCGCCACGGATCAACCCCGCGGCCGCTTCGGCCAGACGCCCGACCTCGCCGCCGCGTCCGCCCGACCAGGGTTCGAGGTCGATGCGGGTGCGCCCGCCGGACAGCCGGTCGGCCAGACGCTCCAAATCGCTGAAATGGCGGGTCAGACGGGAGAAGACGAACCAAACCGCCAGCAGGCCGATTCCGCAGACCATCAGGTCGCGCGTGAAGGCGGTCCGGTCCGCCGCCGCCAGCTGCGTGATCTCCACGCCCAGAAAGACCAGCGTGGCCGCCGCCACCACCAGCCCCAGCATCGCCACGCGCCAAACGCCGCCCTTCATCGGGCCGCCTCCCCCTCGTTGTACCCCAACTCTAGCGGGCGGGACGGACTCGGAGAAGCGACGCGCGTGTTCCGCGCGCAAGCAATGTGACCCGCCCACCTCCATCTGCTCGATCAGGCCGATCGACGCGCCCCTGAGCTCGCCCGACAGGCGGAGCACCAGCAACGCTTCCAGCGCGACGGCCAGCGCATGGTCAGGAACGGATCGGATCGGTTGATTGCGGAAGAATGGACGGACGGCGCCGGCCTACCGGCCGAAAGCCTCAACGAATGCTTAACAGAGTGGGAATGAGGCGGCTTGACCTGATTTTGACACCGGAGAATCGCGTTTTAGGCACATTTCTCAAAGTCGAGACGACGCTTTCAGCTTCATACCGGTCGAGTTACCCTTTGCCGCCGGCCCCGCAATCCCGGATTACCGCCTTTGCGTAAAATACATGGCAACTCCCGACCGCTCTTTTGCTATCGCTCTGTTGCATTTCCTGGTTTGCCTGCTTGCCGGATGATGCTAAAGGTAGGCGATCCAGCGACAACACTCCTTTCCGCATAGGCGATTCCTTGGGAGGCCGGCAATGACCATGGTCTATCGTCCCCTGCCCTATGGCGGGCACGAAGACCGGCGGACAGGCCGCCATCTGCTTCTGGCGGTGGCCCTGATTCTTGCCATTCCGACCGTGCTCGGTGCCGGCTGCACCGTCGACGCTCTGCGCAGCTATGCGGTGGAGGCCCGGCTGGCGCAGGCGGTCGACGCCGCCGCCCTGGCCGGTGGGCGGGTGATGTTCGACTCACAGCGTGACGGACATATCCGCAGCTTCTTCGACAAGGCTTTCCCCAGAGGGTTCCTGGGATCCGACTTGTCGCCCCTGACAATCGCGGAGGACGCGGCGGCCGGCACCCTCACCGTCAGCGCCCACGCCACCGTCAACGCCATCTTTCTGCGCCTGTTCGGCAAGAAGGAAGTGATGGTGGAGGCGCAATCCATCGTCCGCCGCGGTCACCACGCCCGCAGCAAGCTCCAGTAAGCACCCTCCAAGCCCTTACCACCACCTCGCCGATTCGCGACGCTCGCATTCGCGGAATGCAGCCCGGCGGCTTCGCCACTGCGGTAGAAGGACGGACAGCGCCCCTTCCACCGGAGTCCGCGATGCTCGGAACCCTGACGCTTCTCCTGCTTTGCCAACTGGCGGGCGAACTGGCCGCCCGCCTGCTGCACCTGCCGGTCCCCGGCCCCGTGTTGGGTATGATCCTGCTGTTCGGCGGGCTGCTGCTCCGTGGCGGGGTTCCGGCAGCGGTGCAGGAAACGGCCGGCGGGCTGCTGCGGCACCTGTCCCTGCTGTTCGTTCCGGCCGGCGTCGGCGTGATGGTCCATGTCACCCGCCTGGAGACGGAGGCGTTGCCCATCGTCGTCGCGCTGTTCGGCAGCACGCTGTTCGGCATCGCGGTGACGGCGAAGCTGATGGCCTTCCTGCTGAGCCGCACCGATCCGCGGCTGCAGGACGAGCCGGCAACGGGAAATTCGGCGGAAGGGGACCGGGCATGAGCGACGACCTTCATCAAATCTGGGTCTATCTGTCGGCAAACCCGTTGGCCGGACTGACCCTGACCCTGGTCGCCTACCAATGCGGGCTTTGGCTGTTCGAGAAGCTGGGTCGGCGCCCGGTGCTGAACCCGGTGCTGATCGCAGTTGTCCTGATCGCCGGGGTTCTGAGCCTGTCGGGCATCGATTACCGCACCTATTTCGACGGCGCGCAGTTCGTCCATTTCCTGCTGGGTCCGGCCACCGTGGCGCTGGCCATCCCGCTCTACAACCAGTTCCAGGAGGTGCGCCGCTCGGCTCTGGCGCTGGTGGTGGCGCTGCTGGTGGGGTCGGCCGCCTCGGCGCTGAGCGCGGTGGCGCTGGTCTGGGCCTTCGGAGGATCGGCGGTGACGATCCTGTCGATGGCGCCCAAATCCGTCACCTCCCCCATCGCCATGGGCGTGTCGGAGCAGATCGGCGGCCTGCCGTCCTTGACCGCGGTGTTCGTCATCATCACCGGCATCGTGGCGGCCAGCTTCGGCACCTGGGTGCTGAACCTGGTGCGGGTGAAGGACTGGCGCGCCCGCGGATTCGGCATGGGGGTGGCGGCGCACGGCATCGGCACCGCCCGCGCCCTGCAGGTCAACGAGGTGGCGGGCGCCTTCGCCGGGCTGGGCATGGGGCTGAACGGGCTGGCGACGGCGCTGCTGCTGCCGACGCTCTATCACCTGATTTGGGGCTGAGCACGGCTATGGTTCGCCCGTCCCGCAGTCAGTTTCCCGCCAATCCGGGCTTGACAGCCATGCCGCACCTGCGCACAGTGCGGCCCATGACCACCATCGACCGCCAGAACGCCCTTCTTCGACTTCTCGGCCCGGCGCTTTAAGCGTCCGGGTTTGTCGCGTTCGCACACCATTTCCATCGGTCGAAGTGTCTGTTCCATGAGCTACGTTTGCAAAGGCGCCGGTATCGGCGTCGCCCGGCCGGGGCCGGGACTGCGACTTACCGACGGTCGCTGAGCCACATCCGGCGGCTCTGCGGCCGTACCCCTCGCCGGTCCCCCCGCCTTTCAAAATCCGATCCGCCGCCCCCGGCCATCAATAGAGCCTCGGGGCCGCCACTGGAGCCGAACGACGTCATGAGCACCGCGACCCAAACGAACGCTGGCATCCCGACCCTGCCGAAGTCCCCGTCCAAATACGCTCCCTTCCCCCAGGTGAAGCTGACCGACCGCCAATGGCCGTCGCGCACCCTGGACAAGGCGCCGATGTGGTGCTCGGTCGACCTGCGCGACGGCAACCAGGCGCTGATCGAGCCGATGGGGCCGGACCGCAAGCGCGCGATGTACGAGCTGCTGCTGCGCATGGGCTTCAAGGAGATCGAGGTCGGCTTCCCCGCCGCGTCGCAGACCGATTTCGACTTCTGCCGCGAGGTGATCGAGCAGGGCAAGATTCCCGACGGCGTCACCATCCAGGTGCTGACCCAGTCGCGTGAGGAGCTGATCCGCCGCACCTTCGACGGCATCAAGGGCGCCAAGCGCGCCATCGTCCACCTGTACAACTCCACCTCGGAACTGCAGCGCCGCGTGGTGTTCGGGCTGGACCGCCAGGGCATCATCGACATCGCCGTCGCCGGCACCAAGCTGATCAAGCAGCTGGCCGCCGAGACGCCGGAAACCGAGATCGTCCTGCAATACTCGCCGGAGAGCTTCACCGGCACCGAATTGGACTTCGCGGTCGAGATCTGCGAGGCGGTGATGGAGACCTGGGGCGCCTCGCCGACCAACAAGGTCATCCTGAACCTGCCGGCCACGGTCGAGATGTCGATGCCGAACGTGCATGCCGACCAGATCGAGTGGTTCTGCCGCACCCTGAAGAACCGCGAGTCGGCGATCATCTCGCTGCACCCGCACAACGACCGCGGCACCGGCGTCGCTGCGGCCGAGCTGGGCCTGCTGGCCGGTGCCGACCGCGTCGAGGGCACCCTGTTCGGCAACGGCGAGCGCACCGGCAACGTCGATGTCGTCACGCTGGCGCTGAACATGTTCACCCAGGGCGTCGATCCAGAACTGAACATCGACGACATCAACGAGATCGTCCGCGTTTCCGAATACTGCACGCAGCTGCCGGTCCATCCGCGCCACCCCTATGCCGGCGAGCTGGTGTTCACCGCCTTCTCGGGCTCGCACCAGGACGCCATCAACAAGGGGCTGAAGGCGCTGACCAAGTCCAACACCGGCAAGTGGGAGGTCCCGTATCTGCCCATCGACCCGCAGGATCTGGGCCGCAGCTACGAGGCGGTGATCCGCATCAACAGCCAATCCGGCAAGGGCGGCATCGCCTATGTGCTGGAGAAGGATTACGGCCTGCAGATCCCGCGCCGCCTGCAGATCGAGTTCTCAAAGGTCGTCCAGCGCGTGGCCGACGAGACCGGCAAGGAGCTGTCGCCCGCCGACATCCACGCCGCCTTCAAGGCCGAGTATCTGGACGCCGACAGCCCGCTGGAACTGGTGGAGCATTCGACCGAGCCGCGCGGCCCGAACTCCGGCGCCCGCGTCATGAGCGTGGTGATGCGCCGCAACGGCGAGATCGTCACCACCAAGGGCAAGGGCAACGGCCCGATCGACGCCTTCCTGGACGCCCTGCGCCAGGGCTGCGGCACCGACATGCATGTCGTCGACTACCGCGAGCACGCCATCGGCTCCGGCGAGGACGCCCAGGCCTGCGCCTATGTCGAGGTGAAGGCCGGCGACAAGACCCTGTTCGGCGTGGGCATCGATGCCGACATCGTGACGGCAAGCCTGCGGGCGCTGGTGAGTGCTGCCAACCGCGCGGCGCGGTAAGGGGTCGGACTGCGGCCCCCTCCCTAACCCTCCCCCGCTTTGCGGGAGAGGGGACTGCCGCGACCTTACCCTCCACCGCTGAAAGCGGGGGAGGGAGGGGCCCGCTCGCAAGAGCGGGAGGGAGGGGGCATCGCCCGCCCGCACTCCCCCAACCTTGCCCCCACGCGCCTGCCCGCCTATAAGTCCCCACGAAACGCGTCGAGCAACAGCGGACAGCGCTATGATCGTGGTCACCGGCGGGGCCGGCTTCATCGGGTCCAACCTTGTCGCGGCATTGGCCGCGCGCGGCATCACCGACGTGGCGGTCGTCGACCGCTTCCGCGACGGCGAGAAGTGGCAGAACCTTGCCAAGCGCGAGGTCGCGACCCTGGTTCCGCCGGAACAGACGCTGGCCTTCCTCGACCAGCATGCGGCGGAAATCGACGCCGTCTTCCATCTCGGCGCCATCTCCGCCACCACCGAGCGGGACGTCGACAAGATCGTCGCCAACAACGTGGCGCTGACGTTGGACCTGTGGCGCTGGTGTTCCTGGCGCGGCTGCCGGCTGATCTACGCCTCCTCCGCCGCCACCTATGGCGACGGCTCCGCCGGTTTCGACGACGATGGATCCTGCGACGGGCTGGCGCGGCTGCGGCCGCTCAACGCCTATGGCTGGTCCAAGCATCTGGTCGACCGCCGCATCGCCCGCGCCGTCGCCACCGGCGACCTCGTGCCGCCGCAATGGGCCGGGCTGAAGTTCTTCAACGTCTACGGCCCCAACGAGGCGCACAAGGGCGACATGATGAGCGTGGTCGCCAAGCTGCATCCGCAGCTGACGGCCGGCAATCCGGCACGCCTGTTCAAGTCGCACAAGGACGGCTTCGAAGATGGCGGCCAGCTGCGCGACTTCATCCACGTCGACGATTGCATAGCGGTGATGCTGTGGCTGTACGACCATCCGGAGGTCAGCGGCCTGTTCAACGTCGGCACCGGCAAGGCGCGCAGCTTCAAGGATCTGGCGCTGGCGACCTTCTCGGCCCTGGGGCTGCCCCCCCGGATTGAGTACTTCGACATGCCCGAGCATCTGCGCGGCAAATACCAATATTTCACGCAGGCGACGACGGATCGCCTGCGCGCCGCCGGGTTCGACCAGCCCTTCACCGAGCTGGAAGAGGGTGTCCGGCGCTATGTGCAGGAATTCCTGTCGCAGCCCGACCCGTATCGCTGACCGGAGTTCCCATGTTTGCCGCCCTGCCTGTCGTGGCCTTCCCCACCATCGACCCGGTCGCCTTCGCCGTCGGCCCGGTCGTCGTCCGCTGGTATGCGTTGGCCTATCTGGCCGGCTTCGTGCTGGGCTGGCGCTATTGCCTGGGGCTGGCGCGGCTCGATGCCGACCGCCGGCCGAAGCCTGAGGAGTTCGACGACTTCCTGACCTGGGCGGTGATCGGCACCATCCTGGGCGGGCGGCTCGGCTATGTGCTGTTCTACAACCTGCCCTACTATATCGAAAATCCGCTGGACGCCTTGCAGGTCTGGCATGGCGGCATGTCCTTCCATGGCGGCATGGTCGGCGTGCTGACCGCCATCGGGCTGTTCTGCTGGCGGCGCGGCATCTCGCCCTTCGTCTTCGGCGACATCATCGCCGCCTGCGCGCCCATCGGCCTGTTCTTCGGCCGCATCGCCAACTTCATCAATGGCGAACTGTATGGCCGGGCTGCGCCCGACTTCGCCTATGCCATGGTGTTTCCGCGCGATCCGCTCCAGGTGCCGCGCCATCCGAGCCAGCTCTACGAGGCGGCACTGGAGGGCGTGGTTCTGTTCATCCTGCTGGCGATCGCCATCCGCAGCCCGGCGCTGCGCAACCGGCCCGGCACGGTCGGCGGGCTGTTCCTGATCGGCTACGGCCTGTCGCGCATCATCGTGGAGTTCTTCCGCGAACCCGATCCGCAGCTGGGCTTCCTGTTCGCCGGCGCCACGATGGGACAGCTGCTGTCGCTGCCGATGGTCGCGGCCGGCCTGTGGCTGGTCCTGCGCGGCCGGCGTCACGCCATCCCGGCCTGACGCCATGGCAGACGAAAGCGCCGGTTCGGACACACTGGCCCATCTGCTGGCCCGCCGCATCCTGGTGGACAGCCCGATCAGCGTCGGCGCCTTCATGGCGGAAGCGCTGGGGCACCCGCGGCTCGGCTATTACATCCGCCAGGACCCGTTCGGCAGCGACGGCGACTTCACGACCGCGCCGGAGATCAGCCAGATGTTCGGCGAACTGGTCGGTCTGTGGTGCGTCGACAGCTGGATGCGGCTCGGCGGCCCCGGCCCCTTCCATCTGGTGGAGCTCGGCCCCGGCCGTGGCACGCTGATGGCGGACGTGCTGCGGGCGGCAGCCGTGCTGCCGCTGTTCCGCGACAACGCGACGGTTCATCTGGTGGAGACCAGCCCGGCCCTGCGCGAGCGCCAGTGCCGGACGCTGCAGCCCATCCTCGGCGATGCCATCCAGTGGCACGACCGGCTGGAGGATGTGCCCGACGGCCCGACCATCCTGATCGCCAACGAATTCTTCGACGCCCTGCCGATCCGTCAGGTGCAGAAGACCGGCCATGGCTGGTTCGAACGTCTGGTCGATGTCGAGCCCGACAGCAGCAAGGATGATCCACGCTTCCGGTTCGTCCTGGAGGCCTTCGGCAGTTCCGGCAGCCGGCTGGTGCCTGATGCCCTCCGCGATGCGCCGGACGGCAGCGTGGTGGAGGTCTCGCCCGCCTCGCAGGCGGTGGCGCGGCTGATCGGCAGCCGACTGGCCGAGGCCCCCGGCGCGGCGCTGGTCATCGATTACGGGTATGCCCAGGGTCCGGCGGTCGGGGACACGCTCCAGGCGATGCGCCGACACGCCTATGCCCCCGTGCTGGAGGCGCCGGGCGAGGCCGACCTGACCGCGCACGTCGATTTCGCCAGCATCGCCGCCGCGGCGCGGGAAGGGGGAGCCCAATCCTTCGGCCCGGTCGAGCAGGGGGAATGGCTGACCCGCCTCGGCATCCACCAACGGGCGTCCGCCCTGATGGCCAAGGCCACACCGGCCCAGGCCAAGGATATCCGAAGCGCGATGGACCGCTTGATCGATCCTGCGCAAATGGGCAGGCTGTTCAAGCTGGTCGCACTGGCCACTCCCGGAACCTTCGCCGACACCTCTCCGCCGGCGGGCTTCTGAGGGCCGAGCGCAGACGACCGGTGGGAGACAAGAGCGCCGGAACCGCCACAACCACAAGCCGGGCGGACCGTGCATCGCGCGCCCCTGCCCTGTCGGGCATGCGGGAGCCATAGAACAGGGAAGGACGGCGTTCGTGATCACACTCGGCGCGCTGAACGATATCACCCATATCCGCCACGCCTTTTTCACCCGCACCGGCGGAGTGTCCACCGGACTGTACGCTTCGCTGAATTGCGGGCGGGGATCGAAAGACGAACCGGCGGCGGTGCAAGAGAACCGCGCCCGCGCCGCGGCACGCATGGAGGTGGCGCCCGAGAACCTCGTCACCTGCCATCAGGTCCACAGCCCGACCTGCGTCGTGGTGGAGGAACCGTGGTCGCCGGAGATGGCGCCCAAGGCCGACGCCATGGCCACCCGCCGGCCGGGCATCGCACTGGGCATCCTCACAGCCGACTGTGCCCCCGTGCTGTTCGCCGACAGCAAGGCCCGCGTGATCGGCGCGGCCCATTCCGGCTGGAAAGGCGCCAAGGGCGGCGTCATCGAGGCCACCGTCGCCCGAATGGTGGAACTGGGCGCCAAGCCCAACCGCATCGTCGCCTGCATCGGTCCCTGCATCGCCCAACGCTCCTACGAGGTGGGACCGGAATTCCCCGCCCCGTTCGAGGAGGAAGACCCGCGCAACCGCGACTATTTCGCTCCCGCCCGGAAGCCCGGCCATTTCCTGTTCGATCTGGCCGCCTACGTCACCCGGCGGCTGGGCGACTCCGGCGTCACGGTGATCCAGCGCTGCCCCAACGATACGGTGGCGGAGGAGGACCGCTTTTTCAGCTACCGCCGCTCCTGCCTTCGGGGTGAGCCGGATTACGGGCGCGGCCTTTCGGCCATCGTCCTTCAGAACTGAACCGGCCCGACCGGGTGATCGTCGCGCCGCGGTCATGCCGCCCGCGCAGGGCGGCATTCCCCAATGGGGAAAGACCCCACCGTCATCGAACGTTTACATGGGCACGACCCTTTGTTATGGTCCGCCCCGTTTTCAAGGGGCGCCGGCGCGCAAGCGGCGAACGTGCCTTGAGCCGTATCCCTGCAAAGAGAGCCGACCCCGATGAAGGTGCTTGCCGGCAACAGCAACCGTCCGCTGGCCGAGGCGATCTCCACCTGTCTCGGCGTGCCGCTGACGAAAGCGAGCGTGCGCCGTTTCTCCGACATGGAGGTTTTCGTCGAGATCCTGGAGAACGTGCGCGGCGAGGACGTGTTCGTCGTCCAGTCGACCTCGTTCCCGGCCAACGACAACCTGATGGAACTGCTGGTGACGATCGACGCGCTTCGGCGCGGGTCGGCCCGGCGCATCACGGCGGTCATTCCCTATTACGGCTATGCCCGGCAGGATCGCAAGACCGGCCCGCGCACGCCGATCTCGGCCAAGCTGGTCGCCAACCTGATCACCCAGGCCGGCGCCAACCGCGTGCTGACGATGGACCTGCACGCCGGCCAGATCCAGGGCTTCTTCGACATCCCCACCGACAACCTGATGGCCGCCCCGGTCTTCGAGAAGGACATCCGCCAGTCCTTCGAGAGCATCGACGAGATCACCATCGTGTCGCCGGACGTCGGTGGCGTGGTCCGCGCCCGCGCCCTCGCCAAGCGCCTGGATGCCGATCTGGCAATCATCGACAAGCGGCGTGAACGCGCCGGCGTGTCGGAGGTGATGAACATCATCGGCGACGCCAATGGCCGCCGCTGCATCCTCATCGACGACATCGTCGACTCGGGCGGCACGCTGTGCAACGCCGCCGTGGCGCTGATGGAAGCCGGCGCAAAGTCCGTCCATGCCTTCTGCACCCACGGCGTCCTGTCCGGCGGCGCGGTCGCCCGCGTCGCCGTGTCGCCACTGGAACAGCTGGTCACCACCGACAGCATCCAGGCGACCGAGGCGGTCCGCGTGTCGCGCAACATCCGCCAGCTGACCATCGCCCCCCTGCTCGCCGAAGCGATCATGCGCATCAGCGAAGAGCGGTCGGTGTCGAGCCTGTTCTCGTAAAGAGCGGCAGTTTCACGGAACAGGCCCTTTCCCGATGGGAAAGGGCCTTTTTTGTTGCGCTGGTTTCTGCCCTACCCCTCCGCAGCCAGCCCATGGAAGTCGTTCGCCGTCACCTGCCCGCAAGTTGCGGCGGCGATGCGTGCCATCACCGCCGGACGGGGAACCCGGCGGCCATGACGGTAGCGGTTGACCGTGGCCTGGCTCGTCCCGATCAGGGCGGCGAAGGCCTCTTCCTTGGTTGCGGTCCGGGTGAGCCAGTCATCGAGCGTCATACCGCAATGGTTTAGACCAAGCGGGTTTCTGCGCGCAACTGGATTTATTCCGCGACGTTGGACTTTCCAAAGCCGTTTTGGTATGAACGAGCCCATGACCACCATGCGCGAACTGCGGCAGGCCGCCGGGCTGAGCCAGGAGAAGCTGGCCGAACTGGCCGGCACCTCCCAGCCCCAGATCAACAAGCTGGAAACCGGCCAGCGCAAGATGACCGTCGATTGGGCGGTCAAGCTCGCCCGGCCTTTGGGCGTGGAACCGGCGGTGCTGCTCGGCCTCGACCTGCCGGCCGCCCCCGCGGCGCCCCGCCCGGCACGGCCGCCGATGACGCCGCTGCTACGCACACCGCCGGGGGGGCAGCAGGGCCAGGCAGCGGCATCCATGCCGGTGCGGGCGGCGGCGCGCGGCGGGGTGGACCAGGAGATGTTCCTGGAGGATGGTCCGATCGACTGGATCGCGCGTCCCGACTATCTGAAGAATGCCCGCGATCCCTACGCCATGTATGTCGTCGGCGAATCCATGATGCCGCGCTTTCGGCCGGCGCAGCTGCTGCACGTCAACCCGCACAAGCCGCCGGCAGCCGGAGCCGGGGTGGTGGTGGTCAAACGCAACAAGGCAGTGCTGGTGAAGGAGTTCGTGCGCCGCGGCCCCGAGGCGGTCGTGCTGCGTGAATATCAGCCGGCGGACCGCGAGTTCGCCGTTCCGCTGGAGGAGCTCGACACCCTGCACACTGTGGTCGGGCTGCAGGAGCCCTGAGCCCATACCGATCCGGTATCGGTATTCAGTGGCTCTTATAATCCATATCGGATTATTCCTTCGCTGCGCGGATCGCCGGACATGCCCGGTGCACCGCCCCAGCCAAGGAGAAACGGTCATGCCCCAGCTCTATCCCCGCTTCCATCCCGGCCCGTCCGGTGGGCGGCTCGACGGCTTCAGCGAGCGTGGCGCCCGCGAATTGGCCCGCCGCATCCGCGAGGCCTGGGCCAGGATCGGCTGGGATGTGGAGGTGCGGGTGGAGCGCATCGCCAGCGAAGAACTGGGGGATGGGCGCAGCATCGCCCACTTCGCTGTCCGCAGCGACCTGATCAACGGCCTGCCTCAACGTCGTCTGGAGCAACGCTCGAGACAGTTCATCGAACGGCAGGTTGGGCAGCGACCGGACGAGGTGGCGGCCCGGCCGCAGAAGCGGGCCGCCTGACGCCGCTTCACTTCAGCCGCTCGTCCAGTTCCACCTGATAACCGACGGCGAGGCGGTTGGTCTCGTTGGCCATTCCCACCACCGCCATCAGTTCGCCGAACTGCGCGTCGGTCATGCCCAGCCGGCGCGCCGCCGCCTCGTGCGAGCGGATGCAGTATTGGCAGTTGTTGGTCACGCTGACGGCGACGAAGATCATTTCCTTCACCAGCGGATCCAGCGCGCCGGGAGCCATCACCTCCTTCAGGCTGTCCCAGGTCCGTGCCAGCGTCGGCGGGTGGTGGGCGATCATCTTCCAGAAATTGTTCACGTCCGGGACGTTGCGCGTCGCCTTGATGTCGTCGTAGACGGCGCGCACCTCCGGTGCGGCATCGGCCTGTTCGATGGGGGGAAGCGGCATGGCGGACGGGCTCCTGCACGGTGAGGGGAGGATTCGATACAGCGATATGGCCGGACACCGCGCCGCAAGGCAACCGGCGGACCAGGCCCATGTCCAAGCCCATGTCCAAGCCCATGTCCAAGCCCATTGGCCGCGTTGACCATGGGTCGTCCCCCTGGTAGTAGAGATGGTAAACCAGATCGCGCAAACGTTCGGATCGCCAGCCGGCGACCATCAAACCAAGACCTCGACAGGACACGAAGCCAGTTCGTGCAACGTTCCCATGCGGCCCGGTTCCGGCACATGCCCGGTCAGGCCCGACAGCCGGGAGGAACAGCGTGGAGAGCATGGTTCTCGGAACGGCCGAGCGTCCTGGAGCGGCCAAATCCCCTGCCACTCCCCCGGATGACATTGGATTTCGCGACTCGGCCGAGGCCCTGCGCCGCCTTGCTCGTTTCCATGCGGAGGAGCCGACGCCGGCCCTGTTGACCGGGTTGCGCCAGAGTCCGGCCGGCTGCGGTCCGCTGGCGCTTGACCGTGACGACGCCCTGCAAGCCGCCGCCTTGGTGGACGAGGTGGTGAGCGACCTGCCCGAGCGGATCACCCGCCGTTGTCTCGCCGCGCTGGCAGCCGATTTTACCGCCATTCACCACAGTGGCGAGTTGCGCGCCTGCCCGACGGAGGGAGCGTGGTTGGACGAACGGGTCAGGGCCGAGGCCGCAGCCTCGCTCCAACGCTGGCGGATCGGGTTGGAGACGGACCTGCGACGCCCGCCGTTCGACCGGCTGCCCGACGACCATGTCGCGGTGGAACTGGCATTGCTGGCCACCCTGCTCGACCGCGGCAGGGCCGCCGATTCGGTCCGGTTCCTCGACCGCCATCCGTTGCGCTGGGTGCCCAGTTTCTGCAGCCGGATCGCCACCCGTTGCCGGGAACCCTTCTTCGCCGGCATCGCCATCCTGACCAACGCCCATCTCGACCATCTGCGCGACCGGCTGGGCGCCGCCTGCAACATGCCGCGTCCGGGCCAGGAGGAGGACGATGTCCGCCGCCGACGCTGGACGGAAGGGCGGTTTCCGCGCGCCTGCACCTGCGAATCGTAAGGCCGGCCCCACCGGAAGTCGGAGTTGCCCCGGCTCCGGTGCATCGTCCAAGGTGACGGGGGCGGCGCCCCCGTGGCCGTCCCGCCCATTTCCAGCGTTGGATGGCAATGCCCTTTCGCAGCCCCGATAGCCGGACCGATCGCAGGGGTTCCCTGCGGCTGCTTCGCCTGCTGCTGGCGGTGTCGGCGGCCTTGCCGCTTGTGCTGTTCGCCGGCATCGGGTGGCGCGAGCGGAGGGAGACCCAGGAGACCGCCGAAGACGGCGTGGCGGCCCTGGAACTGCTGGAAACCGACCGCGACTTCGACCTGGTCGTGTCGGACGTGGTCATGCCGCGCGGCGTGTCGGGCATCGACCTGGCACGGCACATCCGCGAACGCTGGCCGCAGTTGCGCGTCCTGCTGGCATCCGGCTACAGCCCGGAGTCGCTGGCGACCATGGGGGCGGATACCGCCTCGGTGCTTGCCAAGCCCTTCACACCCGACCAGCTGGTCGCGCGCATCAGGGCGCTGTCCGGCGCGTAGGGCCGATTCTGCGATGCTGCGGCCGCCTGGATCAGGTCAGGGCGCTGACGAACATCGGCGTCCACATCGCCATGCACCAGACGAGGCCCAGGCACAGGCCGCGGGTGAAGTCGTCGAAGGTCGGCTGTTCCAGGCGGTGCAGCTTCCACATCGCGTTCACGTCGCCGGGCGTCGGGGTGGCGTCATCCGCGGCGTTGGGGGGGCTGGTGGGTTCACGGCTTGCGGCTGCGCGCCGGTCGGGGTCGCGTGACGGCATGGCTGGGCCTCGCATCGATGGCGGAATGCCCAGCAAACTTGTGCCCGCCACCGCTGCCGGCCACCCTTTCTTCCGTCATCGGTGAAATTTTATCGGCATACGAAAAAAGGCCGCCACCCGCTGGACGGATGGGGCCTTTTCGCACGCGATCCGGCCGGATGGGCCGGATGCGCTCACTTGCCGGGACGGATCACCGGGGTGAGCTGGTCGCCCCAGTTGCCGGCTTCGTTGTGATAACGGGCGGTGCGCATCAGCTCCACCGTCACGCCGGCCTCGACCGCCTTGACGACGGCGTCGTTCAGACGGTGCAGGTTGTTGGCGACGATGCGGATGGCGCTTTCCTGCTCCGGAGTCATCTCCGAACGGTCATCCGGCGGCGCGTCCTTGAATCCCGACATGCGTTGTTCCTTCCCCTGGATTGGGACCGCCCCGGCGGGACCGGCAGCGGTCCAGAACTTGGTCATGATCTTGCCCGGCGTCCGATGCCGGTTTTCATCATGTACCATATCGTGTGCGCCGCGACAAAGTTCCCGACGCGCCAAACGCTTGCGACCATTGGCCTCTTGCAACCGGCAAAAGGCACCGCGCCACCAGCAGTCCGACGATGCGCCGGACGTTCAAAAGCCCTCCTCTGCAGCAATGAGCGGTTGCCGGCCGCTGCCGTCAGGATGCGATCAAGGATCTGCCGCGTTTTGTTTCCAGTTTGCAAAAGAAGATTTCGTTCAGCCCCTTACATAACTTTTGGGTTAACTCGGCTGTTGACGGCTGTCGATTGCAATGCACACAATTAGCTATAAACTTGTTTCCTCCACGGAGATTATCTTGAAGAACATCGCCGCCAAGGCTCTGTTGGTTGCGTCCTCGCTGTTCCTGATGCATGGTGCGGCGCTCGCTGGCCAGCAGGACTTTACGATCGTCAACAAGACCGGCTACCCGCTGAAGCACATCTACGTTTCGGAGAATAACAACAACAGCTGGGACGAGGATATCCTTGGCCGTGACGTGCTGAACGACGGCGAGTACTTTGAGGTTTCCTTTGCCAAGGCCGAGAAGACCTGCAAGTGGGACATGAAGGTCGTCTATGACGATGGCGAATCGGCGGTTTGGGACGGGCTGAACCTGTGCCAGATCTCCAAGCTGACGCTGAAGTGGAACAAGAACACCGGCGTCACCTCGGCCCAGACCGAGTAAACTTCTCAGCGGAAATTGTCGGTGCTGCGGTTCATCAGGTGGATGAAGACGTCTTCCAGCGTCGGGTCCGTCCCGGTGATCCGCAGCTCCGGCCGTCCGACCCAGGGGGCGAGTGCCAGGTCGAGGGCGGCGGCATCGGTGCCGCTGACATGCAGGCGACTGCCGAAGACGGCCACCATCTCCACCCCCGGCTGGCCTTCCAGCGTCGCGGCGATCCGGTGCAGGCCTTCGCCCGCCACCAGACGGGTGTGCAGGCCCGAATCGGCGATGACCTGCTCCACCGTGCCATGGGCCATCAACGTGCCATAGGCGATGTAGGCAATGCGGTGGCAGCGTTCCGCCTCGTCCATGTAATGGGTGCTGACCAGCACGGTCAGTCCTTCCCCGGCCAGCCGGTGGATTTCGTCCCAGAACTCCCGCCGCGCCTTGGGATCGACGCCAGCGGTCGGCTCGTCGAGAAGCAGAAGCCTAGGCTCGTGCAGGATGCAGGCAGCCAGTGCGAGGCGCTGTTTCCAGCCCCCCGACAATTCGCCTGCCAACTGCGTGCGGCGGTTGGACAGCCCCAGCCGGTCCAGGGCCCCGGCCACCCGCCGCCGCCGGTCGGGCAGGCCGTACATGCGGGCGACGAAGTCAAGATTCTCGGCGATGCTCAGATCCTCCCAGAAGCTGAACTTCTGGGTCATGTAGCCGACCTGCCGCTTGATCTCCGCACTCTGCCGCCGGATGTCGAGCCCGAGGCAGGTCCCCTCCCCCGCATCGGCGGTCAGCAGCCCGCACAGCAGGCGGATCGTCGTGGTCTTGCCAGACCCGTTCGGGCCGAGAAACCCATAGATCTCACCGGTCTCCACCCGAATCGACACATCGTCGACCACGGTCTTGGTGCCGAACCGCTTCACCAGCCCGCGCACGTCGATGGCGGGAGGGGTTTCCGACGTCATTGCGGCCTCGCCATCGGCCCGACACCCGCGGGCCAGACATCCACCGGCAGTCCGGGGTTCAGTGGGCGATCCGGCACCGCCTCCACCCGAAAGACCAGCTTTTCGCGGCTGCCGACGCTGTAGATCACCGGCGGGGTGTATTCCGCCTGCGAGGCGATGCGCGTGACCCGCGCCGACAGGCCGGGCGGGCAGCCGTCGCAGCCCACCGACAACGCCGTTCCCGGCGCCACCGCCGCCATGGCGGGCTCCGGGATGAACAGCACCAGCTTCACCCGCTCGGGCGGCAGCAGCGATACCACCGGCGAACCGGCCGGAACCCATTCGCCTGGGTTGTAGAGCGTGTCCTCGACCAACGCCGCGACCGGAGCGGTCGGCGCCAGTTCGGCAAGCCGGCGCTCCGCCTGGACCAGCGCCGCTTCGGCCTGGGACACCGCTTCGGCGGCGGCGCGCAGTTGCTCCGGCCGGGCCGGCAGTGCCGCGACCGTCATCTGCGCGTCGGCTTCCGCCAGTTGGCCGCGGTCGCGGTCGTAGGCGGCGCGCGCCTGATCGAGCTTGTCGGGCGATGTGACCTTGCGGGCGACCAGTTCCTGCTGGCGGGCCAGTTCGGCGGTGGAATAGCGCAAGGCCGCCTCCGCCCGCGCCTTCTGTGCGGCCAGCACGGCCACCTCCTGCGGCCGCTTTCCGGTGGCGAGGTCGGCACGCTGAGCCCGCGCCTGGGCCAGTGCCGCGGCCAAACGGTCGCGCTCCGCGAGGGCCGTGGTTCGGTCGGTGGCGAACAGCGGCGCCCCGGCCGCCACCTGCGCGCCGCGGACCACCGACAGGCTTTCCAGGGTTCCGGCGCTGGGGGCGGCGATGCGCAGATATTCCCCTTCGACATAGCCGTGGGCGAGCGGCGGCGGCCCGCCGGCACCGAAGGGAAGCCCGAGTGCCAGCGCGAAGGCCGCCAGCCCATCCGCAAGACCGGCCAGGAGTCCGCTCATGGTCATTTCTCCCCCGCACCGCGCAGCAGCACCCGGCGCAGGTTGTCGATATGCGTCTCCACCAGCGCCGGTACGTCCAGCGGCGCGTCGCCGTCCAGCCCGTCGAAGGAGCTGCGCCAGACCGCGCTCATCAGCAGCGGGGCGACGATCAGGCGGACTGTGGCATCGACAGTCACCGGACGGAACTCTCCGCCCGCGATCCCCCGCCGCAACAGGGAGGCCAGCAGGCCGAAGGCGCGGCGGATCACCTCGCGGTGGTAGAAGGCGGCAAGATCGGGGAAATTGCCCGCCTCGGCCATCACCAGCCGTGGAATGGCGGCCGCCCGCGTGGTCGCGACCAGATGCGCCACCATGCGCAGCAGCCGCTCCAGAACAGGAAAGCATGGCCCGCCGCCGGCGGCGGCCAGGGTTTCGGCCTGTTCCAGATTTGGCAGGATGGCGGAGCGGATCACCGCCTTGAACAGCTCGTCCTTGCTGGGGAAGTAGAGGTAGAGCGTGCCTTTGCTGACGCCGGCGCGTGCCGCCACCTCCTCCAGCTTCGCGGCGGCAAATCCGCGTTCGACGAAGACATCCATCGCCGCGGCGACGATCTCCTGCGGGCGGGCGTCCTTGCGGCGGCGCCAGCGTGGCGGGGATTCCGATTCGGGGCGGGGACCGCGGCCGGGCATTGCATCGCCCTCTTCATAACTGACCAGTCGGTTATTAACACGGATTCGCTTTGCCCCCAATGGCTAAGCCCATTGTGCAGCGCAACAGAATCTATGCAAAAAGTCTTGCCTTTCGGCGAGTAGTCACGGACACTTTCCACCGGCCGACAGCGTACGAACGGGTGTCAGCCAAGCCCGGTCCGGTGAACGGACATCAAGAATCGGGCGTCAGGAAATCAGGACACGAACAGCGCGGCCGGACCAACGGCCGCCGCGGTTTTCCCGGAGGGACGGATCAAGGCGCTGACGCCAGGACCCGATGCATTGCGATGTCCGGATCGTTCCATCCGGCGCATGGCGGGGTCGCAAGCCGAGCGAGGGGATCGATCATGCCGAGAGCTGCCCAGTCCGCGTCCTCTTCCAGCCTCGAGCTGCTGACGATCTATGAGGTCAGCAAGATCCTCGGATCGTCGCTGGATTTGGAACAGACACTGCGCGAGGTGCTGCGCGCCTTGTCCTACCAACTGCAGATGCACCGCGGTCGCGTCTACCTCCAGGGGGAGGACAATGCGCTTCGTCTGGTCGCGGCACTGGGGCTGCCGAGGGAGTCGACCGCCCAGGAGATCGACTACAGCCAGGGCGAAGGCATCAGCGGCCGCATCCTGAAGACCGGCATGCCCGCCGTCGTCCCCAATCTCGCCGAGGAGCCGCTGTTCAACAACCGTTCCGGCGGGCGCGACGACCTGGACGAACAGGTGGCGTCGCTGGTCGGGGTTCCGATCAAGGCGGCCGGCACCGTCGTCGGCGTGCTGACCATCGACCGCATTTCCGACGACGGCCCCAGCGGCCATTTCGGCTCCGACGTCCGCTTCCTGACCATGGTCGCCAATCTGATCGGCCAGACCGTGCGCCTGCACCGGACGGTGGCGGAGGAGCGGCGCTTCATGATGCGCGAGACCTTCCGCGTCCAGAAGGAACTGCGGCCGGTGGTGGCTCCGGTCAACGACGTGGTCTGCACCAGCCCCAACATGGTGGACGTTCTGGCCCAGGTGCACCGGGTGGCGCCCTTCAAATCCACCGTGCTGATCCGCGGCGAGAGCGGCACCGGCAAGGAACTGATCGCTCGGGCCATCCACAACCTGTCGCCGCGCAAGGACGCCCCCTTCATCCGGGTCAACTGCGCCGCCCTGCCGGAATCGCTGCTGGAGTCAGAACTGTTCGGCCACGAGAAGGGATCCTTCACCGGCGCCCAGAAGGACCACAAGGGCCGGTTCGAACTGGCGTCCGGCGGCACGCTGTTCCTGGACGAGATCGGCGACATCTCCTCCAACTTCCAGGCCAAGCTGCTGCGCGTGCTGCAGGAACAGGAGTTCGAACGGGTCGGCGGGTCGAAGACGATCAAGACCGACGTGCGCCTGATCTGCGCCACCAACCTGAACCTGGAGGAGGCGGTCGGCCACGGCAAGTTCCGCGCCGATCTTTACTTCCGCATCAACGTGGTGACGATCCACCTGCCGCCGCTGCGCGAACGGCGCGGCGACATCGCCATGCTGGCCAAGCATTTCATCGCGAAATTCGCCCGCGACAACGGCCTTACCCTGGACATCGACCATGATGCGCTGGAGGTGCTGAACCGCTGCACCTGGCCCGGCAACGTGCGCGAGTTGGAAAACTGCATCGAACGCGCTGCGACCCAATGCCGCAACGGGACCATCCGCGTGCCCGACCTGTCCTGCAGCATGAATCTCTGCAACTCGTCGGTGCTGTTCCAATACCGCACCATGGGGGCGGCGGTCGGCGGGCTGGCTCCGTCGATGAGCGGCACCGCAACCAACCCGGCTTTGGGACGCCCGCAGCAGCCGGCCATCGCCGGCATGCCGCCTGCGGTGCCGGCACCGGCGAACGGGGCGGCGAATGGAACACAATGGCCGGCCTGCGCGTCGGGCTGTTCCGCCGGTCCGGCGCCGGTCTGCGGCGCGTCCAAACCGCTGCCGCCGACCGCCATCGCCCCCCTGCCGGCTCCCCAGCCGGCGGCCGTCGCCCCCGCGGTTCCCTCCGCCCCGGCACCACAGCCCGCCGATACCCCCGACCTGCCGCTGGACGAGCCGGAGTCGGGTCCCCTGCGCGACCGTCTGGTGTGGGCGATGGAGCGCACCGGCTGGGTGCAGGCCAAGGCCGCCCGCCTGCTGGGCATGACAACCCGCCAGGTCAGCTACGCGCTGCGCAAGTACAACATCGAAATCAAGAGGTTCTAGGGCGCTCGCCTGACGGATGCCACTCCGGCACTTCGCGGGCCGCGACCACTGCCGTCGCGCCCCGCCGCGGTTTCGTGCTACCCTGCCGCGCCTTCGGTTCGATGGCCTCTTTCCGATCGAACGGATTTCCGGTCTTGCCCTCGCTTGAGAAGCCCCTCGCCCTGATGTTCGTCGACATCGCGGACAGCACGATGTTGTACGAGCGCATCGGCAACGCCACCGCCGCGGCGCTGACGCAGCGGGTGCTGGCACACCTGCGGCAGCTGGTCGAGGAGCACAGCGGCGGCGTGATCAAGAGCCTGGGCGATGGGCTGCTGGCCGCATTTCCGGCCTGCGACGACAGCGTCCGCGCCGCCTGCGCCATGATCGACAGTCAGGACCGCTATGGCCTGCGGCTGCGCGTCGGCATCCATTACGGCACGGTGATCGAAGGGGTGGGCGACCTGTACGGCGACGCCTGCAACGTCGCAGCGCGGGTGCAGCAGATCGCGCGCCAGGGTGAAATCCTGGTGACCCAGGCATTGGTGGACGGCCTGTCGCCCAACCTGCGCGACCGGACCAAACCGCTGAGCAACGTCGCGATGAAGGGCAAGGCGGCACCGATCCGCGTCCATCGGGTCCGCAGCGCCGACGACGCCGACGACGCCGTCGAAAGCACCACGCTCGGCTTCTCCATGGTGACGGAGGCCGGCGATGCCATGGTGACGCTGCATCTGTCCTACCGCGGACAGGACATCACGATGAGCCGCGCGCTGCCCCGCGTCACCATCGGGCGGGAGGACAGCAGCGGTCTGCGCATCGCCTCGCGCCAGACCTCGCGCCAGCATGCGGTGATCGACTTCACCCGCGAGAGCTTCCTGCTGACCGACCATTCCACCAACGGCACCTTCATCCGCAGCGGCGGGTCGCCGCCGCTGGTGCTGCGCCGCGATTCGACCAAGCTGGTCGGCAGCGGCCTGATCGGCTTCGGGGCGGAGGCGCTGGACGAGGGCCAGGACCATGTCGTCGCCTTCCGCGGCGAACTGGCCTGACCGCTTTGTCGGCACCCCGACAAAGCCCCCTGCCCGTCCCGCCATTGTCGCAATGACGACAGCGTCCGCGATGCCGACAATTCCCCGCAAGCCTTTGTAAGAACTTCATTTCCACCTCTGGCCCCGAACTTGCTTTTCTCCACCTCGTCCAACGGTGTCGTCCGGCACGGCAGGGAAGGAGTGGATGATGGGCAACGTGGTTTCGCTCGACAGCATCTTCGGGCTGGGGGAACTGGCCCCGCCCTTGACGATGCCGGCAGCGCCCGAGGCGGCGTCCGGCTGTTCGTCGTCGTCCTGCGGCTCATCCGACGGTCCGGCCGACATGGACCCGGCAGTGTGGGAGAAGGTGAAGAACCACCCCTGCTATTCGGAAGAGGCGCATCACTATTTCGCCCGCATGCATGTCGCGGTCGCCCCGGCCTGCAACATCCAGTGCAATTACTGCAACCGCAAATACGATTGCTCGAACGAGAGCCGGCCGGGCGTGGTCTCCGAAAAGCTGACACCCGATCAGGCGCTCAAGAAGATCCTCGCGGTCGCCCAGGAAATCCCGCAGCTGTCGGTGATCGGCATCGCCGGCCCCGGCGACAGCCTGGCGGCCGCCGGCAAGAACACCTTCGCCACCTTCGAGATGCTGCAGAAGAAGGCGCCGGACCTGAAGCTGTGCCTGTCCACCAACGGTCTGGCCCTGCCCGACCATGTGGACAGCATCGCGCAATACAACATCGACCACGTCACCATCACCATCAACATGGTCGATCCGGAGGTCGGCGCGCAGATCTACCCGTGGATCTTCTACAAGCACAAGCGTTGGACCGGACTGGACGCCGCCAAGATCCTGCATGAGCAGCAGATGCTGGGGCTGGAGATGCTGACCTCGCGCGGCATCCTGGTGAAGGTGAACTCCGTCATGATCCCGGGGATCAACGACGAGCACCTGCTGGAGGTGAACAAGGCGGTGAAGAGCCGCGGCGCTTTCCTGCACAACATCATGCCGCTGATCTCCGACCCCGCCCACGGCACCTATTTCGGTCTGAACGGCCAGCGCGGCCCCACCGCGCAGGAACTGAAGGTGGTGCAGGACGCCTGCGAGGGCGGCGCCAAGCTGATGCGCCACTGCCGCCAGTGCCGCGCCGATGCGGTCGGCCTGCTGGGCGAGGACCGCGGCGAGGAGTTCACCGCCGACAAGATCGAGGCGATGGGCGCCATCGACTATGACGACGAGGCCCGCCGCAGCTACCGCGAGCATGTGGAGGCCGAACGCGCCGGCCGCCACGCGTCCAAGGCCGCCGCCCAGGCCGATGTGCGCGACAGCGTCGGCACCGCAGCCGATCCGATCCTGATCGCCGTCGCCACCAAGGGCGGCGAGCGCATCAACGAGCATTTCGGCCACGCCAAGGAATTCCAGATCTACGAGGTCGGCCCCAACGGCGCCAAGTTCGTCGGCCACCGCCGCGTCGACCAGTATTGCGAGGGCGGTTCCGGCGACGTCGACACGCTGGACGGCGTGCTGGCGGCGATCAACGACTGCACCGCGGTGTTCGTCGCCAAGATCGGCGGCTGCCCGTCCAAGTCGCTGGCCGAGGCCGGGATCGAGCCGGTCGACCGCTTCGCCTTCGACTACATCGAGGAATCGGCGCTCGCCTACTTCAAGGACTATGCCGAGCGGCTCGGCCAGGGCGTCGTCCAGTCCCGCGCCGGCCAGGATGCGGTGATCCGCACCGGAGCGCTGACCGCGCGGCGCGCCTGACCTCCCGTTCCCCTTCCCCCTTCCACAGCCATCCCACACCGAAGGAGAGAGCCATGGCCTACAAGATCAAGTCCGCCGAATGCACCGTCTGCGGCGCCTGCGAGGCCGAGTGCCCGAACATCGCCATCAGCCTGAAGAAGGGCACCTACGTCATCGACCCGGCCAAATGCACCGAATGCCAGGGCCAGTTCGACAGCCCGCAATGCGCCGCCGTCTGCCCGGCCGACTGCTGCGTCCCGGCGTGATGTGAAAGCCCCGCGGTATCCCCTCTCCCTCCCCCCGAGGAGAGGGGGAGGATATCGGATGAAGGCTTGAACCAGGAGCACCGCGCCATGCTGGACGAGGTGGATGAGGACTGGCTCGCCCGCCGCTACTACGGCGGGGATCTTCCGCCCGAGGCGGAACGCTGCCTGCATCTGGCCGCCGCCAGCTATGCCGACAGCGGGGCGGCGCTCGCCCATCTCGCCCGCGCGGCGGAGGTTGCTCCCGGTCATCGCCTCGTCGATCTCGGCCATTACAAGTTCCACTTCTACAAGGCGAACCTCGACCGGGCGCTGGTCTATGGCGAGCGCATGATCGGCCACGCCATGGCTGCGCTCGGCGTCAACCACACCGACTGGCGCGCCGTCACCCCGGCCACCGCCGATTTCCGCGGGCTGGAGCCGGCGCCCCGCCTGTTCCTGTTCGCCCTGGTCGCCATCGGCTACCTGCTTCTGCGCACCGGCCGGCTCGATGCCGGGCGGGAGGCGTTGGGCAAGGTGCGCAACCTCGACCCCGACGACCGCTTCGGCGCATCCCGCCTGATCGCCATTGCCGACCAGCATGAGCGTGAGGAGGCCGGCGCATGAGCGACGACATCCTCGAATCCCTGGATTGGCGCGGCGAACCGGTGGACTGCACCGCCTGCGCCCACAAGGAGCGCCGGCTCGACCCGGATACCGCCGCCCTTCCCGCGGGCGGCAAGCTGACCGGACACTGCCTGCTGTTGAAGGCCTGCGTGCAGGACCGCTACGCCAAGCGCATCCAGCGCTTCTTCGAATGGAATCCGGATCTGTCCGCCGGCCATCTCGACCATCCCTATTTCGAAGTGCGGGCGAACGCCGCGCGCTTCGCCCCGATCTTCCAGATTCCCCGGCTGATGAACGACCCGGACGAGACTGTGCGCTCCGTCCTGGCCCGCCGCCTGCCGCGCCGGCTGCTGCTGAAGCTGCGCGACGACCCCGACCGCGAGGTGCGGATCGCCGTCGCTACCCGGCTGGAGGATGCCGACCTCGCCCCGCTGATGCGCGATCCCGATTGTTCGGTGCGGCTGCGGGTGGTGCGGCGGATCCCCGACGGCATGCTGCCGGCGATGATGCATGACGAGGACCCGGAGGTGCGGGTGGAAGTCGCCCGCCGCCTTTCCATGGATTGGCTGCCCAGCCTCGCCTGGGACGACAGCCCACGGGTGCGGCTGGTGGTGGCTCAGCGGCTGCCGACCTCGAAGCTGCATGTGCTGCTGCCGGATGGCGACTGGATGGTCCGCCTCGCCGTCGCCGGGCGGATCGACGCCGGGCAACTCGGCCCCCTGCTCGACGACCCGGAGGAGGAGGTGCGCGCCATCGCCCGCCAGCGCGCCGCCGGTCTCGCCGCCGGGCTCACCATCGCCAACGACCTTCCGCCCCTGTAGCGGCCCCTGAACCGACGGAGCGCCAGCGCCATGACCGACACCGAAACCGAGACTGCCGCCCCGTATCGCCGCGAGCGCGCCCGCAGCGCCGAGGACGCCAACGAGCTGGTCGGCCCGCCGGTGCTGGAACAGGGCTTCAAGGTCAAGGCCCTGCGCGACGTGCGCAACGACGGGACCTATCCCGGCCGGCCGGTCGGCGACTTCCTGATCCGCGAGGGCGATGTCGGCTACGTCATCTCCATCGGGACCTATCTGCAGATGTACTACATCTATGCTGTTGATTTTTATGAAAAACGGGTCGTCGTCGGCATGCGTGCGCGCGAGCTGGAGGTGATCGACGCCCATTGCAACGACCCTCAGTAAGCAGCCCGTCCCACCGATAAGGAGCCTCGCGATGTCCGACGTCGAAGCCGCCGCCAAGCCCGGTTTCATCCCGCCGCGCGAACCGCTGTACGACTGGGGCCTGCGGGTCACGGTGCAGGAGGATCTGTTCAACGACGGCAGCCACCCGCAGGTGCCGGACGGCGCGCTGCTGGCGCCGAAGGGCACGCCGGGCGTGATCGTCCGCGTCGGCCGTACCGAGGAAGGCAGCCTGCCGGTTTATCTGGTGGAGTTCCCCGGCGGCACCGTCGTCGGCTGCCTGGAGGAGGAGATCGTCCCGGCCGACGGGTCGCGGCGCGGCGTGCCCGGCGTGATGTGATGGGGAGTGATGCGATGACCATCTACCTCGACAACAACGCCACCACCGCCCTGGCTGCGGAAGTGCGTGACGCAATGATGCCGCACCTGTTCGGCGAGTTCGCCAACCCCTCCAGCCCGCATTCCGCCGGCATGGCCGCCCGGCGAGCGGTCAGTGAAGCGAAATCCCAGGTCGCGGCCTTGATCGGCGCCAAGCCCGCCGATCTGGTGATGACCGGCAGCGCCACCGAGGCGACGCATGCCGCCATCCTCGGCGCGCTCCGCGTCATCGAGGAAACCGACCACCGCCGCGACCACATCGTCACCACCGCGGTGGAACATCCGGCGACGCTGGCATTGTTCGACGACCTGCGCCAGCGCGGCTGGCGCGTCACCATCCTGCCGGTGAACCGCGACGGTCTGCCCTCGCTGGTCGATCTCGCCGCCGTGGTGACGGAGGCGACGGCGCTGGTTTCCATGATGTGGGCCAACAACGAGACCGGCGTTCTGATGCCGGTGGAAGGTGCCTCCGCCATCGCCCACGCCCATGGCGCACTGTTCCACAGCGACGCGGTGCAGGCCGCCGGCCGGGTGCCGGTCGATTGCGGCATCGCCGATTACCTGACCTTGTCCGCCCACAAGATGCACGGGCCGAAGGGGGTCGGCGCGCTCTATGTCCGCAAGGGCGCCCCCTTCCACGCGCTGATCCACGGCCATCAGGAGCGCCGCCGCAGGGGCGGAACGGAAAATGTGCCGGGCATCGTCGGCTTCGGCGCCGCCGCGTCGCTGGCGTCGCTCTGGCTCGACGAGGCGGACCTGATCGCCTTCCTTCGCGACCGCTTGGAGCAGGGCATCCTCGCCCGCTGGCCCGGCGCAGTGGTGAATGGGGCCGGCGCCGCCCGACTGCCCAACACCAGCAACATCCGCTTCGCCGACGGCCGCGGCCATCCGGTGGATGCGGAGGAATTGCTGATGCGGCTCGACCGCGCCGGCATCGCCGTGTCGATGGGGGCGGCCTGCTCCTCCGGCGGCAACGAGCCGAGCCATGTGCTGACCGCCATGGGGCTGAGCGGCACCCAGGCCGCCGCCAGCCTGCGCTTTTCGCTGAGCCGCACCACCACCGCGGCGGAGGTGGATGCCGTCCTGTCGGAACTGCCGGCCCTCCATGCCCGGCTGGTCGCGGCTTGAGAAAAAGCATCAATGATAACAACAGGCTGGAGTGTCCGTGATGAAGGTGATGATCCGCAAGGCGTCCGAGCAATATACGATCTACGTCGCCAAGAAGGATCTGGAGGAACCCATCGTCGAGATGGAGAAGCCGGACCTGTGGGGCGGCTGGATCAAGGTCGCCAATGGCTGGACGCTCGACCTGCCGGAGATGCCGGCGGACACCCGCCTGCCGATCACCGTAGACGCCAAGAAACGCGGAACGGAGTGACGCCCATGACCCTGTCTCCCGAGCGCATCGACAGCATCGCCACGCTGGCCGGCCGGCTGTTCGCCGGTGGCGGCAAGCTCGACGCCGTGGTCCGCGGTGTGCGCGAGGCCAACCCGGACCTGAAGACCGTCACCGGCGCCATGGCCGCGGTGATGGCCGAGGATCCCTTCCGGGAGGAGGCGGGCTTCGACCTGCATCTGGTGGACGGCAACAACCACTGCTGGCTCATCACCGACAAGCCGGAGCTTGCCACCGGCGTCGTGATCGCCCAACGGGACGAGGACGAGTGAATGAGCGAGGCCGCCGCGGTTCTGCACCAGACCTCCCCCGCCCCAGCCCCTGCCGATGACGATGAGCTGGACGACTACATCCCGTTGACCGACCCCGACATCTCCGGCGCGGAGGTCGAAATGCTCGGCCGCCTGCTGTCCTCCGGGGCCTTGAGCGACGGGCGGATGGTGCGGGCGTTCGAAGATGCCTTCGCCGCCTATGTCGGCCGCGACCATGCGGTGGCGGTGTCCAGCGGCACGATGGCGACGCTGCTGATGCTGAAGGGCTGTGGCATCGGCGAGGGCGACGAGGTGCTGTGCAGCCCCTTCGGCTGGCACCAGGTCCAGCATGCGGTGGCGCTGTCCGGCGCCACGCCGGTGCTGGTCGATATCGACTATTGGCAGCACACCATCAACCCGGAGAAGGCCGCGGCGCTGGTCACGCCGAAAACGAAGGCGATCCTGGCCGCCAACGTCAACGGCCACCCCGCCCATTGGGACGAGCTGCGCGCTCTGGCCGATGCCAAAGATCTGATTCTGCTGGAGGATTCGACCGAGGCCATCGGCTCGACCTACAAGGGGCAGATGGTCGGCACCTTCGGCGACGCCGCGGTCTTCGACTTTTCCGAACCCGGCATCCTGCTGGCCGGTCAAGGCGGCATGATCGTCACCGACGACCGCGACCTCGCCCACCGGCTGCGCTACATGCGCCGACGCGAGACGGAGCATCGCAACACGGTGGTCATCACCCGCACCCTGCCCTGGCAGGCGGGGATGAGCGACCTGAACGCCGCGCTGGCCCTGGTCCAACTGAAACGCCTGCCGGAGATCCTGACCCGCCGCAATCTGGTCATCGCCTATTACGACGCGGCGATGGCGAGCTTCGAAGGCATCAAGCCGCCCTATCGCGGGCCGGGGGCGGAGGTGGTCAACCCGATGGTCTATTGCGTCCATCTCGGCACCCGCTTCAGCGCGTCGGGGCGCCGGTCGATCATCGAGGATCTGGACACCCACGACATCGACGCCAGCGACTACGGCCAGCCGCTGCACACCCAGCAATATTACATCGAAGCGCTCGGCGAGGAGCGGGCCGGCCGCGGCGCCTGCCCGGTCTGCACCAAGACGGCCGACCGCGTGCTCGCCCTGCCGCTGCACCGCAAGATCACCCGCGATCAGGTCGCCTTCATCGTCGAAACGCTGAAGGACGCCAGCGTCAACACCGGCGCCGGCGCCGCGATCTATCTGTGAAGACCAAGAGGGAAGAGGCACCCATGACCGTCACCACGCTTGCACCCGAATCCGACTCCGTCACGGTTCCGGACGCCGCGGCGGCGCTGGCCGACATCGCCGCGGCGCTGGGGGCGCGGCAGGTGGTGCCCTATCTCGGCCCCGGCGCCTTCGCCCTGCTGCCGCCCGACCAGTGCCCGATCCCGCGCAATTCGGCCGAGCTGGTGCAGCGCCTGAACGCCAAGGTCGCCGCGCCCGGCCGCATCCGCTCCAACCTGACCGCGGTCGCCCAGTTCATCGAGACGCGCAAGCACCGCAAGACGCTGGAGGCCATCCTCAACGAGATCTTCCGCCAGACGGTGCCGGCCACCCCCGTCCATACGCTGCTTGCCGCGATCCCGGCTCCGCCCCTGCTGGTGGACGTCTGGTACGACAATGTGCTCGACGGTTTGCTGAGCGCCGCCGCCGACCGGAGCTGGGGCCAGATCCAGGGGGTGTCGCACCCGCAATCGACCGGCGAATGGGTGCGCTTCTACGACCCCGATGGCGCCGAGACGACGGCGGAGGCTGCCGCCGGTTGGGATACCGTGCTGTACAAGCCGTCGGGCGCGGTGACGCCGGCCGGCAACTACCTGATCTCCGACAGCGACTATGTCGAGATCCTGACGGAGATCGACATCCAGACCCCGATCCCTGCCGTCGTGAAGGAGCGCCGCGCGGGACGCCATTTCCTGTTCCTGGGCTGCCGCTTCGACCATGAGATCCAGCGCACCTTCGCCCGCCAGATCGCCAAGCGTTCTTCGGACAGCCATTGGGCGGTGATCCCCGGCGAGATGTCGAAGAACGAATCGCGTTTCCTGGCGCTGCACGGGATCAAGCGCATCGACATGACGCTGGAGGAGGCGGTGGAGGGGCTGCAGGCACGGGTGTGAAGGCAACCTCAACCAACTCCCCTACCACCAAAGAGGCTGCACTGCATCGCAACACACTCCCTCTCCATCCGTTACCCTGCAAAACGGATGGAGCGTGCCGGAATGGCGACGAACAGCGGCCCCACCTTGGCCGCAGCATTTGCGACCCTGCTGCTGACGGCGACGGGGACAAGCGCCCAGGAAACCACCCCACCACCGGGCGACGCGCCGGCGGCCTCCGGTCCCGCCATCGGCTTCTGGATCGACAACGACCTGTTCGGCGGCGGGACCGACCGCTACTACTCGAACGGCTTCCAGTTCTATTATTTCTCCGGTGCGCGGCCGACCTACGGAAACATCGACTGGCTGGCGAACCTCGTTCCCTGGATCGAGCCCGGCGGGGTGCGGCGCTACGGCTTTGCCTTCGGCCAGAACATCTACACGCCCAGCAACCTCAAGGCCCGCGATCCGGACCCCACCGACCGGCCCTATGCCGGCTGGCTCTATGGCCGGATTTCGGTGCTGAACGAGGCGCCGACGGCGGTCGACCGCCTCGACCTCGACCTCGGCATCGTCGGACCGTCCTCGCTGGCCGAACCGACGCAGAAGACGGTGCACAGGATCGTCAGCGGCGCCACCTACCCGGAGGGATGGGACCACCAGCTGCGCGACGAGCCGGGCGTGATGCTGAGCTATGAGCATGTCTGGCGCGGCGAGAAGCCGAACAGGCTGGGGCCATTGGAATGGGATTTCAGCCCCCATGTCGCCGGCAGCCTGGGCAATGTGCTGACCTTCGCCGCGGTGGGGAGCTCGGTCCGGCTGGGCGGCAACATGCCGCCGCCGGTGGGCGCCCTGGTGACGCGCCCCACCTCCAGCATCCCCTATCAGGACTCCCCCTATTCGGAACGGCCGGGGCGCTTTTCCTGGTACGTCTACGCCAGCGCCGAGGGACGGGCGGTGGCACGCAACATCTTCCTGGACGGCAACAGCGTCCGGGACAGCCGGTCGGTCGACAAGCATCCCTTCGTCGGCAGCATGCAGGCCGGATTGACGCTGCGCTATGGCCGCTATGGCCTGACCTACGCCCAGACCCTGCAGACGCCGGAGTTCCGCGGCCAGAAATCGCTGACCAATTACGGCTCGCTCCGGCTGTCGGCGCAGTTCTGACGGGTCAGAGGAAGGGCAGCGGCAGGATCAGGGTGAAGCCGTCGACCGCCATCAGCAGTCCCGCCAGCGCAAGGGCGCGGCTGATCCACAGGATGAAGACCTTGTCGGTGATGGCGAAGACCGACGCCAGAACGATGGCGAGCTGCAGCATGCCCTCGGCAAAGTCGAAATAAGGGTCCTGGGCTGCAGCATGGTCGCGCCGGACCTCCGCCGCCTTGGCCTTGGCAAGCAGATCCTTGCGACTGTTCTTGCCTTCATCGGCCTCCATGCGCTCGGCCGCCTGGCGGTATTCGGCCGAACGCTGCAGAGCCTTCGCCTGGGCCTCGGCCGGCATGCCGGCGGACAGCAGCTCGATCTCGTCGGCGGCAAGGCGCAGGCTGATCTGGCGCTGGGTCTTGGCCTGGTAATAGGCGAAGCTGTCCGACGATTCGATGGCGCTGGCGATCAGCTCCTTGCCGGCATTGGAACCGGCGACGCTGACGATGGCGAGCACCGCCGCCAGCAGCGAGATGTAGATGGCGGTGGAGGTCTTCACGCCATGACCACCCTCCTCCCTGCCGTCGGGATGGCGCGGTGCCGCCGCGTGGCGCTTTGCCTTTTCCCGTTCGTGGGCTTCGTCGATCAGATCCTTGACCTCGGTTGCTTCCATCGCTGCCTTGTCCTCTGCCGGTTCCCCGCCGAAAGGCGGATGCGGAAAGTCGTAGAGAAGCACAAGTTCGGAGAAAAGCCCCGGCATGAGTGCCGGCGCCGCCGGAATGCGTTGTTACCGCCGCACCGCCATTCGCCCCTTTCACGGGCGGCCGGTTCGGGCTATGTGAGGGATATGAACCAGTTCGCACGCTTGGCGATCGAGGCCGGCCCGCTGGCCGCCTTCTTCGTCGCCAATTCCCAGGCCGGCATCATGACCGGCACCGCTGTCTTCATGGTCGCCATCAGCATCGCGGTCGCGGTGTCCTGGCGGCTGGAACGCCGCATCCCGATCATGCCGGTGGTCGGCGCAGGCTTCGTGCTGCTGTTCGGCGGCCTGACCCTGTGGCTGCAGGACGACCTGTTCATCAAGATCAAGCCGACCCTGGTCAACCTGCTGTTCGCCGCCGTGCTGTTCGTCGCCCATGCGATGCGCCGGAACGTGATGAAGCGGCTGCTGGGCACCGTGCTGAACCTTTCGGACGAGGGATGGCGGACGCTGGGCATCCGCTGGGCCTGGTTCTTCCTGGTCCTGGCCGTGCTGAACGAGGTCGTGTGGCGGAACTTCTCCACCGACATGTGGGTCAACTTCAAGGTGTTCGGCATCATGCCGCTGACCCTGGTCTTCAGCGCCTTCCAGGCGCCGCTGATCATGCGCCACCAGCTGCCGGACGAGCCGGCGGAAAGCGGGCCGGCGGCCTGAAGGCCCCGCGTTAATCCGCTTCCTTCGGCGCCGGCCTCTTGTGCGGCGCGGAAGGGGCACTCACATTGGTGGCGACCGCGACGTCGTCCGCTCCGACCGATTTGCAGAGGTATTGATCGATGGGCAGTTTCAGCATCTGGCACTGGTTGATCGTTCTGGTCATCGTGCTTCTCCTGTTCGGCGCCGGCAAGCTGCCCAGCGTGATGGGCGACATCGCCAAGGGTGTGAAGGCCTTCAAGTCCGGCCTGAAGGACGAGGAGGAGGAGACGCAGGCGGCTCCCGCCCAAACCGCCGCCCAGGCCCCTCCCGCCGCGATCAACCCGACGCCCGCCCAGCCGGCCGCCCAGCCCGTCACGCAGGCTCCGGTGCCCCCGACCGCTTCCCCGACGTCTCCCACATCAGCCCAGCCGCATCCGGTCGACCCGGCCAAGCCGACTCAGGGCTGACCGGCATACCGGGACGGCACCCCCTTCTTCGCGTCGCCCGTGCGCCGGGCGCGACCGCTTGGCGGTTTGATGGAGCGGCAAAATACGATAAGGAGAAGGGGCTTTCCGACGCCGGTCCGTTTTCCGCGGACCGGCGGCCGGAAGGCCCCTCGTTGTTTTCAGCCGGCCCGCCAAGGCGGGCAAGCGCAGGTCGACCGTGACGCTCAAGCCACCGCACCGGCAGGCTCCCACCCTGTCGACACCGACGTTCAAGGACGAGATGAAAGCAAACGGCAAACCTTCCGATCCTCCGCCGCCGGAGAATGAGGACATCGCCAAGCTGCTTCGTGCCTTGAACGAGGATCTGCACGCGGATCAGCAGGACGAGATCGAGGACGACGAGGAAGAACCGGCAAGCCGTGGGCTGCCGCTGGGCAAGATCGCGCTTGCCCTGCTGGCGGCGGGCGGCATCGCCGTCGGCGTCGTCTATCTCGGATCGGGCGATCCGGAGCCGGTGACGACTGCGGCCAACAGCTCCTCGCCGATGGTGCCGGCGCCGGCCATCACCCGCGCGCCGCAGAACGGAGCGCCGTCGAATCCGGCACCGTCCGGCACGGCGACCGGCAGCGCCCCGAGCGCGGCCGTCACGCCGCCGGCACAGTTGCCCCCCGCCCAGACGTCTCCGGCGCAGCCGCCAACGGCGTCCTCCGCACCCCCGCCGCCGGTCGCCGCCCTTCCCGCCAGCCCGCCGCCGGTGCTGAAGATGCCCGAACCGCCGCCCGTTCCGGCCACGGCCCCGGCCGCCGCACCCAAGCCGCGCGCCACGGTCCCGGCAGAAGGCGCACCGCCGCCGGCTGCCCAGAAGCCGGAAGCGACCAAGCCGGAAACCGCCAAGCCCGAGCATCCGGCAGCCGGCGAGCCAGCCGACACCGGCTCGCTCCAGGCGATGCTGGCCCCGCCGAAGGAGGCCGCCAAGCGTCCACCGGCCGGCGCCGCCCCCGCCGCGCCCCCGTCCGCCCCGCCGCCTCCCCCGTCCGCCACCGGCGACGCGAAGCCTCCGGCCAAGGCAGCCACGCCACCGGCGTCCGCACCGGCCGGGCGCTACACCGTACAGGTCGGCACCTTCTCGGTGACGGCGAATGCCGATTCGCTGGCGCAGCGGCTGCAAGGCGGTGGCTTCCAGGCCTATACGGTGGATTGGACCGACAGTTCCAACCGGTCCTGGCGGGCGGTTCGCGTCGGCGGATTTGCCGATCAGTCCGCGGCCAGGCGCGAAGCGGAGCAGTTGAAAACGAAGATGGGGCTCAACCCGGTCGTGATCACCGCCCGCTGATCCCCTGCCGGACCGGTGGAGGCACGCCGCCGGTCCTTCCCCTGCGACAACCTGTCATGCAAGCGATAGCCCGGCGGCGACATTTGGTCGCGGCCGGGCTTTTTCTTGCGCCGTCTACCCCCGTTCTTTGGTCGGGGAGCCGGGAGTGCCGCTTGATCCCCGCTTGTCTTTGCTCGTACCATGGACATTCCAGGGCACGAACGCATCGCCCCGGCCACAAATTTGGGAAGCCGGCAGCAGACCGGCGCACCGGAGGACGCCCCGCCATGAAGCCGACCATCCTGGTCGCCGACGACGAACCCAGCATCGTCCTGTCGCTCCAGGTTCTCCTGCAGCGCGCCGGGTTCGATGTGCGCATCGCCCGCGACGGGGACGAGGCGCTGCGCTCGGTGGAGGACTATACCCCCGACCTGATCCTGCTCGACGCGATGATGCCGAAGCGCGACGGCTTCGACGTCTGCCAGACCCTGCGGACCAACCCGGCCTGGAAATCCCTGCCCATCATCATGCTGACGGCACGCAGCCGCGACGTCGAACGGCAGAAGGGGCTGGCACTGGGCGCCACCGACTACATCACCAAACCCTTCTCGACCCGCGACCTGCTGACCACCGTCCGCCGCCACCTGGGCCTGCCGGCCATCGGCGGCGTGGAGCCGGCGCGGTGACAGCGCCCAAGACCACAGCCGCGACAGCCCCTTCGCCCCGGCGGATCGTCCCGCTGGCCTTCCGCGCCGCCGGCTTGGGTCTGGTGGCACTGTCGGTCGGACTTGCGATGGCGGTGCGCGGATCGGACGCGGCGGATCCGCTGCTGACCTATGCCGTGGCGATGACGGCCGCCTGCGCGGCGGCGGTGTGGGGGCTGTGGCTGGCGGTCGACCGCTACCTGCTGCGCGCCGCCGAAACGCTGAGCCGCGAGGCCGGGCTGATCGCCCACGGCAATGCGGAGGGCGCGGTTGGCGGACGGGTGCCGCTGGCGCGCTACGGCGACCTGCTGCCGATCGCCCGCGCGGTCAACGACCTCTCGGACAAGCTGGCCCAGGTCCGCCGCGACATCGCCCGCACCGTCGCGGACTCGACCGCCAAGGCGGAGGAGCAGAAGACCCAGCTCGCCGCGGTGCTGCGGGATCTGCATGAAGGCGTCCTGGTCTGCAACACCCGGCACCAGATCCTGCTCTACAACCAGACCGCCCTCGACATCCTGCATCTGACGGGGGAACTGGGGCTGGGCCGCTCCATGCTGCATTTCGTGGTGGCGGAGCCGCTGACCCACACGCTGGAACGGCTCTCCTTGCGCGTGCGCGAAGGCCGGCACGTCAATCACGAGCACGGCACCACCGCTCAGTTCGTCGGCGCCACCACCGACGGCCGCATCCTGCTGGAAGGCCGGATGAGCGCCATCCTGCAGGAGCCGGAACCGGGATCGGACGAGCCGCCGGCCATCACCGGATATGTGCTGACCCTGTCCGACGCCACCAGCGAGCTGGCTGCGCTGGGCCAGCGCGACGCCCTGCTGCGCGAGGCGACCGAGGGGTTCCGCGCGCCGATCGCCAATCTGCGCGCCGCCGTGGAAACCCTGTACGACGCGCCGGACCTCGGTCCCCGCGACCGTGCGGCCTTCGAAAGTGCGATGCTGGACTCCTGCGACAGCCTGTCACGGCGACTGGAGCAGGTGACCGCCGCCTACCGCAGCGTCGTCACCGGCAGCTGGCCGATGAGCGACATCCATTCCAACAACCTGATCGGCCTCGTGGCCCACCGGGTGGGGAGCGCGTCCTCCGTCACCGTCACGCTGACCGGCCTGCCGCAATGGGTGCATGGCGACAGCCACGGGCTGGTCCTGCTGTTCGCCTATCTGATCGAGAAGGTGCATGGCCTGACCGGAGCCGCCGCCTTCGACCTGGAAGCCGCCGGGCCGCAGGACGGCGACCGCTGGGTCTATCTGGATCTGGTGTGGGAAGGGCCGGCCGTGCCCAGCGCCACGCTGGACGGTTGGCTGGACCGGACGCTGCCGGGCGGGCTCGGGGGCTTGAGCGCCGGCGACGTGCTGCAGCACCACCGCAGCACCGCCTGGAGCGAGCCGCTGCCGTCCGCCGACGGCGGCGCCGATGGGGGCGCCGATGGCGCTGCCAAGCGGGCGCGGCTGCGCGTGCCGCTGCCGCCGGCTCAGTCGCCGCGCTCGGCCCAGCCGCGGCCGCGGGCCAGCGCCCGGCCGGAATTCTTCGATTTCGGGCTGCTGCACCAGCCGCTGGCGACCAGCGAACTCGGCCGCACGCCACTCGACCGCCTGCATTACGTGGTGTTCGACACCGAGACCACCGGCCTGTCGCCCAGCACCGGCGACGAGATCATCCAGATCGCCGCCGTGCGCGTCGTCGGCGGGCGCATCCTGACGGGGGAGACCTTCAACACGCTGGTCGACCCCAAGCGGCCGATCCCGCCGGAGTCGGTCCCCTTCCACGGCATCACCGACGGCATGGTGACCGGCAAGCCGACCATCGACGCCGTGCTGCCGCAGTTCCGCGGCTTCGTCTCCGGTGCGGTGCTGGTGGCGCACAACGCCGCTTTCGACCTGAAATTCCTGAAGATGAAGGAACGGGCGGCGGGCGTGACCTTCGATTGTCCGGTGCTGGACACCATGCTGCTGTCGCGCATGCTGCTGGGCAATGACGGCGACCACACGCTGGACGGCATCGCCGAGCGGCTGGGCATCGAGGTGGTCGACCGCCACACCGCGCTGGGCGACAGCCTGGTCACCGCCGCGGTCTTCCTGCGGATGATCGAGATGCTGCGCGACCGCGACGTGCGGACGTTGGACGACGCCATCCGCGGCGCCAACATCCTGGTCGAACTCGCCGCAAGGGAACGCGCCTTTTGAGCGCGCCGGACCGCGACGAACCGCCGGCCCTCCGCCGCCGCGAGCGCATGGCCGGGCTGTTCCTGCTGGCCGCCGTCCTGTTCAGCCCGCCGCTGCTCGGCCTGTTCGGGGTGGAGGCCACGATTTTCGGGATCCCGGCCCTCTATGCCGGGGTCTTCGGCGTCTGGGCGGCGGTGATCCTGCTGGCGGCGCTCGCCGGCCGGACCCGATAGGAAAGGGAGCGGTATGGGCGTCGGACTCGATTGGGGCACGATCCTGGTCGTGGCGCTGACCTATCTGTCCGCCCTGTTCGCCATCGCCCATTGGGCCGACCGGCGGGAAGCGGCGGGACGCAGCGTCATCGCGTCGCCCACCATCTTCGCCCTGTCGCTGGCGGTCTACTGCACGACCTGGACCTTCTACGGCTCGGTCGGGCGGGCGGCGACGCTGGGGATCGGCTTCCTGCCGGTCTATCTCGGCCCCACCCTGCTGATGCTGCTGGCCCCGCTGCTGCTGCGCAAGGTCCTGCGCATCGCCAAGGCGCAGCGCATCACCTCCATCGCCGATTTCCTGGCAAGCCGCTACGGCCACAGTCCCCTGCTGGGCGGGCTGGTGGCGTTGACCGCCACCGTCGGCGTCACCCCCTACATCGCCCTGCAGCTGAAAGCGGTCGCCGTCAGCTTCGACGCGCTGACCGGCGGCGGGCTGGAGGCGTCCCCGGCCCCCTTCCTGGACCAGGGATTCCTGATCGCCGCGGTGATGGCGCTGTTCGCCATCGTCTTCGGCGCCCGCCAGATCGACGCGGCGGAGCATCACCCCGGTCTGGTCGCGGCCATCGCTCTGGAATCGCTGGTGAAGCTGGTTGCCTTCCTGGCCGTGGGGATCTTCGTGGTCTGGGGCCTGCATGGCGGCCTGGACAACCTGTTCTCCGCGGCAAGCGCCGTCCCCGACCTTGCCCGGCTGTTCGGCGGCGACATCGCGCTGGAGGGAGCCGCCTCGGGCGTGTGGGTGACCACCACCATCCTGTCGGCAGCGGCAATGCTGTGCCTGCCGCGCCAGTTCCAGGTGATGGTCATCGAATCGGTGGACGAACGCCAGCTGGACCGCGCCGTCTGGCTGTTCCCGCTCTATCTGCTGCTGATCAACCTGTTCGTGCTGCCGGTGGCGCTGTCGGGACTGCTGACCTTCGGCGGACGGGTGGACCCCGACCTGTTCGTGGTCGCCCTGCCCCTGCATGGCGGGGCGGAGTGGCTGGCCCTGCTGGCCTTCCTTGGCGGACTGTCGGCGGCGGCGGGGATGATCGTGGTCGAGACGGTCGCGCTGTCGACCATGCTGTGCAACAACCTCGTGGTGCCGGTTCTGCTGCGCGTCCGGCCGGCGGTGCTTGCGCGCTCGGCCGATCCGGCGCCGGTGCTGCTGATGGTCCGGCGGGTCGCCATCGTCGCGATCCTGCTGTTCGGCTACGGCTATTACCGGCTGGCGGGATCGGCCTATGCGCTGGTGTCGATCGGACTGATCTCCTTCGCGGCGGTGGCACAGTTCGCCCCGGCCCTGATCGGCGGGCTCCACTGGCGCGGGGCGACCAGGCGCGGCGCCATCGCCGGGGTGGCGGCCGGCACGCTGGTCTGGGCCTATACGCTGCTGCTGCCCAGCTTCGCGCGGTCGGGCTGGCTGCCGGCCAGCTTCATCGCCGACGGGCCTTGGAGCATCGCGGCGCTGCGGCCCTATGCGCTGTTCGGGTTGGAGGGCTGGGATCCGCTGGCCCATGCCCTGTTCTGGAGCGCCCTTGCCAACATCGGCGCCTATGTCGGGCTGTCGCTGTTCGACCGGCCCGGCGCGGTGGAGCGGGCCCAGGCGGCGGCCTTCGTCGATGTGTTCGAACCGACGCCCGCCGCCATGCCGCCCATATCGCCCGCGGACTGGCGCAACGCCGCCAGTGTCGGCGACCTCGCCCGCGTGGTCGCCCGCTTCCTCGGGCTGCAGCGTGCCGAGCAGGCCTTCGCCGGTGCCGACCCGGACGAGCCGGCGGGACCGGAGCGTCTCCGGCTCGCCGAACGGCTGCTGGCCGGCGCCATCGGCGGGGCCTCGGCGCGGGTGGCGCTCGCCTCGTCTGTCTCGGCGGGGGCGGTGGAGGCGGCGGAGCTTCTGCGCATGCTGGACGAGACCAGCGACGTCATCGCCCACAGCCGCCAGCTGGAGTTGAAGACGGCGGAGCTGGAGCGCGCCACCGACGCGCTGCGCGCCGCCAACGAGCAGCTGACCGAGCTGGACAGGCTGAAGGACGAGTTCCTGTCCACCGTGACGCACGAGCTGCGCACGCCGCTGACCTCGATTCGCGCCCTCAGCGAAATCCTGCATGACGATCGTGAGCTGGAACCCGAACAGCGGCAGGAGTTCCTGGCCGTCATCATCAAGGAGAGCGAGCGGCTGACCCGCCTGATCAACCAGGTGCTCGACATGGCGAAGATCGAGGCCGGCGCGCTCGACTGGCGGATCGAGCGTATCGATCCGGCCGCCCTGCTGGCCCAGGCCGTGGCGGCGACCGAGGCGCTGTTCCTGGAACGCGGCATCGCGCTCTCGGTGGACATCCCGGGCAACCTGCCACCGGTGCGCGGCGACGAGGACCGGGTGATCCAGGTGGTGGTGAACCTGCTGTCCAACGCCGCGAAGTTCACGCCCACCGGTGGGCGGACCCGGCTGGAGGCCAAGCCGGACGGAGACATGCTGCGAATCGCGGTGATCGACAGCGGGCCCGGCGTCTTGCCCAAGGACCGCGACATCGTGTTCGAGCGTTTCCGCCAGGCCGGCGACATGCTGACCGGCAAGCCGGCCGGCACCGGGCTGGGACTCGCCATCGCCAAGCGCATCATCGAGCATCTGGGCGGCAGAATCGGGGTGGAGGACGCCACCGCCGGATTGAGCGCCGAATCGGGCAAGGGAGCCGCCTTCTGGTTCACCCTGCCGTTTGTGGGACCGCATTCCGCGCAGCCGTTCAACGCGAAGTCCGAAGCGTAGGCACAACGCGGAGGCGGCGGTTGACTGGCAATGTTTCAATCACAACCATCTCCCCGCGCTGCAATCCCGTGTTATCCTGCCCCATCACCGCGTACGATGATCGATAGGGGGGATGCCCGTCTTGCGGCCCGATCCGAGGATGCGGCCACAGTGCCATACAACCGATGGGGCACCGTACGCCACGGTGCTTCCCGTTCGGGCGATCCGCGCTTATGGTGTAGCGCCCGGATCCGGTAGCGGCGCGGGTCGGGCGGGTTGTCGGTAGGAAGGCGGGATGGGAAAGATTCTGGTTGTCGACGACGAGAGGGACGTCGAAACGCTGATCATGCAGCGTTTCCGTCGCGCCGTCCGCGCCGGTGAACTGGAGTTCCTGTTTGCCCATGACGGGCAGGAGGCGCTGGAGACACTGCGCGCCCGGCCCGACATCGACATGGTGCTGAGCGACATCAACATGCCGGGGATGGACGGGCTGACTCTGCTCGATCATCTGCCCCAGGTGAATGCCGACATCCGTGCGGTGATGGTCTCGGCCTATGGCGATCTCGGCAATGTGCGGGCGGCGATGAACCGCGGCGCCTTCGACTTCATCATCAAGCCGATCGATTTCAGCGACCTGGAAGCCACCATCCACAAGACGCTGGAGGCCTGCCGCGCCGTGCGGCGGCTGCGCGACGCCTTGCAGGAGACGCGGACGGCCGAAGCGGCATCGCGCGCCCAGGCCGCCCGCCTGCGCCGGGTGCTGGACGGCAGCCCCATCGGCGTGTCGATCATCACCGAAGCCGGGGAGCTGCTCTACTGCAACCAGCGTTGCGTCGAGCTGTTCGGCGTGCCGGCGGAGGCGATGCAGCAGCGCTGCTCCCCCACCCTGTTCCGCCATGTGCTGGAAAGGCTGCCGGACCGGGCGCCGGGATCAGTGGCGCCGTCGGACGAAATCCACTATGTGCGCGAGGATGGGCGGACGGTGTGGATGGCGATGTCCGTCGACCGCACCTCTTACGAAAACCAGCCGGTCTTCATCGTCTGGTTATACGACATCACCGAGCGCAAGGTGCAGGCGGAGGCGCTGCGCAGCGCCAAGGAATCGGCCGAACAGGCCCTGGCCGACCTGGAGCGCATGCAGTCCCATCTGATCCGGGCGGAGAAGATGACGGTGATCGCCCAGCTGATCGCCGCGGTCGCGCACGAGATCAACACCCCCGTCGGCATCGCGCTGACCGCCGCCACCCATCTGCAGGCGGCGTCGGAAGCGATCATCACGACCTTCAACGGCGGACAGCTGCGCAAGAGCGATTTCCAGGACTATGTCGGCACCGCCAGCGAGGTTTCCACCCTGCTGGTCGCCAACATCGAGCGCGCCGCAGCGCTGATCCAGAGCCTGAAGCTGGTGACGGAGGGCAAGGCCAGTTCGCCGCGCAGCCGCGTCGGCTTGCGCGACTACCTGTCGGACATTGTGCTGGCGGTGCAGGTGCAGCCGGCCGCCGCCGGGCACGAGCTTGTGCTGGACTGCCCGGACGGGCTGGCGCTCGACACCTATCCAGGTGCCTTGACCGAGGTGCTTCTGGCGCTGCTGACCAACGCCTTCGCCCATGCCTTCGAGCCGGAGCCCGCCTCCATGGCCGCCATGGATGGCGTCGGCGCCGGTGCCATGGCCGGTGGCGGAGTCGATGGTCCGGAAGATGGGCCGGATGACGGTTCGAACCGCCGGGGTCGGGTCATGGTGTCGGTCCGGCTGCTTGGCAATGAGCGGGTCGAGCTGTCCGTGTCCGACAACGGCCGCGGCATCCCGGCTGACATCCAGCCACGGCTGTTCCAGCCCTTCGCCACCAGCCGGCGTGGATCGGGCAGCATGGGGTTGGGGCTCTATGCGGTATTCAACCTCGTCACCGGCAAGCTGGGCGGCGAGATCGACATCGACAGCGCTCCCGGACACGGCACGACCGTTGTCCTGCGTCTGCCGCTGGACGCTCCCTGACCGGCTCTGTCATGGTGCCTGCCGTCCGCTCCCGCCGTCGGCAGGCATTGGCGCGCGGGCATTCGAACCGGTGAAGCGGAAACATGCAGCATGGACGAGCTTAACGATCGGCCGATTCCCCCTCCCCAGTCGGTGGATGAGGCATTGGACAATGCCCATCGCTACCGCGCATTGCTGATCGAGACGATGCCGGGCCTGATCGTTCACCGCAACGGCCGCGTGCTCTATTGCAACACCGCGCTGGCCAATCTTCTCGGTTATCCGACGACACGCGAAATCCTGGCATTGTCGAACGTGCTGTCCATCGTGCCGGAGGACGCGCTCCATGCCGAAGAAAAGGCCTATGCCCGATGCCTTGGCGGCCAGCTGCGGCTGGAGGCCCGTCGGGTAAAGCGTTACCGCGCCGATTCCAGCCTACAGTGGTTCGACCAGCTGCTGGAAACGGTGGAGTGGGCAGACGGTCCGGCGATCATGGAAATGCTGACCCAGATGCGTCCCCATCCGGCGAACGCCGATCTGCCGCGCCAGGGGCAATTGCTTCAGGCCGCGATCGACGCCATGCCCAACGGCGTCCTGATGCTGGACAAGGATTTGCGGCTGGAGGGTGCAAACAGCGAATATTTCAGACTTTGGGACTATCCTCCGGGAATGTTCCCTCCGGGCACGCCAGTATCCGCGACTCTGGACTACAACCACAGCCGGGGAGATTATGGCGACGTTCCCCGACATGAAACGATCCAGGCCCTGTGCGCGAAGCTGCGCGTCAAGGGCGTGGCCAATGCCGAGCGGGAGGTGCCGAACGGTCGAACTCTGGATATCCGAACCGCTCCACGCGCCGACGGCGGGTACGTCATCACTCAATATGACATCACCGATCGGAAGCGGATCGAAACCGAGCTGCGTGAAGCCAAGGAAAGAGCAGAGTCGATCCTGCGGGAACTGCGGGAAACCCAGCAGCAGTTGATCGTTCAGGAGAAAATGGCCTCTCTTGGCCAGCTCACGGCCGGAATCGCACACGAACTAAAGAACCCGCTGAATTTCGTCAATAATTTCGCCGACTTGAGCGGCGAGCTTCTCGATGAACTTCTCGCCTTCCTGAATCCGCTGAAATCAGGTCTTCCTTCCGAAGCCGGGATCGAGGTGGATGCCCTAATCAAGGATCTGCAAAGCAATCTGCGCAAGATCGGAGAGCACGGCAAACGGGCCGACCGCATCGTCAAGAGCATGCTCGATCATTCCCGTGGTGGCGGCGGCGAATGGCAATCCGTCGATCTCAACGCCTTGGTCGACGAAGCTCTTATGCTTTCCTATCAGGCAAGCAGAACCCAGGATTCCAGTTTCAATGCAACGCTTGAGCGGGACTTCGATCCGACATTGGGGGAACTGGACCTGGTGCCTCAGGACATTTCCCGTGTTCTGGTGAATTTGTACACCAACTCTTTTTATGCTCTCCGACGTCGGCAGCTCATCTGCGGCGACCCGCAATATTCTCCCACACTGAAAGTTGCCACCCAGGGACGCAGCGACGACGCAGAAATCAGGATTAGAGACAATGGAATTGGAATCCCGCCCTCTTTGATTGAGAAAATATTTACGCCATTCTTCACCACAAAGCCCGCCGGCGAAGGGACAGGTTTGGGTCTTTCCCTGAGTTATGACATCGTGGTACATCAACACAGGGGTCATTTCGATGTGTCCAGCATCGAAAACCAATACAGCGAGTTTGTGATTTCGCTGCCGCGCAAATCCGTGGCGGCCAATCCAGGGGAGCGGCGCAAACCATGACATTGGGAATTCTCGTTGTAGACGATGAGCCGGATGTCGAGGATCTGTTTCGTCAACGTTTCCGTGCGGAACTGCGCAGGGGCGAACTGGTGTTGCACTTTGCGGTTTCGGCGGAACAGGCCCTGCGCAACCTTAACGAAGGGCTGCAGCCTGAGGCCGTGCTTGTTCTGAGCGACATCAACATGCCCGGAATGAGCGGACTTGAGTTCTTGCAGCATGTGAAAGCCAACCTGCCGCAAGTTCCGGTGATCGTGGTAACGGCCTATGGGGATGCGGAAAACCGCCGACGCGCCCTGGACATCGGCGCGACCGAACTGGTCACCAAACCCGTCGACTTCGTTGCCCTGAAAAAGCTGGTCAGCAGCGTGATCGAACAGAAATTCGCGGCCTGAACCCCGTCGGGCCGCGATCATACGCCAAATCCCACCCGGTGCTGGCGCCCCGCCCTCTCATGCGCCACAGACGGCGGACAGATCGCGCAGTTCGGGATTAACGCCGGAACAGCACGGACAATCGGGATCCACCGGCACCGCAAGCTCGTTGAATTCGCCGCGCAACCCGTCATACATCAGCAGACGCCCCGACAGCGAAGTCCCGAGAGTGAGCAGAAGCTTGATCGTCTCCGCGGCCATGATTGTCCCGATGACTCCCGGCAAAATTCCCAGAACTCCGGCTTCGGCGCAGGACGGTGCATATTCCGACGGCGGCGGTTCCGGAAACAGACAGCGATAACAGGGACGCTCCCCCGGCGCGGCAGCCCCTCCGAACACGGAAACCTGTCCCTCGAACCGGAAGATCGCGCCATAGACGACAGGGATTCCCAGGCGCAGGCAGGCGTCGTTCACCAGATAGCGCGTGGGCAGGTTGTCGGAGCCATCGACCACCACATCATGCCCTGCCAGGAGATCGAGCACGTTGGCAGCCTCCACGCGTTGCTTCCGCGTCTGAACCTCGATGGTCGGATTGAGGTCGAGCAGCGCCATGCGTCCGCTCTCCACCTTGTCCTGACCCAGACGGCTTTCCGCATGAAGGATCTGGCGCTGCAGATTGCTGCGCTCCACCCGGTCGTCATCGATCAGCGTCAGGCGTCCCACACCGGCGGCGGCGAGATACAGGGCGACCGGCGACCCCAATCCGCCGGCGCCGATCAAGGCCACGCTGCTTCTCAGCAGGCGATGCTGACCGGCTTCGCCGACCTCCGGCATCGTCAGATGACGACGGTAACGTTCGCGCTGGCCGGCATCCAGGCGGGGCGGCACCTCCACCGGCAACCCGGCGGCCTTCCAGGCGGAAAAGCCTCCGCTGACCGACCGCACATCGGCATATCCCAAATGCAGCAGGTCTTCGGCCGCCAGCAAGGAGCGCGTTCCACCGGCACAGATCAGAAGGAGCGGACGCGCCGGATCGGGCACATGCTCCTCGATGCGCAGTTCCAGAAAGCCGCGCGGCAAACGCAACGCCCCGGCAGGAATGCCGACCGCCGTCTCCTCTTCCTCCCGCACGTCGATCAGAATGGCACCGCTCTGCTGCAGGCCGAGGACGTCGGACACGGCGATCTCCGGAATCCGGGCACGCAACTCGCTCAGCCTCTGGTCCTTCAAGCTCATGCACCGTCTCCTCAACCACCCGCCAGGGCAACCATCACCGTCAGGGTGGCGCCGGCCGGCAAGGCCGTTTCAAGTCCGCCCAACCGGCGCACATCGTCACGCCCGAGATAGACGTTCACGAAGCGCCGCAATTCACCGTCGGCGGCGAACAGGCGCTCGTGGAACGCATCCTGACCGGCGGTCAACGCCAGCAAAACCTCGCGCACCGTACCGCCGGGCACCGCCACCTGATCCCGCCCGCCGACGAAGCCACGCAGCGGGGTCGGCAAACGGATTGTCACGTCGGTCAATCCTTCATCTCCTCTTCAAGCGCGGAATGGCTGGCTGCAACCTCGCGCAGCGCCGACTCGGCTTCCGCGGCGAGGTCGCGGACGAGGTCGCGCACCTTCTTGGCCCGAACCAGGTCGATCCTGAGATCCAGGACATCCTTGAACCCGAATTCATAAGCCCAGACGTCGAGCGGAGCATCGATCCGGCAGGGGGTGTGAGCGAGGTGATCCAGGATCAACTCTTCGGTCGTCTCCTGCGATTGCTGGGCGGTCCCGCCGAAATGCAGGTCCGACACACGTTGCATGAAGGCGGCCTCCTCCGCGATTGTCTGATAGAGGCCACGCAACCGCAGTTCATTCAAGACGGGCTTCGTCGTCCGTGCAAGGAAACGCCGGGAAATCATCCAGTGACGCATCGCCCGCTCGGTGGCCAACTCGGCGATCAGCGCGTCGAACTCCTCCTCCGTCAGATCGTTGCTGCGGCACCAGCGCAGCAAGGCCTCCGTGGAGCTGATGCCACGGGCCACGCAGAAGCGCCGGGCCTCGGCGGCGATGGCTTCGGCATCCGCCTTCACCCCGACGGCTTCGGCCAGTTGCAGCGCCAGCAGACGGCCAAGCGCGGCATTGTTGATCTCGGCGAAATCCGGCCGGTGCAGGGCGGCATGTAGGGCGATGTCCGACAACGGAACGGTGTTGTCGCCATGCTCCACCCGACGATCGCGTTCATACAGCACGTCGAAATAATGCGACGCGTTGAAGACGAAGGGCGCCGGGCGCGACGGAGTGACCAGACTTGCCAGATGGCCAAGCAGCGATTCCGCATCGCGGCGCTTCTGATCGACCGCGCCGGCGGCAAGAAAATCCTCCAGCCGCTCGATTTCCGCGACAGCCAGCGAGGCCTCGGTCCAAATCCGGTCGCGCGTCCGTTCGGGAAAATAGCAGCGTTTGGCGGCCGCGATCACCCGGTCGTGCAGTTCCGCAGTGATGACTCCGGCACCCAGGGCCGCCGCCAGGCTGGCACGCAGATTCACCAGCGGTTCGGACAGCGGGAGATAGCCGTCCTCAGGGCCGGCATGGGCCAGCGCCACCTCGTCGTCGCCGGTCAGGCGTCCATCGATGTACTGCCGCGCGACCTCGCCAACCGGAATCATGCCGAAGCCATGGCATTCAGCCGCCCTCAGCGCACCCATGCTGGATGCGCCATAGACCGCGACCCCCCTGGAGAGCGCGAACAGGATCTCCTTGTGCCAGACCGACAGCGACTGGCCGAAGACGCCGTCGATCAGGGCGATCACATCCGGCCGGTGAATGGTCATGGCGCTGAGGATGTCGGCCTGAGCGGCCGGAGGCAGATACACCGCATCCGGCAGGATCACTCTGGCGTCCTCGACGGCCATGGTCGGACCAAGGAAAACACATATCTTCATACGCCCGCCCTTGCCCGAAGCCCCTGTCATGCCGTGCCCCCACCGGCGGCCATCCGCATTCTGACCGCTTCGGCAAAGCTGTGCGAGCGCGATCCCGGCGCGTAGAAATCGGAACGATAGCCTTCCAGGCCGGGAACGATAACCCGGACAACCGGTATCCCGATTTCGGCCTGGGTCAGATCGAAGACAAGAACCTGCGACAGTCCCGCCCGTTGCAGCATTCCCAGCAGCACGGCGATGTCGCCCTCGAATGTCGGTGTGGACAGATCGGAATGACGACGCCCATCGACAACGGCCGGCTGAGCTTCCAGAGCCGCGATTCCGGACGCTCCATCGGCATTCTGGTTGCGGATCATGTCCCGCCGGAAAAAATCGTCGCGGGAGCCGGCGATCATCACCAACCGGGCTTGAACCGCCTCGGTCAGAGCGCGGCACATCGCGACGGCCGGTTCCAGGTGGCTGCCGTAACCGCGGCTCATGCCCATGTTCCGCACATCGCGATCGTAAACCAGCGCCATGTAGGTGGGCAGGCCGAGATCGTTGGTGACGTCGAACAGCAGCGGGCGGACCCCGGCCTCATCGAAGCGGCGCAGGAGGTCACGGACCGTCGGATACTCGATGGTGGACAGATCGACCTGCGGAGTCGGTATCTGCAACTCGTCGCAGGCCCTGCTCCAACAAGAAACCGCATCGCGCTCCATCACTTCGCAAAGTCCGGAGGCAACGGCTTCGAGGATGTGATTGCCGCTGGCTAAGCCATTGGTGTCCGCAGAATAGAAGCTGCGCGGCCCCGGTCTGGCGCCCGCGACGCTGTGCAGTCCCACAGCGGTCCAGGGAGCAGCAACCGAACGGCCGCCGATCAAATCCCAACCCCAGGTCCAGAATTCCGGCCTGTCCGGTTGAAACGCACAGTCCTTACTGCCCTGAAGCCGGTCGGACGGAATGCGCCCGTCTTCAGGCAGGTCGTTCCAGGCGGCTTCAATATGCGGCAGACGCATCGTCTCCGCATGGTAGCATTCGATGCCCTCCATCGCAGCCGACACTGTGGCAGCCACGAGACTGAAGCCCTTTCCGGCGCTTCCCGCCAGGGTTGAACTGTTCGGACGATGGCCGAGCACGGTGTGGATGCCGACCCGGTCCAGACCCGTCACATCGGCCAGCCTGGTGATCCCGCAGCGCCCCAGATGAGGAGTGATGCGCGCCAGCGTCTCTTCCGGCGTCGCCGTGCGGTGGGTGCCGGTGAAAAACTTCTTCGCAGCGGTGTGGATGGTATCCCCCAACCTGATGCCAACTGCCGAACGCGGCGGATCGGCGGAAAGCGGGTCGGTTTGACCGGGCACTGCCGGGTGTGTCGAGGCCTGCATCCTCAGCTTCCAAAAAATTGCAGTGGGGCCGGCCTCGCGGGAGACCGGCCCTGACGCAAATCAGGCGATGGTGTCCTTGCCAGCATCGGCCGCCGGCCCCGCATCGGCCTGCGTCTCCGAAGACGAAGTCGCCTCAACCGACGGAGCCGCGGATGCCGGGACGCCGAACAAGGAAGACAGGCTGGCGACGGCGGCGGGAACCGAGAACAGCGAAGCCGTCTGAGCGGTGGCCGGAACCGCGAACAGCGACGACAGGCTTGCAACCGCAGCCGGATGTGCCTGCAGCGAGGCGCCGGACGCAGGCGCGGACGGAGCAGACGGAGCGGCAGGTGCCGTGAACAGCGAGGCCGCCTGCGCAGCGGCAGGAACCGCGAACAGCGACGACAGGCTCGCAACCGCAGCCGGATGTGCCTGCAGCGAGGCGCAGGCCGCAGGCGCGGACGGAGCAGACGGGCTGGCCGGCGCCGTGAACAGCGAGGCCGTCTGAGCGGTGGCCGGAACCGCGAACAGCGACGACAGGCTCGCAACCGCAGCCGGATGTGCCTGCAGCGAGGCGCAGGCCGCAGGCGCGGACGGAGCAGACGGGCTGGCCGGGGCCGTGAACAGCGAGGCCGCCTGAGCGGTGGCCGGAACCGCGAACAGCGACGACAGGCTCGCAACCGCAGCCGGATGTGCCTGCAGCGAGGCGCAGGCCGCAGGCGCGGACGGAGCAGACGGGCTGGCCGGCGCCGTGAACAGCGAGGCCGCCTGCGCCGCGGCGGGAACCGCGAACAGCGACGACAGGCTCGCAACCGCAGCCGGATGGATTTGCAGCGAGGCGTCGGCCGCAGGCGCGGACGGAACAGACGGACTGGCCGGCGCCGTGAACAGCGAGGCCGCCTGCGCCGCGGCAGGAACCGCGAACAGCGACGACAGGCTCGCAACCGCAGCCGGATGTGCCTGCAGCGAGGCGCAGGACGCAGGCGCGGACGGAACAGACGGACTGGCTGGTGCCGTGAACAGCGAAGCCGCCTGCGCAGCGGCCGGAACCGCGAACAGCGACGACAGGCTCGCAACCGCAGCCGGATGGATTTGCAGCGAGGCAACGGCGGCCGGAGCCGCAGCCACCGAGGAGGCGGCCATTGCGATCGACTCGGCGGCCAGACCCGAATTCACCTCGCCATTTCCGGCAAGCGCGCCGAATGCCTGGGCGGCGACGGAGCGCACATCTTCCGCCGTGACATCGCCGTAGCCGCTTTGAGCGAGGATCGCCTGCTTGCCGGCAGCGTCCGCGCCGTTAAGCCGGTCCCGGAAAGCACTGTCAGTAGCAAGGCTCTTAATCAGGTCGAGCGCCTTCTCGTTGGCCATCTGCCTCTCCTATGCTGTCTGCAAATTCGATTGCGTCTGAATCATATGACTGCTTCGACCAATAACATAGGCAATCCGAAAAAATGCTACCCGAAAATCGCATTAATCGACTTGAGAATAGATTATTTAATTTCGATTACGCAATCCGCTCCCTCAGGTTGGAGTGGCAGCTGATTTCCAAAATAAAAATATGCATACGAAAGACCCTCGAAGAACTTGAGAGGTCTTCCGTATAAGAATGCCAATCGCAGCCAAAAACTCGCCATGATCTCGGAAGCGGCGATTCCCGATCCCCTATGTATTTGGAAAGCCAGCCTGAAGAAGGCGATTTCGCCCTGCCGCACACCGTCACTCAACCTTATGAAGCGGAAGGAGGTCGTATCCTCAACCGATCGCAAGCAGGTCCTTCACATGGCGACTCGCGAAACGGCGGCCGTGGAGATGCCGGCAGACGAATTCGCCGCCCGGTCGACTGCGGAATGGTCGGCCTGCATCACAGTGTTTTCAGTGGAGGACGATTGCGCCATCGCGCGCAGATCGGCGACCGTGACCTTATCGAATCCGTGACGGGCGAGCACATCGCGTTTCGCACCCATATCGCGGCCTCCGAGCACGCCCCGAAAAGATGGATCGGTGGCAAGACGCTTGATCAGCTTGATCGCACTGGTCGCAGCCATAAGAAAATCTCAATCAATTGACGATATGGGAAACATACTACTCTCGATGCATTATGATAGCCGATAATCCGGGATTCTAACAAGAGAACTTGTCGCCAATTACAACCCGCAAAACGTGAAACCCAGCGTAATGCCGCTCCTTGGGAAGCTCACCTTCCCTTTCAAGATCGCGGATGGCTACGCCACTCATCCCGCGTTTGACGCCAGAATTCCGCCATCGGCTGGGCCATGGGTTCGGGCAACGGCGCAAGGCCGCTCATATGCCCGCCCAGCCGCCGCGCAACCGCCTTGGATGCGAGATTTTGCGGGTTGATCGTGTGAAGCACATCCTTCCAGCCAAGCGTATCGAAGGCCCAATCGATGGCTGCGGTTGCCGCCTCCACGGCATAACCTCGCCCCCAATGACTGCGCAAGATCGCCCAGCCGACCTCATTTCCGGGCCAACCTTCCGGAACCCAGGGGCCGACTCGCCCCACCCAAAGGCCGGTGGATTTCTCGATCACGGAAAACATGGAAAAGCCCTGGATCATCCAGGCTCCGGCGACTGCGACGAATCCACGCCAGGCGATGGGACGCGACTGCGCGCCGCCGATATGCCTCGTCACCTCCTCGTCCGCCATCATGACGGCCCAGGGTTCGAAATCTTCCGCCCTGGTCGGACGCAGGAGCAACCGAGGGGTTTCCAGGATCGGGTCCGCGACCGACCGTATGTTCTGCTGCACCGTCGACAACTATATTGCCCTTCTACATTCGAACCCGCCGACGACCTTCCGCAACGCGAAGGGACGGTCACTGATATAGCCAGATAATGATGGACCGCCTACCTTAGAGAAATGTTTCATCGGATCTCCAAGGACAAAAACGGGAGCCATCCAACCACATCCACCAGGAAAAGGGAGCTAACACCGAGAAATGCTCGCCGATTCGGAAACGATGGATTGGTTGCCAATTCCATTCGACAGGGTTTAGCTCGAACTCTCTAGCCGGTCTGGCCTAAGGCAACCCGGCCCCTTAGACACTATATGGCTTGAACGCGAGTGGAGCGATCGATCGCGGCGGAAGGATGGACGCGAGGCCCTTTCGTCGGTTTCGTTTGCCGACCATACGCCCGAAAGACAAGTCACAAGAACGGAGTATGAAGATGTTGCGGTTTCGGATGGCCATCCTGGCCCTGGCGGCGGTGAGCGGTGCAACCCTCGCCCTCTCCGGCTTCAGCGGCGGGGCCGCAGCCCAGTCCAAGCTGGATTCCTCGGGCCAGCCGGTGTGGGACGAAAGCCACAACCAGCGCCCGACCGCGGCAAGCGACCGCGCGCTGCCGGCCGGCGTGGTCACCCTGCGCACGGCGACCTCCGCCCCCGGCCTGCTCGGCGTCTATGCCCGCAACGGCCTGCCCTTCGACATCGTGCTGACCCGTGTCGATGCCAGCCAGTGCGTCAACATCCTGCCGGAGGATTGCGGCCTGCTGGGCACCGACGTGCGCGTCGCCACCGGAGCGGAAGTTCTCGTGCGCAGCCTGCGTCAGGCCGACATGACCCGCACCTATGGCGTCACCCCGGTCTACAGCTGGCGCCCGGCCGTCGCCGCGAAGTAAGCGGCGGGTCCGACGGGCCGCCGCCCCATCGGGGACGGCGGCCCTCCCCTTCCCTATTCCCTTGACTTCCCGTCGCCCGCGGGCTGAATGCGCGCAAAGCAGACGGGTAGCCGGCGATGATATCCTTGTCCAAGATTCTTCTCCTTGCGCTGGTGATCGGCGTCGTGTGGTTCGGCTGGCGCTGGATCAACCGCGTCCAGGCCATCGGCCGCGCCCGCACCGCCCCCCGCCGGACGGAGGGCCGCCGCGACGCCGCCGCCGGCCCGTCGCCGCGCGAAACCCGGACTTCCGCCGCCGCTGAGGCGGAGGATATGGAGAAGTGCCCGGAATGCGGCGCCTATGTCGCCCCGCGCTCCGCCGTGTCCTGCGGCCGCCCGGCCTGCCCCTACGGCCGCTGACGGCGGCACGCGCTCTCCCCTGGTCCCCGACACGACGCCGCCGCGGCGCGATTTGCCGCGCTGCGGCTTGATTTGACGGTGACGCCCGCCTATCGTGCGGCGCGTTTTCAACATTTCTATTGTGGACCGTCCATGGCCTCCCAGATCGGGACTTCCGACGGCGGGAATTCCGCCGACCGCCGCGGCCTGTCGTTCCAGGCCCTGATCCTCACGCTCCACCAGTTCTGGTCGGAGAAGGGTTGCGTGATCCTGCAGCCCTACGACATGGAGGTCGGCGCCGGCACCTTCCACCCCGCGACCACGCTGCGCGCGCTGGGGCCCGATGCCTGGAAGGCGGCCTATGTCCAGCCATCGCGCCGGCCGAAGGACGGCCGCTATGGCGAGAACCCGAACCGCCTGCAGCATTATTACCAGTATCAGGTCATCATGAAGCCCTCGCCGGCCAACGCGCAGGAGCTTTACCTGGACAGCCTGCGCGCCATCGGCATCGACCCGGCGCTGCACGACATCCGCTTCGTCGAGGACGACTGGGAAAGCCCGACGCTGGGCGCCTGGGGCCTGGGCTGGGAAGTGTGGTGCGACGGCATGGAGGTGACGCAGTACACCTATTTCCAGCAAGTCGGCGGCATCGAATGCGATCCGATCGCGGTCGAGCTGACCTATGGTCTGGAACGCCTCGCCATGTATGTGCAGGGCGTGGAGAATGTCTACGACCTCGACTTCAACGGCCAGGGCGTGAAGTACGGCGACGTGTTCAAGCGCGCCGAGATCGAATACTCGAAGCATAATTTCGAGTTCGCCAACACCGACATGCTGCTCCAGCATTTCAAGGACGCCGAGGCCGAGTGTCAGGCGCTGGTGGCGCAGAACCTTGCGCTGCCCGCCTATGACCAGTGCATCAAGGCGTCGCATCTGTTCAACCTGCTGGACGCCCGCGGCGTGATCAGCGTTGTCGAGCGCGCCGCCTATATCGGCCGCGTGCGCACGCTGGCCAAGGCCTGCTGTGAAGCCTGGACGGGGGCGAAGTAATCCCATGACCGAACTCCTGATCGAATTCTTCTCAGAAGAAATCCCCGCCCGCATGCAGGCGCGGGCCGCCGACGACCTGAAGCGCCTCGTCACCGACAAGCTGGCGGCGAACGGCCTGACCTTCACGACGGCCAATGCCCATTCCACCCCGCGCCGTCTGGCGCTGGTGGTCGACGGGCTGCCGGAACGCACCGCCGACGTGCGCGAGGAGAAGAAGGGTCCGCGCGTCGGCTCGCCGGAGCAGGCGGTCGCCGGCTTCCTGAAGTCGGCCGGCCTCGACAGCCTCGACCAGTGCGAGCAGCGCGACACCGGCAAGGGCGTCTTCTACTTCGCGGTGACCGAGAAGAAGGGCCGCGAGACCGCCGAGGTGCTGGCGGAGATCATCCCCGCCGCCATGGCCGAGCTGCCCTGGCCGAAATCGATGCGCTGGGGCACCGGCACCGTGCGCTGGGTCCGTCCGCTGCACTCGATCATCGCCCTGTTCGGCGGGCGCGTGCTCGACGGCGGCTATGACATCGGCGGCACCCAGGGCCGCATCGCCTTCGGCAACGCCACCCGCGGCCACCGCTTCCTGGCGCCCGACGCCTTCACGGTGGAGAGCTTCGCCGACTACAAGGAGAAGCTGCGCGCCGCCAAGGTCGTGCTCGACCGCGAGGAGCGCAAGGCAAAGATCAAGGCCGATGCCGAGGCGTTGGCCGCCGCGCAGGGCCTGACCCTGTCGCCCGACGACGCGCTGCTGGAGGAGGTCGCCGGCCTCGTCGAATGGCCGGTCGTGCTGATGGGCGGCATCGACGAGAGCTTCATGGACGTGCCGTCGGAGGTCCTCATCACCTCCATGCGCACCCACCAGAAGTATTTCGCCGTGCTGGACGCCGCCGGCAAGATGGCGCCGCGCTTCATCGTCGTGGCGAACACCGAGACGCTGGACGGCGGCAAGGCCGTCGTCGCCGGCAACGAGCGCGTTCTGCGCGCCCGCCTGTCCGACGCCAAGTTCTTCTGGGACCAGGACCGCAAGACCAAGCTGGAAGCCCGCGTCCCGGCGCTGGAGAAGATCACTTTCCACGCCAAGCTGGGCACGGTGGCCGAGAAGGTCACACGCGTGCAGCTGCTGGCCGCCGAGATCGCCCGCGCCATCGGCGCCGACAGCGACGCCGCCAGCCGCGCCGCCCTGCTCTGCAAGGCCGATCTGGTGACCGAGGTGGTCGGCGAGTTCCCCGAGGTGCAGGGGATCATGGGCCGCTACTATGCGCTGGGCCAGGGCGAGAGCGCCGACGTCGCCAACGCGATTGCCGACCACTACAAGCCGCTGGGTCCGTCGGACAGCTGCCCGACCGCCCCGGTTTCGGTGGCGGTGGCGCTGGCCGACAAGATCGACACGCTGGTCGGCTTCTTCGCCATCGACGAGAAGCCGACGGGCTCGAAGGACCCCTACGCGCTGCGCCGCGCCGCGCTGGGCGTGATCCGGCTGGTGCTGGAGAACGGCCTGCGGGTAAAGCTCTCCGAGGTGTTTGCAGCGGCTCACGGCGCCTACACGGTCAGCGGCTTCGCCCCGGCCGGCAGCGTCGGCGGCGACCTGATGTCCTTCTTCGCCGACCGCCTGAAGGTGGTGCTGCGCGAGCAGGGCGTCCGTCACGATCTGGTGGATGCCGTGTTCGCGCTCGGCGGCGAGGACGATCTGGTGCGGCTGCTGGCCCGCGTGAAGGCTCTGCAAGCCTTCGTCGGCTCCGACGAGGGCGCCAACCTGGCAGCGGCCTACAAGCGCGCCTCCAACATCGTCCGCATCGAGGAGAAGAAGGACGGCGCGAGCTTCGATCAACCGGTCGATGCCGCCCGTCTGGCCCAGGACGAGGAAAAGGCGCTGTTCGCCGCGCTGAACGAGGCCTCGGCCGCCGCCAAGCCGCTGCTGGACGCGGAGGACTTCACCGGCACCATGGCGGCGCTGGCGAAGCTGCGCGGTCCGGTCGACGCCTTCTTCGACAAGGTCACGGTGAATGCGGAGGACAAGGACCTGCGCGCCAACCGCCTGCGCCTGCTGACGCAGATCCGCACGACTCTGAACGCGGTCGCCGACTTCTCGAAGATCGAGGGCTGAGTGCGGAGGGGGCGCTCGCGCCCCCTTCTGCCCGTTTGCGCCGGCAAATCCGCACAAATGCGTGCGTCACAAGGCCGCCGATACAGGCGGGCGGCCATTTAACCTCTTCCCCGTTCCGCGTTGCCCTCCCATTTGCTAGACAGACAGGAGACCAACCGGAGAGCCTGATGACCGTTTCGCCGAACGACCAGCACCGGACGGATCCGTCCGGGGTCCTGAACCTGCTGGACGACCTGATCGCCAAGGCGCGCGCCGCCGGGGCGGATGCCGCCGACGCCGTGCTGTTCGACAGCGCGTCCGTGTCCCTCGCCCAGCGGCTGGGCAAGACCGAAAAGCTGGAGCGGTCCGAATCCGGCGACCTCGGCCTTCGGGTGTTCGTCGGCAAGCGGCAGGCCATCGTCTCTTCCACCGACCGCAGCGCCAAGGCGCTGGGCGAACTGGTCGAGCGCGCCATCGCCATGGCCCGCGTCGTGCCGGAAGACGGCTTCGCCGGCATCGCCGATCCCGAACAGCTGTCCCGCAGCTGGCCCGACCTCGACATCTGCGACACCGAGGAACCGTCCTCGGAAACGCTGATCGAGCGCGCCCGCATCGCCGAAGAGGCGGCGATGGCGGTCGAGGGCGTCACCAATTCCGAAGGCGCCGATGCCAGCTGGAGCCGCTCGACCATCGCGATTGCCGCGTCCAACGGCTTCGCCGGCAGCTATGGCGTGTCGCGCCAATCACTGTCGGCCTCGGTCATCGTCGGGACCGGGACGGGGATGGAGCGCGACTATGATTATGACAGCAAGGTCTATGGCGCCGACCTGCGCGATGCCGCCGAGATCGGCCGCGAGGCCGGCGAGCGTGCCGTCCGCCGCCTGAACCCGCGGCGGGTCAAAAGCTGCAAGGTGCCGGTGTTCTTCGACCCGCGGGTGTCGCGCGGCCTGCTCGGCCACCTGACCGGCGCCATCAGCGGCCCCAGCATCGCGCGGGGCACCAGCTTCCTGAAGGACAAGATGGGGCAGCGCATCTTCGCGCCCTCCATCACCATCATCGACGATCCGCATGTGAAGCGCGGCCTGCGCTCCCGCCCCTTCGATGCGGAAGGCGTCGAGGTGACGCGCCGCACCCTGATCGAGGACGGCGTGCTGACCACCTGGCTGCTCGATTTGCGGTCGGCCCGGCAACTCGGCCTGCAGACCACCGGCCACGCCGCCCGCGGCACCTCCGGCCCGCCCGGCCCGGCCCCGGCCAACGTCTATATGGCCGCCGGCAAGCGCAGCCGCGCCGACATGCTGGCGGAGATCAAGGACGGCTTCTACGTCACCGACCTGATGGGCATGGGCGTCAACGGCGTGACCGGCGATTACAGCCGCGGTGCAGGCGGTTTCTGGATCGAGAATGGCCAGCTCGCCTATCCGGTCAACGAGATCACCATCGCCGGCAACCTCAAGGACATGTTCCTGAACATGGAGGCCGCCGACGACCTGGAGCTGCGCTTCGGCATGGATGCGCCGACCGTGCGCATCGACGGCATGACCATCGCGGGCATGTAAACGGCCGGGCGGAGAATATCTCCGCCCGCCTCTTCATCACTTGGCATCGTTCTTGCGCAGACAGCGGGCAACCCAAGGCGGGTTCGCCCGCTTTTTGTGCTGCATTTCCGCCACGACGCCTACCCAAACGTCAGCCACGCCCTTGCGCATATCCGCCCAATCTGATAGCAATTTGCCGCTTTTTTGGGCGGCTTGCTGAAGGTTTATGCAAATGGATGCGACAAAGACGGGTGGCGACGTCCTTTTCGTGCTGATGGGCGCGGTGATGGTGCTGGCGATGCACTGTGGCTTCGCCCTGCTGGAGGTCGGGACGGTCCGGCGCAAGAATCAGGTCAACGCGCTGGTGAAGATCCTGTCGGACTTCGCCATGTCGACCATCGCCTATTTCTTCATCGGCTACACCGTCGCCTACGGCATCGACTTCTTCACCGACGCCCACACGCTGGTCGGCAAGGGAAGCGGCGGATTCGCGGCCTACGGCTACGATCTGGTGAAGTTCTTCTTCCTGGCGACCTTCGCCGCCGCGGTGCCGGCCATCGTGTCGGGCGGCATCGCCGAGCGTGCCCGCTTCTGGCCGCAGGCCGGAGCAACGCTGGCGCTGATCGCGCTGTTCTATCCGCTGATGGAAGGCACGGTGTGGGGAACCCGTTTCGGCCTGCAAAGCTGGATGACGGCGACCTTCGGCCAGCCCTTCCACGACTTCGCCGGATCGGTGGTGGTCCATGCCTTCGGCGGCTGGGTGGCGCTGGGTGCCGTGCTGAATCTCGGCAACCGCCGCGGCCGTTACCGTGCCAACGGGTCGCTGGTCGCCATTCCGCCGTCGAACATCCCCTTCCTGGCGCTGGGCGCCTGGGTGCTGTGCGTGGGCTGGTTCGGCTTCAACGTGATGAGCGCGCAGGTGTTGGACGGCGTGACCGGTCTGGTCGCGCTGAATTCGCTGATGGCAATGGTCGGCGGCATCGTCACCTCGCTGGTCATCAGCCGCACCGACCCCGGCTTCGTCCACAACGGCGCGCTGGCCGGTCTGGTGGCGGTCTGCGCCGGCTCCGATGTCATGCACCCGCTGGGCGCTCTGATCACCGGCGGCGTCGCCGGCCTGCTGTTCGTCTGGGCCTTCAACAAGTGCCAGATCGACTGGAAGATCGACGACGTTCTGGGTGTCTGGCCGCTGCACGGGCTGTGCGGCCTGACCGGCGGCCTGCTGGCCGGCGTGTTCGGGCAGGAGGCGCTGGGCGGCCTGGGCGGGGTGTCGATCCTCAGCCAGATCGTCGGGACGCTGGGCGGCGCCGGCTTCGGATTCGCCGCCGGTCTGGCGGTCTACGGCCTGCTGCGCGTCACCGTCGGCATCCGCCTCGACCCCGAACAGGAGTACAAAGGCGCCGACCTGTCGTTGCACCACATCACCGCCTACCCGGAAGAGGATGCGCCGGGTATGTAATGCGCGGCGCACAACTCCGCCGCCCCTTGGCCGACTCTTGCTTTGCCGGGGCGGCGGCTTTAGTGTCCGGCGCGAACTCCTCCCCCTCACGACGCCGGATTTTGACCGCCCCATGAAGGCCGCCATCGTCGTTTTCCCCGGCTCCAACCGCGAACGCGACGCCGTCGCCGCGCTGGAGGCCGTCAGCGGGACCAAGCCGCATCTGGTCTGGCACCGCGACACCGAACTGCCCAAGGTCGACCTGATCGTCGTGCCCGGCGGCTTCTCCTATGGCGATTACCTGCGCTCCGGCGCCATGGCGGCGCATTCGCCGATCATGCGCGAGGTGAAGGCGCGGGCCGATCAGGGCGTGCGGGTGCTCGGCATCTGCAACGGCTTTCAGATCATCACCGAGGCCGGTCTGCTGCCCGGCGCGCTGATGCGCAACGGCGGACTGAAGTTCATTTGCCGCGTCCAGCATCTGCGGGTGGAGAACACCGACAGCCCCTTCACGGCGAAATACGCCAAGGGTCAGGTCGTCCGTTACCCGATCGCCCATGGCGACGGCAACTATTGGACTGACGCCGAAACGGTGAAGCGTCTGGACGGCGAGGGCCAGGTGGCCTTCCGCTACATCGCCGACGAGACCCGCGCCGATCCGCGCGGCAATCCCAACGGTTCGGTCACGGACATCGCCGGCATCTTCAACGCCAAGCGCACCGTGCTGGGCCTGATGCCGCACCCCGAGGACGCGGTGGAGGCCCTGCACGGCAACACCGACGGCAAGCCCATGTTCGAAGGTCTGGTGGAGGCCCTGTCGTGAGCGCTGAAGCTACCAAGGCGCAGGAGCGTCCGGTCACCGTCGAGCTCGCCAAGGAGTTCGGCCTGTCCGCCGAGGAATACCGGAACGCCCTGGACATCCTGGGCCGCACCCCGACCTTCACCGAGCTGGGCATCATCTCGGTCATGTGGTCGGAGCATTGCTCCTACAAGTCGTCCAAGGTGTGGCTGAAGACGCTGCCGACCACCGGCCCGCAGGTGATCTGCGGCCCCGGCGAGAATGCCGGCGTGGTCGACATCGGCGACGGCGACGCCGTCATCTTCAAGATGGAAAGCCACAACCACCCGTCCTACATCGAGCCCTTCCAGGGCGCGGCGACGGGCGTCGGCGGCATCCTGCGCGACGTGTTCACCATGGGCGCCCGGCCCATCGCCAACATGAACGCCCTGCGCTTCGGCTCGCCCGACCATTCCAAGACCCGCCATCTGGTGTCGGGCGTGGTCGCCGGCATTGCCCATTACGGCAACTGCGTCGGCGTGCCGACCGTGGGCGGCGAGACCAACTTCCACCCGGCCTTCAACGGCAACATCCTGGTCAACGCCATGACCGTGGGTGTCGCCAAGACCGACAAGATCTTCTATTCGGCCGCCGCCGGCATCGGCAACCCGGTCGTCTATGTCGGCTCCAAGACCGGCCGCGACGGCATCCACGGCGCCACCATGGCGTCGGCCGAGTTCACCGAGGATTCGGAGGAGAAGCGCCCGACCGTGCAGGTCGGCGACCCCTTCACCGAGAAGCTGCTGATCGAAGCCTGCCTGGAGTTGATGGAGACGGACGCCATCGTCGCCATCCAGGACATGGGTGCCGCCGGCCTGACCTCCTCCTCGGTCGAGATGGCCGGCAAGGGCGGCCTGGGCATCGAGCTGACGCTCGACACCCTGCCGATGCGCGAACAGGCGATGACGCCCTATGAGATCATGCTCTCCGAAAGCCAGGAGCGCATGCTGATCATCCTGAAGCCCGGCCGCGAGGAGGTGGCGAAGGCCATCTTCGACAAGTGGGAGCTGGACTTCGCCGTCATCGGCCACCTGACCGACACCGGCAACCTCGTCATCAAGATGTATGGCGAGACCTGGTGCGACATGCCGATCGCCCCGGTCTCCAACGCCGCCCCGGAATACAACCGCCCGTGGGAGCCGACGCCGAAGTCTTCGGATGTCGACGACGGTGTGCTGGCCGGCTATGCCGCCGACCTCGGCGACACGCTGGCCACGCTGTTCGGCTGCCCCGATCTCGCGTCCAAGCGCTGGATTTGGGAGCAGTATGACAGCCTCGTCGGCGGCGACACCCGCTTCATGTCGGGTCAGGCCGACGCCGCGGTCGTCCGCGTGCCGGGCCAGACCAAGGCGGTCGCCATCACCACCGACTGCACCCCGCGCTACTGCCTCGCCGATCCCGTCGAAGGCGGCAAGCAGGCCGTGGCCGAGGCGTGGCGCAACCTGTCGGCGGTGGGCGCCCTGCCGCTCGCCATCACCGACAACATGAACTTCGGCAACCCCGAGAAGCCGCGGATCATGGGCCAGTTCGTCGGCGCCGTCCAAGGCATCGGCGAGGCCTGCAAGGCGCTGGACTTCCCGGTCGTGTCGGGCAACGTCTCGCTCTACAACGAGACGAACGGCGAAGCGATCCTGCCGACTCCCGCCATCGGCGGCGTCGGCATCATGCCGGACGCGATGATCGCCGTCGGCATCGCCTTCCGAGGTGAAGGAGACGTGATCCTCGGCGTCGGCGAGACGAAAGGCCATCTCGGCCAGTCGATCTTCCTGCGCGAGATCCTCGGCCGCGAAGAGGGGGCTCCCCCGCCGGTCGATCTGGCGGTGGAGCGCCGCAACGGCGACTTCGTCCGCGGCCTGATCCGTGAGGGTCTGGTGGTGTCGAGCCACGATGTGGCCGATGGCGGCCTGATCGTCACCATCGCCGAGATGGCGCTGGCCGGAGGCGTCGGCGCCTATCTGACCGGCTTCGACGGCGCGTCCCCGCGCGTGCTGTTCGGCGAGGACCAGGGCCGCTACGTCCTGGCGGTCCGTCCGGATGTCGCCGCGGCGGTGCAGGAGAAGGCCAAGGCGGCCGGCGTTCCGGTCACCGTGCTGGGCGAGACCCGCGGCACGGCGCTGTCGGGCCGCGGCGGCGACATCGTGTCGCTGAAGCGCCTGCGCGACGCCAACGAACGTTGGCTGCCCGATTACATGGCCGCCGAGCTGTAAGACCAGAAAGGGGCTGCTTCGGATGAAGCAGCCCCTTTCGATTCGCGGATCTTTTTGGAACCTCTGATGGACGCCCCCAACCTTCTCCGGCTAGGACGTTTCACTCTGCCGGGTTGGTAGCCGCCAGAGCACGTCGGCGGACCCACAGGATGCTCTTGACGGCAATCACCAGGGCGCCGATGCCCAGAGCAGAGAGCACCAGGATCTTCGGACCATCCTCGCCGATGGCGCCGGCAGCTTCGCCAAACAGGTAACCGGCACCGGCGAAGCTCCAGGCCCAGATGCCGGCAGCGATGAAGTTCCAGAACAGGAAGCGCGACCACGGCATGCGCGAGGTGCCGATGGCGACCGACGCGATGTTCCGCACGCCGTAAAGGAAGCGGAAGACCAGAATGAAGGCGACGCCATATTTTTCGAGCCAGCGCAGCACACGGCTGGCATGGACCTCGGCCGACGGGAAGCGCGCAAGCGCCTGGTTGCCCCAGCGGCGACCAAGCCAGAACCAGAGCTGATCGCCCAGGAAGCTGCCGATCCAGACGGTTCCAACCAACCAATACAGATTGAAGATCCCGAGCTTTGCACCCATCCCGCCAAAGATTACAAATGTTTCACCTTCAAAAAAGGCCCAGACAAAGGCCAGCGGGTAAAAGGCGTTCCCCCATTCCTGCAACCAAGTGATCCAGTCCAAAGCCCCCTCCGGGAGACGTCGCTTGTGGGTTCGGCGGGCCCAAGGGCGTTCAGCGACCGCTATATTGTGCGATGCGGCAGATAAAACGCGGGCTGAGGACGATCATGACATAAAGGCGCGTCGTTTGTCTCGGAAACTTTCTTGACTAAGGAGTGGCCCCAGGGACGCCCTTCCGATCAGAAATCGTCCCCCGACAGCTCACCAACCGCCTGTCTTGCGGCACGCAGCAAAGCCGGATTCGGCTCCTGCGGCATATCGCCGTCATCCCCGTCCGGATCGCTGCGGTCGGGTGCCGCACGGCGTTTCAATTCCCGCGCAGCCTCGATCAGCAGATGCGCCAGCCGCTGGTCAGGCAACGCCTGCACCAGCGCCCGCAATTCCGGATTGGAGAGCGCGGCCGGATCGAATGGCGGGGGGGGGGGAGGCGGGGCAGGCGGGGCGAGCGGCAGGGTGGCGACCCCGGCGGCGAGAACCGCAGCCCTGGGCAGAGGGGCGGCTTCCCGCACCATGTCGACCGCCACCTGGGCGGCCATGGTCGCCGCGACGCCGGCCGGCCGGCTGCGGCGCGGCTTTCGCGCCGGTTCCGTCGCCGGCAGATCGTCGAACAGAAGCCGTTGGACGCTCATCGCTGCAGATGCTCCCTGCACTCAACCGTCGGTGCGGCGTCACCATCGCCGCAGCCATTCCTGTTCACTCGCAGTTTGCGATGTGTTCCCTTTTCATTCTAGGAAGAGCATCCGGTTTGTCGAGTGGATTCTGTGGAGTGACCGATCAGCGCACCTCGTCCAGGGCATCCAGGAACCGTTCGGGCCGCAGCACTTTCGTTTCCCCGGCCCGGCGCACCGACAGCAGCTGACGGTCGACGGTCACCAGCCAGGGCACGGACCCGCCGACGGCCGCGGCCAGGAACATGTCGTCCTCCGGGTCACGGCACAGGCGGCCGACCGCCGCCGGCACCACCAGAACGGTCTCCGCCCTGATCCGGTCTAAGAAGGCGCGGCGATCGGATGAGGAGCGGTAACGGTCGAAGGTGGGTCGCATCAGCACCTCTTCCAGTTCCGCCAGCGTTTCGCGGCTGCCGGTCAGCCCGCCATCCCCACGCACCCGCTCCACACAGCGGCGGATCGCATCCTGACGCCGGATCGCGGTGTCGCCCAGCAACGCATAGGCCACCAGGATGTTGGTATCGAGAACGGCACGGACCGGGGCGGAGACCCGGGCGGAGTTCGGCGGGCGAACCAGCGCTGGATTTGCGTTGCTGCAGGTGAACATTGATATATTGGAATTCTGTAAAGGTTGAAGAACTCAGGCCCTTTGCGAGGCCTCTGTTGTGGGCCGCAACGGTTTGCGGTAAGAAGCCCGCGAGGTCTGAACGGAATCTTTAGGACGGAATCATCGGCATGACCAGCATCCTCGTCGTCGACGACAGCCGACTGGCGCGCAACATGGTTTCCAGCGTCATCGCTTCGCTGCGGCCCGACTGGGCCATCGTCACGGCCGCAAGCGGTGAAGAGGCTCTGGAGATCGTCGGGACTGTGCCGCCGGCTGCCGCCATCGTCGACTACAACATGCCGGGCATGGATGGTCTGGCGCTCGCCGAACTGCTGAAGGAGCGCTTCACCGGACTTACCATCGGCCTGCTGACCGCCAACGTCCAGGACGCGCTGCGGCGCAAGGCCGAGGCGCTGGGCGTCCGTTTCATCGCAAAGCCGATCACCTCGGACAAGATCCGCGACTTCCTCGCCGCGGCCGGGCAGTGACGCCGATGGCAATGCCCGCATCGGGGGATCCCTTTCGCCTGGACGCCGACGAAGCCGACGCCATCGCCGAACTGTTCAACATCGGCATGGGCGAACCGGCCGCCGCTCTCAGTTCCATGCTGGGGGAGGAGGTGCTTCTGTCGGTGCCGTCCTTCGCCGTGTCGACCCGAGCCTGCATCACCCAGGAGGTGAGCGGCGATCTGGAGGGCGACCAGCCGGTCTGTGCGGTCCGCGGCGCCTTCACCGGCCCCTTCACCGGGGAAGCGATGCTGATCTTCCCGGAACGCGGCACGCTGGCTCTCGTCGGTCGGCTGGTCCCCGTCGATCCCGCCGCCGAAGCGCCGGGCGAGATGGAGCAGGATGCGCTGACCGAGATCGGCAACATCATTTTGAACGGCTGCCTCGCCAGCCTGTCGAACCTGATCGGCGGCGAATTGTCGGGCGCGGTTCCGGGCTATGGCGCGGGCGCCCCCGCGACGGTCATCGGCTCAGCCGCAGATCCCGTGCTGTTCGTCCGCATCGACATGGCGCTGGCGGCGGGCGACGCCCGCGGGCATGCGCTGTTCCTGCTGGACATCGCGTCGCTGGATGCCTTCCGCGAAGCAATCCGCCGGGCATTGGCAGATCTGTAACGAAAAGGGGGCGGCGGCACTGCGCCCCCTCCCCCATTCCGCTCATCGTCGGGTTTCGTCCGCGTTCGCTGATCAGGCCGGTTCGTGCCGGCCGGCGGCGGGGGTGCCCAGCGCCGGAACCTTCACCGCGAAAACGCCATCACCCAGAAGCGACTGAACGACCAGCAGAACCGTCCAGAAGGCCGGAAACTCCCAGCCGCCACCCTGCGCGCTGAACACCCAGCCATTGCCGGCATGCTGCAACGTGGCGCCGATCATGATCGGCAGCAGGGCCAGCGCTATCCAGCGGGTATAGACACCGGCGATCAGCAGAAGCCCGCCGCCGATTTCGCCCAGGATCACGAGATAGGCGAAGACGCCGGGATAACCGATGCTCTCGAAAAAGCCGACGGTGCCGGGAATGGTGAAGGTCATCACCTTCAGTACCAGGCCGTGGGCAAGGAACAGCAGGCCGAGGCCGACGCGCAGCAGGAAAGCGGCGTAGGGAGCGGTGCGAGTGTCGATCATGGGGAAGGTCTCCTCTGTCAGGCGGTCGGTTTGGGCCGCGTTTCGTCTGAAGAGGAGATTAGCCGGATCGATGTGCGCGATAATCCGCCGAGTTGATGAAGGTTTGTTGCGCCCACAGCAACAATGGGGAGGGAGGACACTCTCCCGGCTTTGTAACCCTCTCCACGGGGGAGAGGGGGGCGTTCACCGGTTCACCCCCGCTTCCAGGTCGTGCCCTGCGGGCCATCCTCCAGAACGATGCCCTTGTCGGCCAGTTCCTTGCGGATGCGGTCGGCCTCGGCGAAGTTCTTCGCCGCACGGGCCGACTTGCGGTCGACGATCAACTGTTCGACATCGGCGTCGCTCAGCCCCCCGGCCCCACCGGTCGGTGCCCAGCGGAACCATGCCTCCGGGTCCTGCTGCAGCAGGCCGAGCTGTTGCCCCGCCGCCAGCAGCGCGCCCTTGGCCGCGGCCTTCTCGGCATCGCTCTTCGCCTTGTTCACCGCGGTGGCCAGTTCGTGCAGATGCGCGATGGCGAGCGGGCTGTTCAGGTCGTCCTCCAACGCGGCCAGCACGTCGAAGGGCAGGTCCGCCGCCGCCGGTGCAGGCTCGCCGCGCAGGGCCTGATACCAGCGGTCGAGCGCGCCCTTGGCCTGCCGGATGCCCTCGCGGGTGAAATCCAGCGGCTGGCGGTAGTGGGCGCTCAGCAGGGTCAGGCGGATCGCCTCGCCAGGGAACTCGTCCAGCAGGTCATGAACGGTGAAGAAGTTGCCGAGGGACTTCGACATCTTCTCGCCTTCGACCGTCACGAAACCGTTGTGAACCCAGGTACGGGCCAGCCGATCGGTGCCGTTGGCGCAGCAGCTCTGCGCAATCTCGTTCTCATGGTGCGGGAAGATCAGGTCCAGCCCGCCGCCATGGATGTCGAAGGTGGCCCCCAGATGCTCCTTCGCCATGGCGGAGCATTCGATGTGCCAGCCCGGACGGCCACGGCCCCAGGGGCTGTCCCAGCCGGGCTGGTCCGGCGTGCTGGGCTTCCACAGAACGAAGTCGGAGGCGTCGCGCTTGTAGGGAGCCACCTCCACCCGCGCCCCGGCGATCATGTCCTCCAGCGAGCGGCGGGACAGTTGGCCGTAGCTGGGCATCGACGGGACGGAGAACAGCACATGCCCTTCCGCCGCATAGGCGTTGCCGCGTTCGATCAGCGTGGCGATCAGCGCGATCATCTGGCCGATATGCTGGGTCGCCCGCGGCTCGATGGTCGGGCGCAGCGCGTTCAGCGCATCCATGTCGGCATGGAACAGCTCGGTGGTGCGCGCGGTCAGCGCGTCGATCGGCTCGCCGCTGTCGCGGGCGCGGTCGATGATCTTGTCGTCCACATCGGTGATGTTGCGGACATAGGTCACCGCCGGATGGAGCCGCGACAGCAGCCGGAACAGCAGGTCGAACACCACCACCGGCCGGGCATTGCCGATATGGGCGGTGTCATAGACGGTCGGACCACAGACATACATGCCGACATGGTCCGGGCGAAGCGGCTCGAAGCGCTCCTTACGGCGGGTCAGCGTGTTGTAGAGGTCCAACGGCACGGTCCGAACTCCCGATAAATAAGAGATGTCAGGATTAAGAATGGCTTCAGGCGGTTTCGCCGGCCAGTCGCCGGAGGCTGCGCGCCCGTCCGATCAGGGGTAGCAGGTTCTTCAATTCCGGTCCATGGTCGCGCCCGGTCAGCGCCCGGCGCAGAGGAAGGAACAGCTCCTTGCCCTTGCGACCGGTCGCCCCCTTCACCGCGTTGGTCCAGGCGCTCCAGGTGCCGAGGTCCCACGGCTCATCCGGCAGCAGCGCCGCCGCCTGGGCCAGGAAGCCGGCATCCTCGACCAGCGGCGTCACCGGCGCGTGGGTCACCGCCCACCAGTCGCACGCGTCATTCAGCCGCGCCAGATTGGGCCGCACCGCCTCCCAGAAGGCGGCATCGGCGCCGGTCAGACCCAGCGCCTCCAGCCGGTCGGCCACGGCGTCGAAGGGTGTCAGGTGCAGGATGCGGGCATTCAACCGCCCCAACTCCTCCGGATCGAACTTCGGCGTGCCGCGGGCGACCTTCGACAGGTCGAACTCCGCAACGAGTTCGTCAAGCGTCAGACGGGCTTCAATCGGGTCGGAGGTGCCGAGCTTCGACAGCAGGCTGTTCACCGCCATCGGCTCGATGCCGTCCTCGTCGCGCAGGCTGCCGACCGACAGGCTGCCCAGCCGCTTCGACAGCCCCTGTCCGCCGGCATCGGTCAGCAGCGGCAGATGGGCGAAAGCCGGCACCACGGCACCGAGCGCCTCGAAGATCTGGATCTGCACCGCGGTGTTGGCAACATGGTCCTCGCCGCGGATGATGTGGGTGATGGCGAAATCGGCGTCGTCCACCACGCTGGTCAGGGTGTAGAGCGGCCGGCCATCCTCGCGGATCAGCACCGGGTCGCTCAGCGCCGTGCCCTCGAAGCGCACCGGCCCGCGGACGAGGTCGGTCCATTCCACCGGAGTCGGGTTCAGCTTGAAGCGCCAATGGGCTTTGCGCCCCTCCCCTTCCAGGCGGGCGCGGTCCTCGTCGGTCAGGCGGAGCGCCGCGCGGTCGTAGATCGGCGGGCGTCCCTGCGACACCAGACTGGCGCGCTTGAGGTTGAGCTCTTCCGGTGTCTCGTAGCAGGGATAGAGCCGCCCGGCGGCCTTCAGCGTGGCCGCAACCTCGTCATAACGCGGGTAGCGGTCGCTTTCGCGGGCGAAACGATCCCAGGTGAGACCGAGCCAGGTCAGGTCGGCGGCAATGGCGTCGGCGAATTCCTGGGTGGAGCGCTCCTCGTCGGTGTCGTCCAGCCGGAACATGAAGGTGCCGCCGGTCTTGCGCGCGAACAGCCAGTTGACGAGCGCCTGGCGCACATTGCCGACATGGATGCGGCCGGTCGGGCTGGGAGCGAAACGGACAGCGGTGGACATTGGCTGGACTCGATCTGCGGACGGGACAGGCGGGCAGTCCTAGCACGGCCGGCGCGCCTTCCGAAAGCGGTGCGAGACCGATGCATCCGCGCAACAGGTGGGGCCTCGCGTCGGTTGGCATGGTAGGCGCGGCCGTCCGCCTGCGTTAGCTTGGCGGCAAATCCAATCTCGGAGGCATCCTATGGCGGACAAGAGCTTGCGCATCGGCGTCGTGCTGTCGGGTTGCGGCGTGTATGACGGCGCGGAGATCCACGAGGCGGTCTGCACCCTGCTGGCAATCGCCAGGGTCGGCGCGGTCGCGGTGTGCTATGCCCCCGACATCACGCAGGCCCATGTCGTCAACCACCTGACCGGCAAGGAGACCGGAGAGAGCCGCAATGTGCTGGTCGAATCGGCCCGCATCGCCCGCGGCAAGATCACCGCGCTCAGCGAATTCTCGGCCGGCGATGTCGATGCGCTGATCTTCCCCGGCGGATTCGGCGCCGCCAAGAATCTCAGCGACTTCGCCTTCAAGGGGGCCGATTGCTCGGTCAATCCGCAGGTGGTCGCCGCCGTCGCCGCGATGCGCGCGGCAGGGAAGCCGATCGGCGCACTGTGCATCGCGCCGGCCATCCTCGCCAAAATCCTGGGCCAACAGGGGGTGGAACTGACCATCGGCAACGATCCAGGCACCGCCACCGCACTGGAGACCATGGGCGCCATCCACCGCACCACCACCCATGGCGAGATCGTGGTCGATCCGGGGCTGAAGATCGTCACCTCCCCCTGCTACATGCTGGATGCCAATCTGCTCCAGATCGCCGAGGGCGCAGAGAATACGGTCAAGGCTCTGGTCGATTTGGCGAAGTGACAAAGAGAAACGATGACAGAGGGGGTAGAGATACCTCCTTTTTCATCCACAATGTCACAAAGCCGGGCAATAATTCATTAACCGGCTTCACACACCCTTTGCCTCGGTTTTGTATCTATCGGGCGAGGGCTGGCGATGACCTGCATTGTGGGATTGGTGGACGGTGACCGGGTGTGGATGGGCGGCGACAGCGCCGGGGTGAACGGCCTGGACATCACGGTGCGCGCCGACACCAAGGTGTTCCGCAATGGCGATTGCCTGATCGGCTTCACCAGTTCCTTCCGCATGGGCCAACTGCTGCATTACCGTTTGGAAGTGCCGTCGCGTGACGGCGATGTCGACCTGTTCCGTTACATGGTGGTTGACTTCGTCGATGCCGTCCGCGGCTGCCTGAAGGACGGCGGATACGCCCACCGCTCCAACGATGTCGAGACCGGCGGCACCTTCATGGTGGGGCTGGAAGGCCGCCTGTTCACCGTGCAGTCCGACTATCAGGTCGGCGAGGCGGTGCGCGGTTATCACGCCATCGGCTGCGGCTCCGACTATGCGCTGGGCTCGCTCGCCTCGACCGCCGGGCAACCGCCGGAGGAGCGCGTGCTGAAGGCCCTGGAATGTGCCGAACTGTTCAACGGCGGCGTCCGCGCACCCTTCACCATCCAGTCCGGCCTGCGCCGCCCACAATTGGCGCTCACCGAAGCTGCATAACCTTCGACCAAAGTCGAAAGCAGAGGCCAAGGCTGGGCTCTGGTCATCCAAAGCATCGTGGCGTATGAACCAATGTCCTGCCGCAGTGCGGGATGGATAATAACCACAAAAATCTTGGGTGATAGAGATGACGGACCAAGCGGTTACCGCCGATGCTTATTTCGGTGAAGACGAGAACCCGGCCGGGTTGCTGAACAACTGGGGCAACTCTCCCTATCTCGTCTTCCCGGCCATGCTGCTGATTTTCATCATGCCGCTGGCGATCCTCTTCCATCCGACCTGGATCGTGCTGCCGGCCGTGCTGTGGAGCTTCGGCATGATCGCCACGATCATCAAGCTGACCCGCGGCTGACGCCCGGCCCGGCAGAAGGAACCGGCAGAAGGAAAGGGTGACGGGGGACCCTGCGCTCCCCCTCCCCGCCCCTCACCTCAAGCCAGATCGATGACACCGCCGCCGACCGGTAGGCGCCGCAGGCGCGCAGCGGTCCGCCGCGAAACACGCGGTCCCGGTGGCGCCCGACGGCGGTCCGCTTCCGCCCGGACCACCATCCGCCAGACGGACTCCACCGTTCCGGCCGCATGCCCGCGCGCGACGAGATCGCCCGGCGAAAGGCCATCGTCGAGCAGACCGCCCAGCAGATCGTCCAGCGCCTCCACCGGCGGCAGCCCGACCGGCGTCGCGGCCTTCAGCCTGCGCGCAAGCACCCGTTCCGGAATCACCCGGCCGGCCGGCCCGCGCGATCCCGCCGGTTGGTTCCCGTTGCGCCAGCGGGCCAAGTCCAGCACCAACGCCTTCGGCACATCGGCCAGCACAGCATAGCCGCAACCCGACTCCTCGGGCACGAGGACAAGCAGCCGGTCGGTGCGGTCGGCGGTCGACAGAAGCAGCGCGCCCATCCGCTCAGCCAGCGCCGCCAGGGTCGCGGCGCGCAGACGAGCGTGCAGCCGGTCCGCAGCCGCGGCCGAGTCGCGCCCGGCAAAGGCGGGGGCCAGCAGCGAGTCGGCCGCCTTCAGCACCGGAGCGAGTGCAACATTGTCCAGGCGACATCCCAGCAACTCCACGATCTCGGCCGCATCGTCCAGGCTGTCCGCCAGCGCTTCGCCCTCGCCGCCCGGCAGCGGGGCGCGGACCGTCAGCACCCGCTCCGGCCCGAGCGCATCGACGGCGATGGCCGCGGTCAGCGCCGAGTCGAGGCCGCCGGTCAGGCCGACCACCACACCCGGTACACCGCCTTTCGCCACCGCGTCGCGCAGCCCCAGCATCAGCGCGCTGTAGAGCGCCTCGTCTCCCTCGGCCGGCGCAATCATTTCGGCTTCGGAACTGCTCCAGGACTCGTCGTCGCCACGTTCCCAGCGGGACAACAGCAGATGTTCGGCAAACAGCGGTGCCTGGGCGACCAGCCGGCCGCCCGGTGCGAGTGCGAAGCTGCCGCCGTCGAACACCCGCTCATCCTCGCCGCCAACCGCATTCACGGCGACCAGGGGCAAGCCGCACTCCACCACCCGCGCCACGGCGGCCTGCACCCGCTCGTCGGCACGGCCAGGGGCGAAGGGGCTGGCCAGCAGCGCGACCAGCAATTCGGCGCCGCTTTCGGCCAGCGTTTCCGCCACGTCGGCGCTTGCCAGATCGCCGCCGACCAGCAGACCGATACGCACCCCCCGAACATTCACCGGTCCCGGCATTGGACCATTATCGAAACGATCATCCTCGGTCGAACCGATCTCGCCGCGATCCGTTTCGGCTTGGTAACGAACTGCTGCGATCCTGCCCGCATCCAACAACAAGGCTGCATTGTGCCGCTTGGTGCCGTCACGCCACGGGGCACCGATCAGCAAGGCCGGTCCACCATCGGCTGTATCCGCCGCCAGCGCCTGTGCCGTCGCCTCCACGGCATCGAGGAAGGCGGGCTGAGCGATCAAATCCAGCAGAGGAAGGCCAGACAGCGCGCCGGCCGGACAAGCGACGAGGTCGGCGCCGCGGGCCGCGGCCTCCGCCCGGGTGGCGCGGATGAGGTCGGCGTTGGCGGCGAGGTTGCCCGCAGCCGGACCGGCCTGGGCGAGCGCGATGGAAAGGCGGTCGGTCATGATGGCAGGTTCCCTTCTCGCGGGTCCTTCTGCCATCAGGGTAGCAGTCCCCCTGGCCAGGCGAAAGCCGCCCTTCGCCGCAGGTCGTCACGCAGTCGGAACAAGTGGCTGAACAATGGTCTAAAGCGTAGAGGCAGAAACAGAAAGTCTTTGATACTTAGTTAGCTAAGGAAGTTGCCTGGAACTTTCGAAGAAATGTCCGAAATTAACAAATGGTAAAGGTTGTCGGCGTCATGCTTCCTCTTGCAGACAAACTACGCGATGCGGGGGCATCCATGTATTACGCGGAGCTCAGCGGCCCGAACGGCAAACCGTCGGTGCTGTCCACGGCTGTGCAGAACGGCTCGTCAAAGACGGTCGGCACGGCGAAGGACGCGCTGGCCAAATCGGACGCGAAATCGGTCGATGCCGACAAGGCGGAAAAGAAGAGCCAGTCGCCGGCCTACACCATCAGCCAGTCGATGGAATCGCTGCTGGACAGCATGACCGGCAAGGGCGGCGCCCAGGCGGCGGGCGGCGGCGCCCTGTCGGCAGGCAACAGCGGCGTCGACCGCGCCAAGCAGGCGCAGTCACTGATGCAGTCGGCGCTGGACCACGGCAACGACCTGGCCGGCATGTTCGGCAAGGGCATCGACGCGCTGAAGCAGGGGCTCGGCGACACGCTGAGCATGCTGGGCGTTCCGAAGAACCGCATCGACGACGCGGTCAGCGGCTTCGGCGACAAGCTGAAGTCCAAGCTGGACGGCATGAACCTCAGCGACCTGTCGGTGGACATGCAGGCCACCCAGTCGCAATGGTCGATCGAATCCCATGGGATCGAACTGGAGATCCAGGACGGCGACCGCAGCGTCCGCATCTCCTTCGCCAAGTCGACGCTGGACTTCCGCCGCGACGACCAGCGGCTCCAGGCCTCGCTGGGCAAGGGCGGAGATATGGCGTTGAGCGCCACCGGCATGACCACCACGGCCACCGGCAAGTCCACCGGCATGATCGTCCGCTCCGAAGGCTTCAGCGACGACGAGATCAAGGACATCCTGGGCAAGCTGAACGACATGGCCTCCAAGGCTGGCGGCGACGGGATGAAGGGGCTGGCGGTGCTGAAGCCGACGACCTCCAAGAACGGCGTCACCCACCTGACGCTCGACCTGTCCGCCCCGGTGCCCGGACTGTCCGGCGGCACGGACGGCGCGGCGGTGAAGGAGGCTGCTGCGAGCACCAGTTCGTCCTCGACCGCCAAGCCGCAGAGCGTCAACCTGACCGCCTGAAGCGGGGTTTCGAGCAGCCAACTTGTCACAGCGCCGGTCCGAACCCCACTGGACCGGCGCTTGCCCATGCCGGATGGCTTCATTACAAGCGGACTGACGCCGGCCAGCCAGCCGTGCCTCACCCGTTCCCGGAACCATCGCCCGGACAGAAGTCATGACCGACCGCGACACGCTGCTGGCCCTCAATCAGGCTTTCTACCGCGCCTTCACCAACCGCGACACCGCCGCGATGGAAGCGCTGTGGGCGGAGACGTTGCCCGTGTCCTGCATCCATCCCGGCTGGACCGCCCTGTTCGGCCGCGATGCCGTGCTGACCAGCTGGCGCGATGTTCTGCGGGCTCCAAGCGGCATCACGGTCGAGGCGCGGAACGAGCGCGTCACCCTGCATGGGGACACCGCCCTGGTGGTCTGCGAGGAGACGCTGGGCGGTGCCGTTCTGGCTGCCACCAACCTGTTCGCGCGGGAAAACGGCGGTTGGCGGCTTGCCCACCATCAGGCCGGTCCGATCGCCCAGGCGCGCGCCGATGTGGAGATCCCCGCCAAGGCACCCCGCCGCCTGCATTGATTCCCTGCGCAGCCAGGGCAGGCCGCCCCGCGGCAGCCCCGGTCAGGGCAGGCCTGCCACCTCCGGCCGGGTCTCCAGATGGCGGACGAGGTCGATCACGACCCGGTCGGCGGTTACCTGCTCGGGATCGCTGTTGGTCAGCGCCACCACGCCCCAGCGATGAGCCTTCGAAAAGGCAATGTAGGCGTTGAACCCGCCGGTCGAGCCGGAATGCCAGTGGATCGGCGTTCCATCCCCCGCCCGGGCGACGAACCAGCCGAGCGCCATGGCCCCGGCCCCCAGGCTTCCCGGATCGGCAAGGGTCCGGCCATCGACCTGCACCGCCTGCGCCAGCGCCAGGGTCGCCGACACCGCCGGGGCGCAGCCCTGCCCATCGGGACCGGCGCCGCGACCGGGGCAATCGCCCAGGTTGGCAGACAGCCATCGCAGCATGTCGTCGGCAGAAGAATAGAGACCGAAGGCCGGTAGCATCGCCGGCGCCTCCCAGTCGGGCACGGTCCGCCCGCGGGCATGGCCGGCCGCCTTGCGCGCCCGCTGCTCCGCCGTCGGTTGCAGGGTGGTGTCGCGCAAGCCGAAACGGTCGGTCACCACCCGCTTCAGCAGGACTTCATAGGATTGGCCGGCTGCGGCGGACAACGCCTCCCCCAGCACCGCCATCCCGGCATTGGAGTAGCTGAAACGCCCGCCCGGCGGCACAGAGAGCCGATAGCCGGACAACCATAGACCCAGTTCGGCACGCGACAGCGGCTTGTAGGGGTTGCGGGGATCCTCGAGCCTGTTCCAGTTGAAGCGCGGGGTCTCCGGCACGCTGGGCAGGCCGGCGGTGTGGGTGGCGAGGTCGCGCAGGCGGATGCGCAGGCCGTCATGGTCCGGCACATGGGCGATCTGCACCGGGCCGACACGCCGCAGATGCCGCTCCAGCGGATCGTCGGCTGCCAGGCGTCCCTCCCGCACGAGTTCCGCCATGATGGTGCCGGTGAAGGGCTTGGTGAGGGAGGCGATCTGGAACAGCGTGCGCCCGTCCGCCGGACCGCCGTCCGCACGCCCGGCGCCGCCGCGCCCAACCACCAGCGACCGGCCGTCGCGGATCACGCCGACGACCAGACTGCCCGCCCCGGCCGGCGGCTGGAGGTTCTCCACCGCACGGGTCACCAGGTCTGCCAGCGGATCGCCAATCCGATCACTTGATCGGTCCAGTCCGATGGCCCCGGTCGGGCTGAAAGGAACACCCCACAGCAGCAGACATAGAACACCCGACAGCAGCCTGCGCCGCATCCCCGCCTCCGCCCGGCCTCCGAATCGCAGGTTCGGAGAGTGGGGGGAGGTCCGGCCGGCGGACAGGGCCGCGAAGGGTGATCCGGCTAAAGACGGCGGCGGCGCGGTCGGGGGTACTCCCCGGCCGCACTCCCCATACTCGCCCGGTCATCCGGTCGGGCAGTCACTCGGTAGGAACGTCGGCCTTGGGCGGGCGGCGGTCCTTGACGATGGACAGCGGCACATCGTCGGCTGCGATCTCAAGGATCGGGTGGCCGTCCAGCAGCGACGGACAGCGCTTGACCTGGGTGAAGGCCAGGAAGAAATCGGCCTTGCGCCAATCCGGCTCGATCCCATTGACCAGACGCAGCCAGGGCGGCAGTTCAAACCGCACCGCCAGCGTGTTGCCGCAGACGGTCAGGGTGTACTGCCGCGGCGGCGGGCGGCCGTCATTCTCGCGCTCGACATACTCGATCAACTCCTGAAGCGCCTCATGCAGGGAGTTGCCCCAGTAGTCCAGTTCGAACTTGCCGTCGGCGCCCCGTACGCCCCCGACGAACTGGTTGTAGTACACGTACTGGTTCGGGTGCATGGCGCCCAGCTGCCACGCGTACACCACCGCGACCACGGTCATCGCGGCGGCGAAGCCCTGCCCGAGAGCCCGTCCGCCGCGCTGGCACAGCGTCCACAGCCGGTCGGTGGCGATGGCGGCCATCACCACGAAGGGCGGCACCAGGAACAGGAAATGGCGGATGCCGTTGTAGACCGACGGCCGCATCAGGATGAACAGCAGAATCGGCAGGAATCCCGCCAGCGCCAGCGGGGTGTAGCGCACCAGCGTGAAGGCGCCGGTCCGCCGCCAGCCGCCGCGGGCAAGCCAGATCGCGGCCAGCACCACCGCCGCGGCGACGCCGATCACCACCGCTTCCGGCAGCTTCACCGCCAGATAGACCGGAAGGTACAGGGCGGGCGGGTCGTTGGAATGGACCAGTTCGCCCATGAACAGGGTCTGGATGTCGATGGGAAAGTGCGAGACGACGCGCAGCGCCTCCAGCGGATTGCGCAGCGGCCTCTGCACCACCCAGGGCCAGAACACGGCCATGATCGCGTAGGCGACGGGAATCGCCGGCCACAAGGACAGGAAGGCGCGGCGCGCATCGACGAGCGCCCAGCGATGCCCTTCCTGCTGCGTCACCAGCGCGAAATGCAGCGCCATGGCGACCGCCAGATAGAAGCCAGCCAGCACACCGCCGACGCGGATCGCCAGCGTCAGGCCCAACACCAGACCGAACTTCAGCACCGCGCTGCGGCTGGGCCGCGGCAACTGCTTCAGGATGCGGGTGGCGAAATAGAGCGTCCACACCATGCCGGCCGCGAAGGGCACGTCCTTGGTGTTGTTGAACATGGCTCCGTAATAGACGCCGCTCAGCGAGAGCAGCGCCGCGGCGATGAAGCCGGCGCGCGGGCCGGCGAGCAGCCGGGTGTAGCGCCATGTCCCGGCAATGCCGAGAACGCCGACCAGCGCGCAGAGCAGATGCCGCGTCTCGTACTCCTCGAAGGGGGAAAAGGGCACGATGACGGCGGTGACGAGATCGAACAGGCCGCCGTAATAGGCCAGATCCTTGAAATGAAAGGCGGACCGATCCTGGAAGAAGCTGGTGTAGTAGGACAGCAGCTTCTTGCCGTAGATGTGCTGCACCTCCTCGTCCGTGCTGATGCCGTAGCTGAGGAAGGTCAGGGCGGCGAGGATCAGCAGCCCCAGCAACAGCGCGCGCGACAGCCCGTCCCACAGTGCGGCCTCACCGTGTTGCAGCGCAAAGCCGGAGGCGCTGGCGGGCCTCCCGGCGGCCGAGGATGATGCGGCGGTTCCGGAAGGGCGGCGAGCGGCGGGAGTCCCGTCACCGGCGTCTTCGTCGCCGGTGCGCGGGCGGGTCTCGATGCTCATCGCTGCGGCTCCTGAGCCGCGGGATCGCCGACCGGATCGAATCCGTGCCCGTGCTCCTCGTCCGCCGCGCCGAAGCCGTGGGCGGAGCGCACGATGAACAGCGGCCTGCCCTTCACCTCGGCGAAGACGCGGCCCAGATAGTCGCCGATGATCCCAAGCGTGATGAGCTGGATTCCGCCCAGGAACAGCACCGCGACCAGCAGCGATTCATAGCCGGGCACGTCGACCCCATGGATCAGCGTGCGGACCAGCCGGATCAGGATGTAGATGAAGGCGACGCCCGACACGGCCATGCCGACCAGGCTCCACACCCGCAGGGGGAAGGTGGAGAAGGCGGTCAGACCGTCCAAGGACAGGCGCAGAAGCTTGACGAAACCCCACTTGGTGTCACCGCCGGCGCGCTCCCCCTGTTCATAGGGGATGGCGGCCTGCCGGAAGCCGACCCAGGCGAAGATGCCCTTCATGAAACGGGTGCGCTCCGGCATCCGGTTGATGACCTCGACCACACGGCGGTCCATCAGGCGGAAATCGCCGACCTCGCGCGGCAGCTTGATCTCCGACAGATGGTCGAAGACCCAGTAGAACAGCTTGGCGAACAGCCGGTGCTTCAGGCTCTGCCCGACACGGGCGTGCCGCACGGCGACCACCACGTCGAAGCCCTCCCGCCACTTGGCGATGAAGGCCGGCAACAGCTCCGGCGGATGCTGCAGGTCGGCATCCATCGGCACCACGGCATCGCCGGTGGTGTGGCTGAGCCCGGCGGACAGCGCCAGTTCCTTGCCGAAGTTGCGCGACAGGTCGACCACCTTCACCCGCGGCTCGCGGTCATGGACGTCCAGCAGCCGGTCGACGGTGTCGTCGCGGCTGCCGTCGTTGACGCAGACCACCTCCCAATCCATGCCCAACCCGTCCAGCACCGGGGTGAGCCGGGCGAACAGGGCGTCGATGTTGGGACCTTCGTTGTAGAAGGGGATGACCACCGACAATCGTCCGTGTCGTGGGCGACACAACCGATCAGTCGTGGGCCGGCCAGTCGTGGAGCGGCCGGCCGGTGGCCGGGAATCGCCGGTATGGCGTGCGGAAGGGGTGCGAACATCCGAAGAGGCCGCGGAAATGGGCGCGTCGGGAATGGACATGGCCAGCCGTCGGGTCAAAGCGTCAGAGACCGGGAGGATGAGGGATCGGCGACGACCCCGGACGGCCGCTGCGCCCTTTGGCATATACCACGATAGCAGTGGATGTTCAAAATGCCTCTCCTGTGACCGCCGCGGCACAAAAAATGGTCTTTCCGCCCGTGAAAGTGACCAAGGGACGGCAGCCCACGGCCCCACGCAACGGGCAAACATGCAAGGCCTGCGATTATTCCACACCCGCCGCCCGTCGCTTTCCCCTGCGTCAGCCGGGGGATCCCGGGGGACCCTCGGGCTGCAAGCTCCTGAAGGCTGACCATACCGGGGAATGTGGCACACTTCCTGAAACCGGTCGTGGAGGCTGACCTTTTCCTGGTCGCCCTGACCAAGCGCTGAGCAGCGACCCTGTGCCGACGGAGGCCTCGACCATGAGCCTTTTCAATCGCTTTTCCGTGGGTTCCAAGATCACGGCGGCCAGCGCCGGCATCCTGGTGTTCCTGGTGCTGATCGGCGGCATCGGCGTGGTGGGCCTGTCCGATGCCGGCGGCGCGGTGGAAACCTACCGGCGGCTCGGCCAGCAGACCAACGAGGCCGGGCGTATCCAGGCCCTGATGCTGGAGATGCGCCAGCAATCCACCCGATTCCTGCTGACCGGCGAGCCGGAGGTCGGCGCAACTGTCCGCCGCCTTGCCGGCGAGGCGGCGCAGGCCATCGACAAGGCCCGCAGCCTGTTCGCCGACCCGGCCCTGCTGCAGACCGTCAACCACATGTCGCAGGAGATCGCGCAATATCAGGAGGCCTTCGCCGCGACGATGGAGTTGCAGGCGGAGCGCAGCAAGGCCATCGCCGAGTTGGACGAGATCGGACCCCGGCTGGAAAGCGCACTGGACAAGATCATGGACAGCGCCAGTTCCGCCGGCGACACCGATGCCGCCTATCTTGCGGGCATGGCCCTGCGCCACATGCTGTCCGCCCGCATCTCGGCCACGCGCTACAACGTCGACGGCTCCCCGGCGCTGGCAAGCCAGACCCGCTCGCAATTCACCGACGCCGCCAGCCGCGGCGGGGCGATGATGGCGAGGCTGACCGACCTGGAACGGCGCAAGATGGCGATGTCCTACACCGCGATGCTGCGCGTCTACACCACCGGCTTCAATGCCGTGGTCAAGGCGACGACCGAGCGCGACCGGCTGGTGACCGAGGTGCTGATCCCCGTCGGCGACTCCATCGCCACCGAGGCGGAACAGCTGACCGTCGCCAGCGTCGAGCATCAGAAACACCTGGGCGAGGAAACCGGCGCCTTCATCACCAAGGCGCTCACGGTGATGATCGTCGCGTCTCTGGTCGCGGTGGTCCTGGGGCTGGCCACTGCGCTGCTGATCGGGCGAGGGCTGTCGCGCCCGGTGGTGGCGATCACCGACCGGATGACCCGGCTGGCCGGTGGCGACCGCAGCGTCGACATCCCCGGCCGGGACCGTGCCGACGAGATCGGCGGCATGGCCAGGGCCCTGCAGGTCTTCAAGGACAGGCTGATCGAGAGCGACCGGCTGGCCGAGGTTCAACGTGCCGACCACGAGGCGCGCCGGAACCGCGGTGAGCGGATCGACCGGCTGACCCAGGAATTCGACCGGCTGGTCCTGGCGGCGCTGGGCCGGGTTTCGGCGGCGGCGACGCAGCTGCAGGCGACCGCCCAGACCATGTCCGCCACCGCCGAGCAGACCACCCGGCAGGCCGACGCCGTCGCCAGCGCCTCCCATGAAGCCACCGGCAATGTGGAAACGGTGGCCGCAGCGACCGAGGAGCTGACCGCCTCCATCGCCGAGATCGGCCGGCAGGTGGCCGAGAGCACACGCATCGCCGGGCAGGCGGTCGCCACCGCCGAGAAGACCGACGACACCGTCCGCGGGCTGGTCGATGCCGCCCAGCGCATCGGCGAGGTGGTGCAGTTGATCACCGACATCGCCAGCCAGACCAATCTTCTGGCGCTGAACGCCACCATCGAGGCGGCACGGGCGGGCGAGGCAGGCAAGGGCTTTGCCGTGGTGGCGTCGGAGGTCAAGAACCTCGCAAGCCAGACCGCCAAGGCGACGGAGGAGATTGGCAACCAGATTTCCGGCATCCAGGAGATCAGCCGGCAGGCAGCCGGGGCCATCGCCGAAATCGGCCGGGTGATCGCCGAGATCAACCACATCTCCACCACCATCGCGGCTGCAGTGGAGGAGCAGGGTGCCGCCACCAAGGAAATCAGCCGCAACGTCCAGCAGGCGGCGCGCGGCACACAGCAGGTGTCCGGCAACATCGCCGGCGTGTCGGAGGCCGCGGCATCCACCGGTGACGCCTCGCGCGAGGTGTTGACAGCTGCCGATGGGCTGAACCATGAGGCGACCGACTTGCGCGGCTTCGTGTCGCGCTTCCTGACCGATATGCGGGCTGCGTAAGAAACACCATCGAACTTCGGCGCAGTCGTTACAGATGTGGCGCCGGCAGACCCCCAACAGATCGGGTCTTGCCGGCGCCCTTCTTCTGGCGGGCAGCCCTGCTCTTTTGCCGCGTTACATTCCTCTTGCGCCCGAACGCCCCCTTGGGCACATAGGCGCCATGATCCTGACCCCCATCGCCATCGACGACATGCCGAAGGCCATCGCGGCCTTCGACGCCCATCTGGACGGCCATGCCCAAGCGCGGGCCGCCTTCCGCCGGATCGCCGCAACCTGGCCCGTGCGGCCGGAGGCCGAACCCGGCGGCGGTGTCAACACGCCGGCCCAGCGGGCCGAGGCGGTGCGGCTGGCCCATGCCCATGGCATCGACACGCTGGACGAGCCGCCCAGCCGCTCCTTCATGTGGGACGGGCAGGTGATCCGCACCGATGTCGAGGCGACGGTGATCGTGCATGAGGTGGCGCACTGGCTGTGCGCAGCGCCGGAGCGGCGGACGCTGATCGATTACGGTCTGGGCCCCGGCCCGGAGACCACCGCCCGCAAGGAAGCCCGCGCCGACAAGCGCCTGTGCTTCGAGGACTGCATGCATGAGGAGCAGCAGACTTCGCTGCTGGGCGTGCTGTGGGAGGTGGAACTGGACCAGCCGGGAATCCTGGCCTTCCTGGAACAGAACTGGATGGAGCATTGGGAGCGGCCGAGCACCGCCGCCTTCTTCATCCGCCACGCCGAGGAACTGTTCACCCGCGGCCTGATCGACGCTGGCGGCCGCCCGACGACTGCGCGGGAGTGGGCGGATGCGCGCAAGGGCGTGCTGGTGGGGTAAGGCGTCGGCTTCCGATCGCAGCCGATTGTTCCTAAAAACCACCGCCCCAAAAAGAAACGCCCTCCCCTGTACATCACAGGAGAGGGCGTCGTCGTCTCATTCCACCGTCACGCCGCAGTGATGCGGGCGATGAAGGCTTCGATCTCGTGGTCCAGGCGGTTGAAGCTGCGTGACAGCTCTTCCGTGGTGTTCTGCACCGAGCCGGCGGAATGGCCGGTGGTTTCAGCAGCCTGCTGGACCAGACGCATTTCCTGCATCACCGCCATGGTGTCGACGGCGGCGCGCTGGGACCGGGCGCTGATGTCGCGGGTGGCGGCATCCTGCTCCTCCACCGCGGCGGCGACGGTGCCGAGCGATTCGTCGACCTGACGGATGGTGCCGACGATGGCACGGATGGCGCCGACCGCGGCATGGGTGGCGGCCTGGACCGCGGCGATCTCCGCACCGATTTCCTCGGTCGCCTTGGCGGTCTGGTTGGCCAGGCTCTTCACCTCCTGCGCAACGACGGCGAAGCCCTTGCCGGCCTCGCCCGCCCGTGCCGCCTCGATGGTGGCGTTCAGCGCAAGCAGGTTGGTCTGGCCGGCGATCGACTGAATGAGACCGACCACCTCCTCGATCTTGCGGCTGGCCTCGCTCAGGCCCTGGACGATGCTGTCGGTGCGGCCGGCTTCCTCCACCGCACCGCGGGCGAGCTGCGCCGACTGGCTGATGGAGCGGGTGATCTCGTCGATCGACGCACGCAGCTGCTCGGCGCCGGCCGCCACGCTCTCGACCTCGCTGGTCGCTTCCTGCACGGAATGGGCGACGCTGTCGCTGTGGTGGCTGGTCTGCTTGGCATTGTCGAGCATCGAATTGGCTTCGTTGCGCATCGACGTGGCGGACCGCACCACCTCGCCCATCATCGCCTTGACCGAAGCCTCCAGGTCGTTGGCGAGCGCCGACATCGCCTGACGCCGCTCCTGGTCGTTGCGGACGCGCATCGCCTCCTGCTCGCGGGACAGTTCCTGCACCCGGACGGCATTCTCCTTGAACACCTGGACGGTACGAGCCATCTGACCGATCTCGTCGCCCCGGTCCGCGGCGGGGATGTCGGCCTCCAGGTTGCCGCGGGCCAGCCGTTCCATCACGTCGGTCAGGCGCACGATGGGCCGGGCGATGTTCATGCCGATGAACAGGGCCACGCCGACCGTCACCAGCAGTGCGCCTCCCGCCACCAGCATGAAGGCCTGGGTCGTGTTGTCGACCGACGCGTTGACCTGGGTGTAGGCGTCCGTGGAGACCTTGCGCTTGTAATTCAGATAGTCGCGACTGGTGCTCTGAAGACGGGTGTAAGCCGATTGAACCTCCTGCAGGAAGTCCAGCGGATCGACACCCATCTTAAGCAGATCGAGGAAACTTCCCACCTTTGCAAGATAAGTCGCGGCGTCGCTGCCGAACCGCTCGAAATACTTTGCTTCCTCGTCGGTCTCGGCGGTGGCGCCCTTCAATGCCTCCGATTGGCCCTTCAGCTTGTCGAGCTGTGCGTTGAGGGCCTTCATCTCCTCTTCCACCGCCTTGGGCGAGGCGTTCGCACTGCTGAGGATCACGGTCCGGTACATGCCGGCGTGGGCCACCGTCAAGGTGTCGGTCAGCCCCTGGATCTCCGCCTCCCGGGTAAAGGAGCGGTTGAACAGCGTGTCGAGCAGCGTCGACTGCTGGGTGATCGCCGACCAGCCGAGCAGCGCGATCACCAGCATGCCGATGATCGCCGTCGTCGCCGGAATGGCCATCTTGACGGGGATGTGGAAGTTGTTGAGGAGGGTCATGGGGCACCTGCGTCGGCCGCCGGTCCGTGGTGCGAACCATCCGGCATGGCATTGGGGCGGAGGAACGGGCAGCAGTCGCGCGACGCCGACGGCACGATAGGAGCCGCCCTGCGTTCCGCCATCGCCGGACCGCTCTGCGATACGTGGTTGGAACGTGAACCCTGTGCGGGTTCGCTTTCGGGGCGGCCAGCCCGCCGGCACGACCACCACCGCGCCATATCACCCCGGAAATCTTTTTCAATGATTAACGGGATTTCTTTAATCGGAATATTTGATCTGTCATAATCATTTGCCGTCCCGTTGACATATTTCTGCATGCAATTCTCTGACATACTGGCATATGCGCAAAGGTTTGATGGATTTGTCTTGCCCAGTCCGAACCCGGCTGACCACCACCTCACCTACGGCGAATTCCCCGTTTCCTTGCTTTTTCCGATCAGCACGCAGCCATAACGCAGTATGTATGCTTCACAACTCATACAATTAGAGGCTAACAGGATTTTACTCTCGCATCAATGGCGTGAATCGGGGTCATACTGCCGCATGCAGGCGTAGACACCCATCCATGCCCGCCAGGCGCACCGCCTGGAACCCCAAAGTCACTTCTTTGAATTTACAAAGATATGATAAGTAGACGCTCAGCCTTGGAAGGCCGACTCAGCCCGCGGCCGAAACCATGAAGGCAATGGAGATCGACACCGGCGAGAGCAGCGTGGAGATCAGCAGCGACATCGACACCACGTCCCGCCCGGCATTGTATCGTTCGGCGAAGACATAGGCGTTGATGCCGATCGGCAGGGCTGCGGCGGTCACGGCCGGGGCGACCCACACCGGAGGCAGGTCGAAGACATGTGTGGCCAGGAGCCAGGTCAGCAGCGGATGGAGCCCGGTCTTCAGCAGGGCCACGACCGTCGCGGGCAGCACCGCGCCTGAAGCCGGGCTGAGCGCCAGAGACGCACCCAAGGTGAAGCAGGCACAGGGAAGCACCGTCTGGGCCATCATGGTGAAACTCTTCATCACCATGGGCGGAATCGGCAGATGAATCAGGTTGGCGGCCAGCCCTAGGATGACCGACATCACCAGCGGGCTGGTCAGCGTCGCCTTGGCCGCCCCCAGCGTCGCCTGGACCGGTCGCCCGGACCGGCCGCCGCGCGCCGACCGTTGAGTCTCCGCCAGCATGGTTGCGGAAGTGAACAGCAAGGGCGACTGGAAGACGATCAGCAGCATCACCGGCACCGCCACCGTCGGCCCATAGGCCTCCATGATGATGGGAGAGCCGAGAAGCGCGATGTTGGAAAAGGAACTGGCGAGGCCGATGGGGGCGATCTGCTCCCGCCGGCCCGCCATCCGCATCCACAGCCCGCCCACCAGGAAGACCGCCACAGCCGCAATGTAGAAGGACCCCAGCACCGCCCATTCCAGAGGATCGGGAATGTCCGCCCGCGCCATGTTGGAAAACAGCAGCGCCGGCAGGGCATAGATGCCGAGGAAACGGGAAAGCCCCTGGACCATCGCATTGCTGAACCCGCGGTAGCGTGCCGCCCAATAGCCAAGGGCGATCAAGCCGAACATCGGCAGGACGATCTGGAAAATCAGCGACATGGACACGGCACCATGTGGGCGGGGTCGGCCGGGCGGGCCGACGATGCGGGGGCTTTCCTTACACCGACCCGCTCATTCGGCGGGAACGATCTCCAGCGGCGGGACCCCCAGCACGTCCACCAGGGTGGCGCCGGCCTCGATCTGCTCGGTCCACTGGCGCTCGCGTTCCAGCAGGGCCAGGCTCTGGGCCAGAGCGGCATCGGCGAAGGCCAGCGGCACCACCACCACGCCGTCCTCGTCGCCCAGGATCAGGTCGCCGGGATTGACCGGCACGCCGCCGATGGCCGCGGTGACGTCCATCTTGCCGCCGAAATTCTTGTGCGGGCCGCGGGCAACCGCTCCCTTGGCGAACACCGGCAGGCCGAGTCCGCGGATTTCGTGCAGGTCGCGGACGGAGCCGTCGACCACCAGCCCACCCAGCGCCCGGCGCTTGCAGCAGCGCACCACCCATTCGCCCGCCAGCGCCACATCGTCCAGACCGCCGCCAGCCACGACGACGACGTCGCCCGGCTCGGCCAGACTGACTGCATGATGAACCATGCTGTTGTCTCCGGGCATGGTGACGACAGTGCGGGCCTGACCGCAGATGCGCATGCCCGGCACCATCGGCTTGATCCGCGAATCCATGCTCTGGCAGCGGTTCAGCGCGTCGGAGGCGACGCTGCTGGGCACCGACGACCATTTGGCGAGGGTGTCGGTCGACAGCCGGCGATAGTCGACGAGATAGCGTTGCATGGCCATGGCGGGGTCCTTTCTTCGGTCTGGTCTTCGTGTCTGGATCGGCTTCGGAGGGGGCGTGAGGGCGGTGACGGTTCCGGCGCAGGCCAATCCCAAAGGCGGCAGCCCCGACAAGGCAACCCCGACATGCCTGACCCGTCCGCCATGCCGCCGGATGACCGGCACGGGCGCACGCGTCAAGCGATCAGGGCGTCCTTATACGGGAATGAGCGGGACTTCGGCGCGATCCTTCGCGGAACTTCAGCGAGCGGCACAACCCCCGGAGATTTTGGCGCTATTTGTTTAGATTTTGAAGTGTACCCGCATAAGCCGTCATACGCAAGGAGGTTGACAATCTGTAAATACGTCATAGGAAATTTTTATCCCGTATCGATAGTCGTTTTCAAGCAATGCGCGCCTCAGGCGGGAGATTGCGAGGCAATCACCAGCTATGTTTCGACGCTTCACAACTGCTGTTGCCAACCTTGGGCATTGGGAGAAATGTACAAAAAGGCGCCCACGCCTTAGCCGGCGCGCAGGCCTACGATTGTATGACGCCGAGAGTTTGTCGTTGCGCAATTTTTGATTGCCAATATAGGCCGTTCATTCGACCCGAGAAACAGGTTGCCGGCACAAGGCTCAAGGTCGGAGGAAAGTGCAGAAGTATCGAGACGGCAGGGAGGGACGGCTGGCCGAAGATGGCAGGCGGGCAAATGCAAATGCCAAAATGCGAAAGGCCGGCACCCGAAGGTCCGGCCTTTTGAGATCGCATGCCCCAGCAGAAAAGCTGGAGGAAATTGGAGCGGGCGAAGGGATTCGAACCCTCGACCCCAACCTTGGCAAGGTTGTGCTCTACCCCTGAGCTACGCCCGCGCTCCGCACCGTCATTCGGCAGCCAGTGTCTGCCGTCCGGCGGTGTGCGGCGGACTATACTCATCGGCCGACGCTTTGCAAGCGCCTTGTTTCAGTTTTCTTCACCGGCTGGACGATTTTCCGCACGCCCGGTACAAGGGCTGTCATGGACACCGCATCGACCTCCCTTCCGGATCAGGCGGCGCCGCTGCCGACCTCGCCGGACCAACTGCTGGCGCGGCTCGACGCGCTGGGCATCCAGGCAACCACGCACAGCCACCCGCCGCTGCACACGGTGGAAGAGAGCAAGGCCCTGCGCGGCGCTCTGCCCGGCGGCCATTGCAAGAACCTGTTCCTGAAGGACAAGAAGGACCAGCATTGGCTGGTGGTGGCGCTGGAGGATGCGAGGGTCGACCTGAACCGGCTGGACAAGGCGATCGGCTCGGCGCGTCTGTCCTTCGCCTCGGCCGACAGGTTGTGGCGCGTCCTCGGCATCCGGCCGGGATCGGTCACGCCCTTCGCCCTGATCAACGACACCGGGCACAAGGTACGCGTCGTCCTGCAGAAGGCGATGATGGAGCATGACCTGCTGAACTATCATCCCCTGTTGAACGACCGTACCACGGCGATCCGGCGCGATGATCTGCTGCGCTTCATCCATGCCTGCGGGCACGAGCCGGCGATCGTCGAGTTCGGCCGCACTGGGGATTGACCGGCTCCGGCGGTTCCACTCAATGCTTGCCCACGCAATGCTTGCTTGAGCCGCCTTGCACGCTCACATATGTCGGCAACGATCAGGATCCGGACCGGCAACGGCCGGATCGGCAACACCATGGCCCACCGGGATGTCCTACTGGGCCAGGCATCACCAACGGGACCGAAACACGCCATGTTCTCCATGCCCCCCGCCAACGGGTCCAAGCCCGCCGCTCCCGCCGCCGGTGCCGCCGCCGGTGCCGCTGACGTCGTCAAGGACAGCAGCGACCGCGCCTTCATGGCCGACGTGATCGAGGCCTCGCGCGACGTTCCGGTGATCGTCGATTTCTGGGCGCCCTGGTGCGGCCCCTGCAAGCAGCTGGGTCCGATCATCGAAAAGGTGGTCCGCGCCGCCAAGGGCGCGGTGCGCCTGGTGAAGATCGACACCGACGCCAACCCGATGATCGCCTCGCAGCTGCGCGTGCAGTCGATCCCGGCGGTCTACGCCTTCTTCCAGGGTCGTCCGGTCGATGGCTTCATGGGCGCCCTGCCCGAATCGCAGGTGAAGGCTTTCGTCGACAAGCTGGTGGCGCTGGCCAAGCAGGCCGGCGCCGGCGGCGGGGCCGGTGACCTGCTGGAGGAGGCCTTCGCCCAGGCCAAGGAACTGATGGAGGGCGGCGACCTGCAGGGCGCGCTCGACCTCTACAGCCAGATCATGCAGGCGGAGCCGGAGAACGCCCAGGCCTACGCCGGCATCGTCCGCTGCCTGATCGCCGCCGGCGACCTGGAGAATGCCAAGCAGATGCTGGCCCAGGCCCCGGAAGCCATCGCCAAGGACAAGGAGCTGGCCAACGTCCGCGCCTCGCTGGAGGTGGCGGAGCAGGCCGCCAACGCCGGCCCGATCCCGGAACTGATGGAAAAGGTCGCCCACGATCCGAACGACCATGCTTCGCGCTTCGACCTCGCCATGGCGCTGTTTGCCGCCGGCAAGCGGGAAGCGGCGGTGGACGAACTGCTGGAAATCTTCAAACGTGACCGCAACTGGAACGAGGATGGCGCCCGCAAGCAGCTGGTGAAGTTCTTCGAGGCGTTCGGCCAGACCGACCCGCTGACGGTGAAGACCCGCCGCCGGCTGTCGACCATGATGTTCAGCTGACGTTTTTCAGGACACCGGACGGCTGTTCCACCGGCGAAGGGGTTCTATCTGATTGGCATGACCAGGAACCCCACCAGAAACCCCTTCGACCCGGATTTCGCCCAGCTTCCGGGGATGCTGCCGATCTTCCCGCTGGCAGGCGTCCTGTTGCTGCCGCGGGCAAGGCTGCCGCTGAACATCTTCGAGCCGCGCTATCTCGCAATGGTCGAGGACGCGCTGGGCAACGGCCGCATGATCGGCATGGTCCAGCCGCTCGACCCCGCGGGGCGGGAGCGCGAGCCTGCCGTGTATGACTGCGGCTGTGCCGGCCGCATCACCAGCTTCGCCGAGACCGACGACGGCCGTTTCCTCATCACCCTGACCGGTATCTCCCGCTTCGAGATCGGGCGGGAGGTGGAGGGTGCGCGCGGCTACCGCCGGGTGGTGCCCGACTGGCGCCCCTTCCGCGCCGACCTGGAGCCCGAGGCCTGCGGCGACATCGACCGCAACCGTCTGCTCGGCGCGCTGAAGAGCTATTTCCGCGTCCAGGGCCTGTCGGTCGACTGGAAGTCCATCGAATCGACGCTGGACGAACGGCTGGTCAACTCGCTCGCCATGATCTGCCCCTTCACGCCCGGCGAGAAACAGGCGCTGCTCGAGGCCCCGACCCTGGCGGAGCGCGGGAAGCTCTTGATCGGACTGGTGGAGATGGCCATTCTCGACAGCCATGACGGGGACGGTCCGCCGCCCAGGCATTGATCCTTACCTTGACGATTGCGAGACACGACATGGCGACGCCCGAGGACAAGAGCAGCGAATCGAAAACCAGCGCGCGGGTCGACCCGAAGCTGCTGGAAATCCTGGTCTGTCCGCTGACCAAGGGCCCGCTGCGCTACGACGCCGAACGCGGCGAGCTGGTCAGCGAGCGCGCCGGGCTGGCCTACCCGATTCGCGACGGCATTCCGATCATGCTGATCGACGAGGCCCGCAGCCTGGACAAGGCGGGGGCGTCGCGATGACTGGCGATGACTTCGGAACGGTCCACTGGCCGACCGAGATCCGCCTGAAGAAGGAGGAGAAGCGGCTGGAGGTCGATTTCGACGATGGCGGCACCTTCTCCTACCCGGCGGAGTTCCTGCGCGTCGTCAGCCCGTCCGCCGAGGTGCAGGGTCACAACCCCAGCCAGAAGCAGACCGTCGCCGGCCGCCGTCATGTCGGCATCATGCGGGTGGAACCGGTCGGCAACTACGCCGTCCGCATCGTCTTCGACGACCTGCACGACAGCGGCATCTACACCTGGAAATACCTCTACGAGATCGGCACCGGGCAGGAGAGCCTGTGGAACGAGTATCTGGAGGAACTGCAGGCCAAGGGCCTCAGCCGCGACCCGCGGCGGTAGTGTACAGGCCCCTCTCCCGACCCTGGTCGGGAGAGGGTGGTCATCGTCACCTCATTTCCAGATCGGTTTCCCGCTGCCCGGCAGGCCGTAGAGGTCCCACTTCCGGCTGACCTTCTCCACGACATCGTCGGTCATGTGGAGCTTCTCGCCCCATTCGCGCTTGGTCTCCGGCGGCCATTTGTTGGTGGCGTCCAGGCCGACCTTGCCGCCCAGGCCCGATTCCGGGCTGGCGAAGTCGAGATAGTCGATCGGCGTTCCTTCGATCACCGTGATGTCGCGGGCCGGATCCATGCGGGTCGAGATCGCCCACATCACATCCTTCCAGTTCCGCGCGTCGATGTCGTCGTCCACGACGATCACCCATTTCGTGTACATGAACTGGCGCAGGAAGGACCAGACACCCATCATCACCCGCTTGGCGTGGCCGGGATAGGCTTTCTTCATGCTGACCACCGCGATGCGGTAGGAACAGCCTTCCGGCGGCAGCCAGAAATCGACGATCTCCGGGAACTGCTGGACCAGCAGCGGGATGAAGACCTCGTTCAGCGCCTCGCCCAGCACCGACGGTTCGTCGGGCGGACGGCCGGTGAAGGTCGAGAGATAGATCGGCTTGCGCCGCATCGTCATGGCGGTGACGGTGAAGACCGGGAAGGGCTCGACCGAGTTGTAATAGCCGGTGTGATCGCCGTAGGGCCCCTCATCGGCGTATTCGTCGAGGCTGACATGGCCTTCCAGGACGATTTCCGCCTGGGCCGGCACCTTCAGCGGCACCGTCTTGCACTCCACCAGCTCCACCTTCTTGCCGCGCAGCAGGCCGGCGAACTGGTATTCCGACAGGGTGTCGGGCACCGGTGTCACCGCGGCCAGGATGGTGCCCGGATCGGCCCCCAGCACGACGGCGCAGGGCAGCGGCTCGCGCTTGCCGCCCTTCTTTTCTTGATGGGCGGCCCAGCGGTGATGATGCTGGGCGCCGCCGCGGTGCTTCAGCCAGCGCATGATGGTCTTGTTCCTGCCCAGCACCTGCATGCGGTAGATGCCGAGGTTGAAGTCGTCCTCGCGCTTGCCCGTCGGCCCCTTGGTCACCACCAGCGGCCATGTGATCAGCGGTGCCGGTTCGCCCGGCCAGCAGCCCTGCACCGGGAGGCGGCCGAGGTCGATGTCGTCGCCGGTCAGCACCACCTCCTGGCAGGGGGCCGAGCCGACCGTCTTCGGCTTCATCGACAGCACGGTCTTGGCGAGCGGGATCAGCTCCAGCGCCTCGCGGAAGCCGCCCGGCGGCTCCGGCTGCTTGAGGAAGGCCAGCGTCTCGCCGACGGCGCGCAGCTGGTGCGGCTCGCGGTCCATGCCCCAGGCGACCCGCTCCACCGTGCCGAACAGGTTGACCAGCACCGGCATCTCCGAGCGCGTGCCGTCGGCCTTGATGACATTCTCGAACAGCACCGCCGGGCCGTTTTCGGCCAACAGGCGGGTCTGGATCTCCGTCATCTCCAGCACGCTAGACACCGGCTCCTTCACCACCACCAGCCGCCCCGTCTTCTCCAGCCGGTCGATGAAGTCGCGCAACGAGGTGTAGGGCATCGCAGGGTGTCCAATGTGGTGGTGCATCCGAAACGGACGATAACCTTCAACTCGGCGGCCGGTCCGTCAAGTGCGGCGGGGGCTGTTTCAAAAACAAAAACCCCTTCCCCGCCCCCCGGCGGACCAAGGGTCCGGCCGGGCGCGGGAAAGGGGCTTCGTCATGATTCACGAACCGGGGTGCGAGACCCGACGCGGGATCAGTACATGTGCTGGCCGCCGTTGACCGACAGGGTCGAGCCGGTCATGAAGCCGTTGTCGTCGTCAACAAGGTACAGCACGGCCTTGGCGATCTCCGACGCGCGGCCCAGGCGGCCGACCGGGATGCGGGCGACGATCTTCTCCAGCACGTTGGCCGGCACCGCGCGCACCATGTCGGTGTCGATGTAGCCGGGAGCGATGGCGTTGACGGTGATGCCCTTGGCCGCGCTCTCCTGCGCCAGCGCCTTGGTGAAGCCATGGATGCCGGACTTCGCCGCGGCGTAGTTGACCTGACCGTACTGGCCGGCCTGGCCGTTGACCGAGCCGATGTTGACGATGCGGCCGAAACCGCGCTCGCGCATGCCGTCGATCACGTTGCGGCACATGTTGAAGCAGGAGGACAGGTTGGTGTGGATCACCTTCTCCCACTGGTCGTAGGTCATGCGGTGCATCACGCCGTCACGGGTGATGCCGGCGTTGTTGATGAGCACGTCGACCGGGCCCAGGTCGGACTCGATCGCGGCGATCCCCTTCTTGCAGGCGTCGAAGTCCGCGACGTCGAACTTGTAGGTCGGGATGCCGGTGCGGGCGGTGAACTCCTCGGCCGCCTGATCGTTGCCGGCATAGTTGGCGGCGACCTTGTAACCGGCATTCTTCAGGGCGACGGCAACCGCCTCGCCGATGCCGCGGGTGCCACCAGTGACGACTGCAACACGAGCCATAGTTCTTCTCCCCAGATTTTGTGATGATTGGTTGGTTTCTTTGAATTTTTGTTGTTGGGCATGGGACACCCCCCGCAGGTCCGGCGGGTGTTCCAAACCTTCAAGCGAAGCGGACCGCTTGCCGGATCGGAAAGCGGTCCGTTCGGTATCTCAATCGCGCTGGACGCAGAGGGCGATGCCCATGCCGCCGCCGATGCACAGGGTGGCGAGACCCTTCTTCGCGTCACGCTTCTGCATTTCGAACAGCAGCGTGGTCAGCACGCGGGCGCCCGAGGCACCGACCGGATGGCCGAGCGCGATGGCGCCGCCATTGACGTTGACCTTGCTGGTGTCCCAGCCGAGATCCTTGTTGACCGACAGCGCCTGGGCGGCGAATGCCTCGTTCGCCTCGATCAGGTCGAGGTCGTCAACGGTCCAGCCGGCCTTTTCCAGCGCCTTGCGCGAGGCCGGGATCGGGCCGGTGCCCATGATCGCCGGATCGACGCCGGCGGTCGCCCAGGAGACGATGCGGGCCAGCGGGGTGACGCCGCGCTTGGCCGCGTTCTCCGCCGTCATCAGCACCAGGGCGGCGGCGCCGTCGTTGATGCCGGAGGCGTTGCCGGCGGTCACCGTGCCGTCCTTCGAGAAGGCCGGGCGCAGCTTGGCCAGGGATTCCACCGTGGTGCCGTGCTTCGGATACTCGTCTTCCGACACGACGACGTCGCCCTTGCGGCCCTTGATGGTGACCGGGACGATCTCGTCCTTGAAGCGGCCCGACTTCTGGGCGGCCTCGGCCTTCTGCTGGCTGGCCGCAGCGAAGGCGTCCTGCTCCTCGCGGGTCAGCTGCCACTTCTGGGCGATGTTTTCAGCGGTGTTGCCCATGTGATAGCCATGGAAGGCGTCGGTCAGGCCGTCGCGCAGCATGGTATCGAGCAGTTCGGCGGAACCCATCTTGGTGCCGTTGCGCAGGTGCATGACGTGCGGCGCCATGCTCATGCTCTCCTGGCCGCCGACGACCAGGATGTGGGCGTCGCCGTTCTTGATCGCCTGATAGCCGAGCGCCACGGTGCGCAGACCGGAACCGCAGAGCTGGTTGACGCCGATGGCGGTCGCCTCCACCGGGATGCCGGCGTTGACGGCAGCTTGGCGGGCCGGGTTCTGGCCCTGGCCGGCGGTCAGGATCTGGCCAAAGATGACCTCGTTCACTTCCGCCGCGTCGGTCTTGGCGCGGGCCAGCGCTTCGCGGATCGCGACCTCGCCCAGAACGTGGGCGGGAACGGCGCTGAGGGCACCGTTGAAGCTGCCGATGGGCGTACGGGCGGCACCGGCGATGACAACTTCGGTCATTGAACGCTCCTCGAAATAGGACAGTTTTATTATAGCGCTGGTGGGACGCTCGGAGTGGTGGTTACCTTAAGTCGAGGACTGTGACGGGTGCAAGCTGGCTGAAGGTCGCGGCGCTAACCTGTCGCAGCAAGCCATTCGGCCAGCGGACTCCACACTCCGCTCTCGGCGCCGGCACTCACCACCATTCCGATATGGCCGAGCGGCGGACGCAAAGTCCGGGCGGCAGGGATGGCCGCGGGCAGCGCAAGGGCGGATGCGGGCGGAACGATGCGGTCGCGCTCCGGGATCAGGGCGAGCGTGGGCACGCGGATGGAGGCGGGATCGACCGGCAGGCCGGCGACCATCCAGGCCCCCGCCACCGTGTCGTTGCGCCCGTACCAGCCGGCCAGGGCGTCGCGCGCCACCCCGGCCACCAGCGGCACCCCATCGTTCAGCCAGTCCTCCAGCGCGACGAAGGCCGCGGCGGCGCGTGACTCCGGCGCCATGCGGGCGAAGCTGCTGAACTTCTTCAGGGCCAGCAGCGGGTCGAGTTGGGCGAACAGCGCCTGCAGCGCATCGGTCGGCAACTCGCCCCAGCGCTCCAACGCCGGCCCCCAGGGCTGGATGAAGGCCGCCACCCGGCGGGCGGTGGCCGCATCCTCCGCGTGGAAATCCCAGGGCGTGGCCATCAGACCGAGCCCGGCGAGCGAGCGCGGCCGGCGCTGCGCCAGCGCCGCGGCCAGCAGCCCGCCCATGCAATACCCCACAACCGGAACCGGCCGCCCCACCGCTTCCACCACCACATCCAGCGCACGTTCCAGCCGTCCGGCGATGTAGTCGGTCAGGGTGAAGCGGCGCTCCAGCGGCCCCGGTCTGCCCCAGTCCAGCAGAAGCGGGCGGAAGCCGCGCGCCGCCAGCCAGCGCATCAGGCTCTTGTCACGCGACAGGTCGAGGATATAGGCGCGGTTGACCAGCGACGGCACGAACAGAACCGGCCGACCGCCGTCCCCGTCCCCATAATCGAGCAGGCGCGATCCGCCCTCGGTCCAGACCGCCGGCGGGTCGGGCAGATCACGGACATAGGGGTGACGGCGGTAGCGCTCGATCCCGGTCAGAACAGCGTCGATGCGGTGCCGGACCTCGCGGTCAACTTCCCGGCCCAGCCGGTCGCCGCCGCCCGGCTCTGCGTGGCCCTGCAGCCGGTCGGCCCGCGACATGTCCTCCCTCAGCGCCGCCGCCCGCTCCCTCAGCGCCGGATTCCAGGGCAGCGAGCCGTTCCTCAAGAGCGGCAATGCGGCCGATGAGCTGAGCAAGCTGCCCAGTGCCGCCGTCAGATGCAGGCCCAGCGGACGAGGCCCCATGCGGCGGGGCGTCCCCCCGCTTCCCCTTTTCCCCCGTCCTGTCCTGTGGGCGCTCGCTCATCGGAAGGCCGTCCGTAATGGGGAGAGACGTTGTGGAAGAAGGACGCCGGGCGGGGATCCCAACCGCTGCCGGGGATACCGCCGCCACCGAATCCGAACCCGGCAGGCCCGAAGGCGAAGGGGGCTGCGGCGGTTATTCCCTGCCCCATCATCTGGAACATCCGGGCCATCATGTCCGCCATCTCGGGATCGGCGGCGCTCGCCGTCCAATGGTCCTGCCACAGGTCCAGATAGCGGCGCGCCAGCGATTCATAGGAAGGCGGATCGGAAGGGGGGTCTGGTTGCGACGGGTCGGCCATGGGCGGATTATAAGGGCTGCAGGGGCGGATTGACCAGCACGGCATGCCTCCCCACCTGTCCTTCCGGGTATCGTCGGAGGCTGTCCGCTTGGGTCTTTCGTCGCCGTCCGCGCCGCGCCTCGGACCGCAACCGCGGCGCTATGCCGCGGCGCAACGCTGGACAAATTGCTATTCCTTCGAGTAGTCCTAATGACGGAACAATTTCCGCCGCAATGTCCCCGTATTCTGGAATATGATGGTTCCGGAATATGTCCCTTCTTGAAAGAGTCCGCGATGGCCGACAAGGAAGACCAGAAGTCCGCTCCGATCACGATCAAGAAGTACGCCAACCGGCGGCTCTACAATACCGCCACCAGCAGCTATGTCACGCTGGACCATCTCTGCCAGATGGTGAAGGACGGGCTGGACTTCGTGGTCTATGACGCCAAGACGGGGGAGGACATCACCCGCTCCGTCCTGACCCAGATCATCGTGGAGGAGGAGAGCAAGGGACAGAATCTGCTGCCCATCAGCTTCCTGCGCCAGTTGATCGGCTTCTACGGCGACAACATGCAGTCGGTCGTGCCGCGCTATCTGGAATATTCGATGCAGGCCTTCTCCCGCAATCAGGAACAGATGCGCGATTACTTCCAGAACACGCTGGGCGGCATGTTCCCGTTCGGCCGCCTGGACGAGGTCAGCAAGCAGAACATGGCGATGTTCGAACGCGCGATGCGGATGTTCACGCCCTTCGGCGTCGCCGGCGCCCCGGACGATGTCGCCGTCCAGCGTCCGGCCAGCCAGCCGGGCACCACGACGTCTCCCGCCCCGGTTGCGGCCGGCGCCACCTTCGACGAGTTGCAGAAGCAGATCGACGAACTGCAGAAGCAGATCGCCAGCATCGCAAAGCCGCCAGGCAAGACTGACGCGAAGTAGCCGGTCTGCATCAGGTTCCGGAGAACGGTCAGCACGGAAGGCGGGGTCATACCCCGCCTTTTTCATTGCGCCGGCCGGATCGGGCGCGCAGGCTTCGGGCCACGCATGGATCGGATCGCGTGGGAGCGAACGCGATTTGAAGCGCGACTCCGATCGCCGAACTCCAGAGGGCACCTTCTCGTCCACGGTGCCGGTCCGGCGGCTCCGCCGCGTGGATTCGGGCCGTCCATCCGTCAGGAGGGAACCGACCATGACCACCGAACTGACCGTCTCCATCACCCTGGCCAGCGACGATCCGCGGGAGGTTTCGCGGTTCGAGGACATGCTGCGCGACTGGCTCGACCATCAGCCGGGCGTCGCCGGGTTGGCCATCGCCGACCGCGGCACCGATCTGGCGACCGAGAACATCTGGCGCGCAGCCCGCAAGGCCACCTTCGGCCCGGCGCTGAAGAACCCCTTCGCGCCCTGACGGGCCGATCCCGCGAGCGATCAGCCCCTGAACAGGTGCGGGACCATCGCCCAATCCGGGCCGCCGCCAAGGCCTAGCCGCGGATCGGCAGATTCCCGCACCCCCATGCCCAGGCACTTGTCGCCGACGATCCAGGCCTGCAGGACGGCGCGGGTATCCTCCTCGCGGAAGCAGGACGGGGTTTCCAGCCACACCGCCCCGTGAGCGGCGACGTCGCCGCCGATCTCCGGCCCGTCGTCGGCAATCACCGCGCCATGGTCGATGACGCGGCTTGGCGCGCCGTCCAGCCCGTGGAAGGCCCGCACCGTCACCCTCTCCGCCCCGTCGATGCCGCTGGGGTCCAGCGCCGCACGGCACAGGTTGGGGTGGCGCGGATACAGCGAGGACAGCACCGCCAGCAAGCCATGGTTCGACCACAGCCAGCACCACAGCGGCGACAGCACACTCATGCCGCTGCTGCGCAGCCGCTGCAGGAACCCGTCGTCGGCCAACCCGTCCCAGGGATAGAGCTTCGCCAACCAGGAGATCGCCTGCCCCTCGTCGTCGAGGAAGCGCCGGCCATCCCAGGCGATGGCATGCAGCGGCAGCAGCCGGGTGTCGATGCCGGCCTCCGCCGCGGTGGCGGCCAGATAGACCAGTTCGCCCTCGCGCACCGGGTCGGGGGTGGCGCAGGTCGCATGCATGCGCCCGCGGCCGGGCACGCCCGCCGCCATCTCCTCCCAGCGCTCCACCAGGGCTTCGTGAAGACCGTTGAACTGGTTGGCATCGGGGGCCATCGCCTCCCGCCAGTTGCGCTGGATGATGGAGGCGGCGAACAGCCCCTCGCCGGTGTCGTAATTGCAGCCCAGCAGCTTGATGCTGTCGCGCCCGTCATAGGCCAGCGTCAGCCGGCCGGCGAGCCCGCCCGCCCGCTCGTTGCGCCGCCCGCCGGCCCAGTAATCGGCCCAGGACGCTTCCAGCATCCGCGCCAGATCGCCACGGATACCGAGCGCGGCGAACAGCTTGTGCTCCACCACATGGCGCACGGCGACGGCGATCATGCTGTGCAGTTCGTCCGCAACGCTTTCGATCAGGTCGATCTGCGAGGCGGTGAATTCATAAACGGTGTCCTCCCGCCAGCCGGCCCCGGCCGACATGGCGCGCACGCCATAAGGATATTTGCGGAGACCCGGGCGCCAATCGGCCCGCGGTTTCATCGTCGTCCTGCGCATGATTGTTCCGATCCCCTGCGTATCAGAACCGGGGAGCCGGACGGCACGCGGCGACGATTCGGCGCATGGAGGAGATGACGGGCGGCAGGCTGGTCAACTGTCCACTGGGCAACGCACTACTCCGGGGGAGTCCAATCCGTAGAAGACGCGGATGCTCGCGACGCAATCGCTGCGGCGCAAGCATGCGCCTTGCGTATGTAACCCGCCCCGCCGCGGCGCGCCAGCACGCATCCGCGATGGCTCCCCCCCGATCGGACGGGCAGCGGAAACGGACCGGACCGCCGCGACGCAGGGCCGCAGCGGTCAAGTTCCGCAATTCTATGGATGTCGACTGGAAAAGCCCCCTCAGACCAGACCAACCGAAGGACGCCGGGTGAGCGAACGCATCGCCCACACCGCCAGACGGCCGCGCCGCGGCTTCATCGCCACCGCCGGTCGGATCGGCGCCGCCACAAGCGCCGGCAGGTCGTCGCGCACGCCGCTGCCAAGGCGCCGGATCCGACGGGCCGCGAGGATGATGCGCAGCACCTCTTCTTCGGACACGGTACGGCGTGCCGGGCCGGCGGCGAGGCTCGCCGCCTCGCACAGGGCCGCCCGTTCGGCCAAGAGCCCGGTCAGGCCCTTGGCAGCCGCCGTCAATGCAGCTTCATCGTAAAGGGCGAGGACAAGCGTCCTCAACCCGTTTTCCATCCGTGTGGACATGGCGGGCGCTCCGGATAAAACGGAATGGCGTGCGGATCGATGCCGGTGGATCGGCAGACGGGATTATCCGTGCGCGGCACCCGTTCGGCCATGCGCCCCAAGGTGGTAACACCCTGACTGAGGCTCCGTGATGCTGGAAAGCCACAGTCGGCGTCGCGATCAATTTTCGAGGTGTCTGCTATGGTCCGCACAGACAGGCGGCAAGAAATGGTGGAGCCAAGGAGGATCGAACTCCTGACCTCTACAATGCCATTGTAGCGCTCTCCCAGCTGAGCTATGGCCCCACTATATTTCTTCTTGACCAACACAAGCAGTGTTGGTGCGCTTGGAGGGAGTCGAACCCCCACGGCCTTTCAGCCACTAGGACCTGAACCTAGCGCGTCTACCAGTTCCGCCACAAGCGCGTCCGCGTTTCTTGGGGTCACGCGGGGCGCTCTATGTACCCAGACCGACCGCCGCGCTCAAGAGAAAAAATGCAATCGCGCAAAAGTTTTTTCAGGGGGGAAGACGCATCATCGGCCGACACTCCCCGCCCCTACTCCGCCGGCTTGATCGCGTAGAACCGATAAACCCGCACGCCGGCCTCGATGGCGGCGACGCGGCGGGCCCAGAGTTCGACCTCCTCCATCACCGCCAGCTTGGTGGGGGTGTCGAGCTGGAACTTCTCCAGATGCTCGACCAGCCCCTGGATGGCGGACAGGATCAGGCCGCGGTGGGTGTCGGTGATGTCCTCGGCGATGCGGAGATCGAGGTTGCGCTGGGCGAAGGCGTTCGCCATGCGGTCCTTGGGCCACAGGTTCGGGGTCAGCGGTTCCTTGTCGCACCAGGTCTGGACCGCCTTGGCGGCCATCACGTCCGCTTCGGCGATGTAATCGGTGATCAGCAGATGGCCGCGCGGCTTCAGCGCCAGTTCCATCCCATCGAACATCTGCTCCTTGTCGCGGACGAAGAACAGGCCTTCCTTGTAGACGATGGCGTCGACGCGCTTGGGATAGCCGAAATGCTCGGGGTTGAAGGTCTCGATCGGTGCCTTCTTCTCCAGCCCCAGCTTGAAGGAGCGGACCATGCCTTCCTTCGCCAGCAGTTCCGACGCTTCCAGACCGGTTACCCAGCAGCCATACTTGCCCGCCATGGTGCGGCTGGTTCCCCCCAGCCCGGCGGCAAGGTCCAGAACGCTCATTGCCGGGTTCAATCCCAGCGGCTTGACCAGATAGGGGATATGATCGGCGCCGCCGGGCGTGTTGAAGCCCTCGCCCCACATCTTCTCCGCCACCTCGATGCGGGTGGCGGTCCACAGCGGCTTGCCCCAGCGGTTCATGCCTGGGCCGGGACCGGGGTTCGACTGCTGCGGCTCCGCCGACGCCTGCGGCGGCTCGTCACCCTTCCTGGTCTTCAGGCCGGACAGGTCATAGCCTTCCCACCAGGCATAAAGCCGCGTCTTCAGGCTCGGTCCGTGCCCGGACGATCCGTCCTTGTCCGTCATCGCCGTCGTCCATCCCATCGGCCGATATGCGCCGCCGGCATCCTCCCGTTCGGCGCCGCACGGCGCATCATCCCCGCGGTTGTCTCGTCACATCGAAACACACCACCCGCAAGAACCCCCGCAGTCTCAGGTTAGACTGACGCTAATTGCATGCAAGTGGAAAAATTTCCCTGCTGTAACGCCGCCTTTCGGGTGAGGCGTCAGCGCGCAACCTTGGCTGGCGCCGGATTCGCTTCCGGAAGGGAGGCCATGCGCGTGCCCGCCGCGTTCAGCACCGGAGCGCAGGCGGCGGGCATCTTTCGGACCACCCGCGGTTCCGGCTTGTAGCCCGGCGGCCGCTCGATGGCGGGGGAGGCGTTGCTCAGCCAGGACATCAACTCGTCGTCGCAGCCATCGCCGTCGGGCTGGGCCGTCTGCTGCTCGCACAGCGGGCTGCCGGCCGGACAGTTCAGGCGGATGTGCATATGGCCGTCATGGCCGTGCCAGGGCCGCAGCTTGTTCAGGAAAGCGCGGTCGGACCAGTTGCGCTGGCACATCGCCAGCTTGATCGCCGGGCTGACGAAGATGCGGGAAACCCGCGCGTCGCTGGCAGCGATCTGAACCATCTTCGCCTGCCGGTCCGACCAGTCCTCCGTCACGCTCATCCGGTCATAGTCGACGTATCTGATCTCTTCCAGCCGCTCACGGCCGGCACGCCCCATCGGCGGCAGGTCCAGCCGCAGCCAGACATCGGCATCGAGCCCGATCTGGTGGCTGGCATGCCCGGACGGCATCGGGCCGCCGCGCGCCTGCCCCATGTCGCCGATCAGCGCGGTGCCAAGCCCGGCGAGCGCCACCCGCTGACCGAAATCACGGAGCATGTCGACCAGAACCGGATGGCCGTAGTTGCGCTTGCGCGACAGGCGGATGACCTGATAGCCGACCCCTTCGGGCGGCAGGGCGCGGGCGCCGGCAACACATCCCGCGGCATAGCCGCCAATGGACTGCGCCGCCCCCAGCGACGGACCGGACACCGCCCCCCAGGCGACGCTGGTGGCATAGGCCGGGATCGGCGCCGGCTTCTTCTTCCGCTGCTTGGCATCGGCCCCACCTGACGCCAGCAGGGTGACCGCCAATCCGACGCACAGGACACCCCTGAAGGCACGCCCCCCGAAAGCGCGAAATTCCATATCCGTTCCCCGCATCGCCGCCAGCCCGCCACAGTTACGGCTATAGCGGAGTCGTGGTTAAGGAATGATGGAGGATGCATGCAGGCCGCACAACCGAACGGTCAGGCTCCGGTCCGGGCCATCCGGGGTGCGCCCCTTGGCCGAAGTTGCGGCTCGCGGCGCTCAGTCCAGCGTCTGGCGGTAGCGTTTCAGCGCCACCACCGTCACCACCGTCAGGAACAGGAGAAGCGCCAGCACCTCCGCCGCGATCTCCGCCAGCCCGTTTCCTTTCAACAGGATGCCGCGGACGATCCGCAGGAAATGGGTCAGCGGCAGCAGTTCCCCCACCGCCTGCGCCCAGCCGGGCATGCCACGGAAGGGGAACATGAAGCCCGACAGCAGCATCGACGGCAGGAAGAAGAAGAAGGACATCTGCATCGCCTGCAGCTGGTTGCGGGCCAGCGTCGAAAAGGTGAAGCCGACGGCAAGGTTGGCGGCGATGAACAGGATCAGCACGGCGGACAGCAGGCCGAGGCTGCCGACGATGGGAACGTCGAACAGCAGCCGCGCCGCCACCACGATCAGCAGCACCTGGACATAGCCGACGGCGACGAAGGGCACGATCTTGCCCAGCATCACCTCGAACGGCCGCACCGGCATGGCCAGCAGAGTCTCCATGGTCCCGCGCTCCCGTTCGCGGGTGACGGCCAGCGCCGTCATCATCACCATGGTCATGGTCAGCACCACGCCCATCAGGCCGGGCACGACATTGTACTGGGTGATGCCTTCCGGGTTGTAGCGGCGGTGGACGCGCAGTTCCACCGGATCGGGATCGGGGCGCAAGGCCGACAATGGTCCGGTCAGGTCGGGGTTCAGCGCCTGCCGCGCGATGGTGGACAGGGCCGACAGCGCGTTGCTGGTCGCCGCCGGATCGGTTGCATCCGCTTCCACCAGCAGAACCGGTCGGGTGCCGCGTTGCAGGTCGCGGGCGAAGCCGGCGGGGATGGTGACGGCGAACTGCACCTCCCCCTCCGCCAGCAGCCGGTCGATCTCGGCCTCGGACCTCGCACCATGGGTGATCGCGAAATAGCGGGAGTTCTCCATCGCCGCGACGAGCGTGCGGGCGAAGGGGCTGGAGTCGGCGACCAGAACCGCGGTCGGCAGCGCCTTGGGGTCCGAGTTGATGGCGAAGCCGAACAGGATCAGCTGCAGGATCGGCACCCCCACCATCATGGCGAAGGTCAGCCGGTCGCGCCGCATCTGGATGAATTCCTTCACCATCACCGCCAGCAGGCGGCCCGCCGATATCCGCGCCATCGCACCGCCTCATAATCCTGGAGGTGGGCGGAGGGTAGCGCGGTCGGGCGAAGGCGTCGATTCCCCCTACAGTGCCAAATCCGCCCGGTCGAACTGCAGCGCCGCCAGCCTTGCATAGAGCCCGCCCTGTGCCACCAGTTCGCTATGGGTGCCGGTCTCCACCACGCGGCCCTTGTCCATCACCACGATGCGGTCGGCGTTGAGCACCGTCGCCAGCCGGTGGGCGACGATCAGGGTGGTGCGGCCATGCATCAGCCGGTCGAGCGCATCCTGCACCATCCGCTCGCTCTCCGCGTCGAGCGCACTGGTCGCCTCGTCCAGCAGCAGCACCGGCGGATCGCGCAGGATGGCGCGGGCGATGGCAAGACGCTGGCGCTGCCCCCCCGACAGCCGAACGCCCTTTTCGCCCAGGAAGGTGCCGAACCCCTCCGGCAGCGCGTCGAGGAAGTCCAGCGCATGGGCGGCCTCGGCGGCGGCGCGCACCTCGGCATCCGACGCGTCGGGGCGGCCATAGCGGATGTTCTCCCAGGCGTTGGCCGAGAAGACCACCGGGTCCTGCGCCACGAGGCCCAGCCGGCGACGCACCGCCACCGGATCGGCATCGCGCACATCGACGCCGTCGAGCCGCACCGCCCCGGCCTGCGGGTCGTAATAGCGCAGCAGAAGTTGGAACACCGTCGATTTGCCGGCCCCCGACGGGCCGACCAGCGCCACCCGCTCGCCCGGTTTCACATCCAGGGAGAAGCCCTCAAGCGCCGCCCAGTCGGGACGCGAGGGGTAATGGAAGCGGACATTGTCGAAGGACAGCGCCCCCGCCGCCGGGCTGGGCAGCGGCCTTGGCGCGGCCGGCGCTCGGATCTCCGACTCGATGGCCAGCAGGCCGAACAGCCGCTCGGTGGCGCCGGCGGCGCGCTGCAGGTCGCCGATCACCTCGCTGATGGCGCCGACCGATCCGGCGACGACCACGGAGTAGATGACGAAGGCCGACAGCTCGCCCGGCGTCAGCCGCCCGGCCACCACGTCATGGCCGCCGATCCACAGGATGATGCCGACGGCGCCGAACACCAGCACGATGACGATCACCGTCATCACCGCCCGCACCCGCACGCGGCGGATGGCGACGTCGAAGGCCTCCTCGACACGCTTGCCGAACAGGGCGCGGTCGATGGCCTCATGGGTGTAGGCCTGGACGGTGCGGATGGCGGCCAGCGTCTCCTCGACGAAGGAGCCGACATCGGCGATGCGGTCCTGGCTGTCGCGCGACAGCTTGCGCACCCGCCGGCCGAAGAACACGATGGGTGCGACCACCAGCGGAACCACCAGCGCCACCAGCCCGGTCAGCTTGGGCGAGGTGATCAGCAGCATGCCGGTGCCGCCCAGGAACAGCAGCGTGTTGCGCAAGGCGATGGAGGCCGACGATCCGACCACCACCTGCAAAAGCGTGGTGTCGGTGGTCAGGCGCGACAGGATCTCGCCGGTCTTGGTCGTTTCGAAGAAACCCGGCGACAGGGTCAGCACATGGTCGTAGACGGCGCGCCGTATGTCGGCGACCACCCGCTCGCCGATCCAGCTGACCAGATAGAAGCGGCCGTAGGTCGAGGCCGCCATCAGCGCGATCACCGCCAAAAGCACCAGCAGCGCCCGGTCGAGCAGCGAGGTGTCGCCCCCGGCGAAGCCCTGGTCGATCAGCACCCGCATGCCCTGGCCCAGCCCAAGCACGGTGCCGGCGGCCACGGTCAGCGCCACCATGGCGCCCAGGATGCGCCATTTGTAAGGGAGCAGGAACGGCACCAGCCGGCGCAGGGGCGACAGATCGCGACGACGCTCCATCGCCTTCGGATCGACGGACTCGGAGGATTTGGACACGGCGGGAACCGGGCTGCTTGGAAGGGTGGCTGCCATATAGCAATGCGGCCGTGACGCGGCAAGCAGCCCGACCCCGTCGTGCCCCGGCCCAACCTTCAGGATCGGGCCGGGGCGGTTGGCCGGCGCCAGGACGGCCAGCGGGCGATGGTCAAGGCCCGAAGCGCCCATTCGACCGGACCATAGGCGAAACGCCCCAGCCACCAGCGGCTCCAGACGAGCTGTGCGGCGAACAGCGACAGGGCAATCCCGAGACAGGCCGCCGGCGGAAGCCGTCCGATCAGGCCGGCGCCGTAGCCGGTGAACAGCAGGGCGCAGACCAGCGACTGGCTCAGATAATTGGTGAGGGCCATCCGGCCGGCCGACGCCAACCATCCGGCGACGATCCGACCGCCTTCCGTCTGGAAGCCGAGCAGAATCGCCGAGCCATAGGCAGCGCTCAGCATCGGCGCCGTCAGCAAGCTCACCCCCAGCCCGATCGCCTCGCCCCCCGCATCTCCCACACTGCGAACCAGCCATTCCTTGGCCAGCATTCCAGGCAGGCCGATCAGCAGGCCCAGCCATAGGATGCGCCGGAACAACGGGCCGTGGCGTTGTACCGAACGCAACAGGTCCCGCCGGCCGGCGACGAATCCCAGCAGGAACATCGCCAGGGCCGACGGCGCCTGGATCGCCAGCAATGCCACCCAGACCTGGGTCAGATCGTTCCAGCGCCGGACAATGATGGTCAGCGGATCGCCGCGATAGTCCCGCTGGACAGCCAGAGCCTCGGCGACGACGGCCGCCCGGTCGATGGTTCCGCCGGCCCACCATTGCAACAACCCCAGCGCCAGCCAGAGGCAGCCGCTGATCCCGATCAGCCATCCGGCGATCCTCAGCGCCCGGAAATCGCTTCCACCGCGCATCGCCAGCAGGACCAACCCCAGCAGGGCATAGATCGTCAGGATGTCGCCATGGAACAGCAGCACGCCATGGGCAAGGCCGATCACCAGCAACCCCGCCTGCCGCCGCAGCATCCGGCCGGCCAGCGGCTCCCCCGCCCGCTCGGCGGCGGCCATCTGCAGGGTGAAGCTGTATCCGAACAGAAAGGAGAACAGCAGGTAGAACTTCATCTCCGCCAGTGCGGAGACCAGCAGACGGACCAGCCGGTCCCCCAGCGCCTGGAACGCCGGATCGGCAACGCCGGTGCCGTAGAAGGCCGAGGCGAAAGCCTGGATGTTGACGATCAGAATGCCGAACAGGGCAGCACCACGGAGCGCGTCGACATCGGCGATGCGATGGGCAGCCGCAACGGCAGGGGATGCGACCGGATCGCTCATGGCGCAACCTTCCCGGCGGCCGGCGCCAGAAAGCGCATCACCAGCCGATGAATCATCGCACCCTGCTCCTGGGGACGGAAGGCGGGATCGAGCGACACCCGGTTGAACAGGCCATCGACCACCACCCCGATCCAGGCCGCCGCCGCCGCCGGATCGAGCGTCGGGTCGATCGCCCCGGATTCTGCGGCGGAGGCGAGCAGATCGCGCAGGGCGCCCTGCAGAATGCCGTCGCCGCGCGCCACCCGGACCGCCACGGCCGGATCACGGGAGGATTCGGCCGAAATCTCCAGCGCCAACCGGACATAGGCGCCATCGGCCGCAAGGTCGAGAATCAGATCCAGGAAACGGGACAGTCCATCCAGCGGCTCCATCTCCCGCAGCCCGGCGAAGAGGGCGGCAACCTCCTCCGCTTCGCGGTCGATGATGGCGGCGATGATGGCCTGCTTGCTGGGAAAGTAATGGAACAGATTGCCGGAACTGATCCCGGCCGCAGCGCAGATGTCCGCCGTGCTGGTCCGGTGGAACCCCTTCTCGCTGAAACAGCGCGCGGCGGCGGCCATGATCGCCCCCCGCCGCGCCGCATGCCTGTCCGGATCGACCGTACGCATTCCCTCTCCTCGACGCCGCGAGCGGCGCCTCATTAACAAACCACGTACTCGGTTTATATATGAGCAGCGACCGTGCCGCAAGGGCCGGGCGCGCAATGCGCCGCCCTGATGGTCCTGACAGAATTCGGAGACGGCATTTGGGAGGGCCGATTTTTTGCCGGGGCGGGGCGGATCGGCCTTGGATCGGGGTTGCATCGCGGGGAGCGTTTTGATATAGACGCCGCTCGCTTTGCAGGAACCCCGGCCATGAAGACTGACATCCATCCCGACTATCACGAGATCACCGTGGTCATGACCGACGGCAGCTCGTTCACGACCCGCTCCACCATGGGCAAGCCGGGCGATACGCTGCGCCTCGACATCGACCCGAAGTCGCACCCGGCCTGGACCGGCGTGCAGAAGCTGCTGGACACCGGCGGGCAGATCGCCAAGTTCAACAAGCGCTTCGCGAACTTCGGCCTCAAGAAGTAAGCGTTACCGCGCTTCTATCCTGCCGATGCGAAAAGGGCGTCCGACCGGTTCGGACGCCCTTTTCGTTTGTGCGGATCGCTGCGTCCGCCCTTTATCCCACGGCTGCCGCCGCCGCTTCGCGCTCCACATCGGCACGGACCATGGCATCGAGCCGGTGGACACGCATATAGAGGCTGTGGCTGCGCTCCAGCAGGCTGCGCAGGCCGGAGGGAAGGTCTTCGTTGTCGGGGCCGCTGGGATCGGAACAGATCTCGCCGCCGGACAGCGCGAAATCGTCGCTCGCCGCCTGCTCCTTCGTCATCTCGCCGGCATGCACGGCCTTCTGCGCCAGCAGCCAGGCCATCACCTGGGTCAGGCGGCTCGTCACCCGCATGGATTCGTAGGAGATCTGCAGGCGGACCTGAGACGGCAGCTTCCGGTGTTCGGCTGCATCATGATAGGCGATGTAATTCCTCGCCTCGATCAAGAGAGCCATCGTCTCGTCATAGGGACCGTTGAAGAAGAAGGTGTGCGAAGTCATTGTCGTCGGCCCCCTCCTGCGGGCTTACGGCCCTAGCGTGAGCCTTGCCGCAACTGATTAACAATTGGTGACCGGGCGGCGACCGGCAACCCCAGGCGGGGATTGACCGGTCATTGCGGACCCGCCCTCTTGAACAGGGAAAGGCGTCGATTATCTCTCGCTCGTCCGGCGGATGCCCATACGGGGTCCGCCACCACCCCACCGGAGAGGACCGACCGACGCCGTGGTCCTCGACGGCCGTATCGCTCTTTCGGAGGATATGTCATGCGCAGTTACGACCTTTCGCCGCTGTTCCGTTCCACCGTCGGTTTCGACCGCCTGTCGCGTCTGCTGGAGACCGCGACCACCGGTGACGAGGCGGCATCCTATCCGCCCTACAACATCGAAAAGCTGAGCGAGGATTCGTATCGGATCACCATGGCCGTTGCCGGCTTCGGCATCGACGACCTCGACATCGTCGCTCACCAGACTTCGTTGACCGTCACGGGTAAAGCTAGGAAGGATGGGCCGACCGGCCAATTCCTCTACCGGGGTATCGCCGGCCGCGCGTTCGAGCGCCGCTTTCAGCTCGCCGACTTCATCAAGGTTACCGGCGCGTCTCTTCAGAACGGCCTTCTGCACATCGAGCTGGCACGCGAGGTACCCGAAGCGATGAAGCCGCGGAGCATTCCGATCGCCACCGCCGCCGGCAGCGGCACGGTGCAGGTCGAAGCGCCCGCTCCGGCTCCCGCTCTGACCCGGCAGGCGGCCTGACGCCTGACACGGCCCGTCCGCGCATGACGCGGACATGAAAACGGCGCCCCGGACCTTCCGGGGCGCCGTTTTGCTGATCGGCCGGTCAGGGTCAGGCACGCGGACAGCCGTCAGGGGGGGCCAGCACCCACTCCGCATAGCCGGCGCGCAGCAGCTCACAGGCGGCGACCAGCCCGGCCGCTCCGGCATAGGCGGTGACCAACACCTGCTCCGGCGACACCTGCGCCCCGAGGCCGGTCAGCAGAGCGCCCAGGAACGGCCCGCCCAGCAGGAAAGCCGCCAGCCACAGCGGTTCGGCCGACAGCCAGGCGCCGAGGACCGAGCGCGTCCGCTGTGACAGGCCCAGCAGCCCGCCGGCCTTGGCGTCCAGCGCGTCGAGGCTGCCGGCCCGCAACTCAGCCAGCCGCCGGCCGTCGGCATCGATGAAGACCACCTCCACCTTGATGCCATGACGGCGGACAGAGGCACGCACCGAGTCGCCCAAGCGCGTTTCCAGCAGGATCGCGTTGCCGGCCAGTGCGGGCAGCGCGTCGCGCACCTCCTCCGGCGGCTCGCCCCACTCGCGGAGCGCCGCCAGGATGATGCGGGGATCGTCGCAGGGGATCGCATCCTTATGGATCACCCGCCCCTGCGAAGCCTTCACCGTCAGAATCAGCACCTGCTCCACCGGATCATGCATGCCCTCCACCCGCAGACCGCCCTCGGCCACATAGGAGAAGCGCAGGCACCCATCATGGCGGTTGAGCGTGGTCATGGCGGCGGTGCCCTTCCAGTCGCGGTCGATGAGACAACCAACAAACCAGCCAGGGGAACGGCCATCGCGACCGAGCGGCGAAAAAGGGGAGGCCCGACCGGCTGGGCCAGCCGTCCGGACGAGAGAAGCGGCCGGACAAGAAAAAAGCGCCTAGCCGGTTGGGCTGGCGCTTCCAATTTACTCTCTCCTGAGAGAGAATGGCGGATGGGGGGAGATTCGAACTCCCGATACCCGTGAGGGTATGCCGCATTTCGAGTGCGGTGCATTCAACCGCTCTGCCACCCATCCGCTGCCCCGTTTGGCGGGGTGGGCGGAACCTATATAAACGCTTTGGCCTGCGCAAGCCTTTTTTGCAGAAAAATGCGAAGGCCTTGGCCCGCATCCCTGTTGACTCTCGGGCCACCTTGAGTATAGATCGTCGCTCCCATGAACGGGCTTGCGCATCGAACGGTGGGCGAGAAGCCCGCCGTTTGTTTTGACATAGGCAGTGACGACAATGTTTGCAGTGATCCGCACCGGCGGCAAGCAGTACAAGGTCGCCAATGGCGACGTGATCCGTGTTGAGAAGCTCGAGGCCGATGCTGGCGCCTCCATCACGCTCGATGACGTGCTGATGGTCGGCGACGCAGGCAACACCACCATCGGCACCCCGACCGTGGCCGGCGCCTCGGTCGTCGCCGAGGTCGTCGCCCAGGATCGCGGCCCGAAGATCATCGTCTTCAAGAAGAAGCGCCGCCAGAACTACCGCCGCAAGAACGGCCACCGCCAGGACCTGACCGTCCTGCGCATCACCGGCATCAACGGCGCGGCCTGATCCGGGTTCTCCGGTCTGGCTTCCAGGCGCATCTTCAGTATTAGGAGCAACACCCCATGGCACACAAAAAGGCAGGCGGCTCGTCCCGCAACGGCCGTGACTCCGCCGGCCGCCGTCTCGGCGTGAAGCGTTTCGGTGGCGAGAACGTCGTCTCCGGCAACATCATCGTCCGTCAGCGTGGCACGAAGTTCCACCCGGGCGAGAATGTCGGCATCGGCCGCGACCACACCCTGTTCGCGATGGCCAATGGCCAGGTTTACTTCAAGCACAGCTCGAACGGCCGCACTTTCGTGAACGTCGTTCCGGCCAACGACCAGGAAGTTCCGGCCGTCGCTGCCGAGTAACCTCTAAGGCCGTTGCGCGGCCTGTGTCGCAGGCCTGCACGCTTGTGGGATAAGATCGGGGGACCGGGCGACCGGCTCCCCGATTTTCGTTTTGAGTCCGGTGCCGTCCCACCGCCGGTTTCCCTTCCGTTTACGGGCAGGTTCCCCGATGAAGTTTCTCGATCAAGCCAAGGTCTTCCTGAAGAGCGGTGACGGCGGTCCCGGCGCCGTGGCGTTCCGGCGCGAGAAGTTCATCGAGTTCGGCGGCCCGGACGGCGGAGACGGCGGTCGCGGCGGCGACGTGATCATCGAGGCGGCGGACGGCCTGAACACGCTGATCGACTACCGCTACAAGCAGCATTTCAAGGCGCAGCGCGGCCATCACGGCATGGGCAGCAACCGCAACGGCGCGCGTGGCGAGGACGTCGTCCTGCGCGTGCCGGTCGGAACCCAGATCCTGGACGAGAACCAGGAGACCGTGCTGTGCGACCTGACCGAGGCCGGCCAGCGCCGCGTCTTCCTGCGCGGCGGCGACGGCGGTCATGGCAACGCACACTTCAAGACGCCGACCAACCGGGCACCGCGCAAGTTCCACCCCGGCTGGCCGGGACAGGAGCAATGGGTCTGGCTGCGGCTGAAGCTGATCGCCGATGCCGGCCTGCTGGGCTTGCCCAATGCCGGCAAGTCGACCTTCCTGGCGGCGACCACCGCGGCCAAGCCGAAGATCGCCGATTACCCCTTCACCACGCTGGCTCCGAACCTCGGCGTCGTCCGCGCCGGCGACGAGGAGTTCGTCATTGCCGACATCCCCGGCCTGATCGAGGGCGCGCACGAGGGCCATGGGCTGGGCGACCGTTTCCTCGGCCATGTCGAACGCTCGCGCATCCTGCTGCACCTGATCGACGGCACGGCCGACGACGTCGTCGCCTCCTACCGCACGATCCGGAACGAGCTGGAGGCCTATGGCGGCAACCTCGCCGACAAGCCGGAGGTGATCGGGCTGAACAAGTCCGACGCCCTGCTGGACGAGGAGATCGAGGAGAAGAAGAAGGCGCTGGAGGAAGCCTCCGGCGCCGAGGTGATGGTGCTGTCCGGCGTCACCGGCGACGGCGTGAAGCAGGTGCTGTACCGGCTGCTGACGGTCATCAAGGACTCCAAGGCAGAAGACCCCGAGGTCATCAACGCCCCCGCCACCCGCTCCATCCCGCGCCCGCCGGTCGGCCAGAAGCTGCCCGACGACGGCGAGATGCAGTGGGACGACGAGACCGGCGAATGGGTCGGCGGCGAGGACGGCGACCTTGAGGACGAGGACTTCGAGGAGGACGACCTCGAAGAAGACGGCCTCGAAGAGGATGAGGAGTTGGACGGCGACTCGGAGGAAGCCCTTGACGGGGAGGAGCCGGAGGGCGAAGAGGACGGCTCGGACGACGATACGGACGGAACCTCCCGCCATGGCGCTTGACGCCCCTACCCTTCTCGAATCCCGCCGGCTGGTCGTGAAGATCGGCTCGGCCCTTCTGGTCGACGGGGAAACCCGGCAAATCCGCCGGGATTGGCTCGACGCACTGGCCGACGACGTCGCCGCCTGCCGCAAGCGCGGACAGGAGGTGGTGATCGTCACCTCCGGCGCCGTCGCCTGCGGGCGCGAGCATCTCGGCCTCGTCGGCCGGGCGCTGAAGCTGGAGGAGAAGCAGGCCGCCGCCGCCACCGGCCAGATCCGCCTTGCCCACGCCTATCAGGAAACGCTGGCCCGCCACGACGTCACCGTCGCCCAGGTGCTGGTGACGCTGGAGGACACGGAGGAGCGTCGGCGCCACCTGAACGCCCGCAACACCATCGACACGCTGCTGAAGCTGGGCGCCGTTCCCGTCATCAACGAGAACGACACGGTCGCCACCGCCGAAATCCGCTTCGGCGACAATGACCGGCTGGCCGCCCGCGTGGCGCAGATGGTCAGCGCCGACACGCTGGTTCTGCTGTCGGACATCGACGGCCTCTACACCGCCGACCCGCGCAAGGACCCGGACGCGCGCCACATTCCCACCGTGCGCGAGTTGACGCCGGAGATCGAGGGCATGGCCGGCGAGCCGCCCCCTGGCTACAGCAGCGGCGGCATGGTGACCAAGATCGCCGCGGCGCGCGTCGCCCTGTCGGCCGGCTGCCGCATGGTCATCGCCAAGGGCAAGCGCATGAACCCGCTGGCGGCGCTGGAGCAGCGGCCGGAGGATGGCGGCGCGCTCTGCACCTGGTTCCTGCCCTCGGCCGAACCCACCAGCGCCCGCAAGGCCTGGATCGCCGGCCATGTCAACGCCACCGGCGTGCTGGTGGTCGATGACGGCGCCATGCGCGCCCTGTCCCATGGCGCCAGCCTGCTGCCGGCCGGCGTCGCCGCCGTGCAGGGCGACTTCGACCGCGGCGACGTGGTGATCGTCCGCACCCAGGAAGGCCGCGAGGTGGCCCGCGGCCTCGTCGCCTACAGCGCCGACGACGCCCGCAAGATCCTGCGCCACAAGAGCACCGAGATCCCGGAGATCCTGGGCTATCGGGGACGCGACGAGATGATCCACCGCGACGATCTGGTGGTGCGGTGATCGGCATGGTCCGCAACCCGATCCCAAGCCCGATCCGCGCCATCCTGTGGGACATCGACGGCACGCTGATGGACAGCGAGCCGTGGCACCAGCAGATCACCGTCGAGGTCTGCCGCGGCTACGGCCATGAGCTGAGCGACGAGGATTGCCGGTCGATGCACGGGGTGGCGTTCCGCGAGATCTATGCCGCGCTGCACGCCCGCCGCCCGTTCCCCATCGACCTGCACGCCTGGGCCGACGAGATCAACGCGCAGTATGTCGCGAACGTCCATCGGGTCCGCCCGCGCGAGGGCGCCTTCGCCCTGGTGGAGGCCTTCGCCGCCCGCGGGCTGGCGCAGGCCTGCGTGTCGAACGGCGGGCGCATGATCGTCGATGCCAACATGCGCGCCATGTCGATCCCGCATTTCCGCTTCAGCATCGCCCGCGAGGACGTGGCCAACGGCAAGCCCCACCCGGAGCCCTACCTGCTGGCCGCGCGGATGCTGGGCTTGGCCCCGGAAGCCTGCGCGGTGATCGAGGACAGCCCCACCGGCGCCCGCAGCGCCAAGGCCGCCGGCATGCTGACCATCGCCTGGCCCCAGCATCCAGCCGTGGTGTTCGACACCGTCGACCATCTGGTGGAGGATCCGGCCTCGCTGGACTGGGACGCGCTTTGCGGGTGAGGATGACGGGGAGCCGACCTCCCCGCGTCCGCTATTTCTGGATATTGACCACCGCCGACACCGGGGCCAGGGCGATGCCGCGGTCGGCCAGCGCCGTCAGCCAAAGATTGAGGCGTTCGATCGTCGTCGGATAGGGGGAGGCGAAGCCGACGGCGGCACCGTTGGCCTTTGCAAGCTCTTCCAACTCACGCAGTTGGTCGTCGATGGCGCCGCGCGACAGGTCGCGGTCGATGATCCGGTCTCCCAGCGCCCGCGGCACGCCGGCCAGATTGGCGAGCGGCCCGGCGACACTCTTCGGGTTGGCACGGGCATCGACCAGAAGCAGGCCACGCGCCTTCAACGCATCGATCACCGGCTGCATCGCCGCCGGATTGGCGGTGAACTTGCTTCCGGTGGTGCTGGTGATGCCGACATAGCCCACCGCCTTGCCCAGCGACCATTCCAGCCGTTCCAGATTGCGGTCGGGCCCGAGCATGGTCAGCAGCGCATTGGGGCCGGGATCGTCGCGCGGATAGTTCAGCGGCTCCATCGGCACCGACAGCATCACCTCGTGCCCCTTGGTGCGGGCGCGCTCGACCCAGTCGTCCAGCCGCTCGGCATAGGGCAGGAAGGCCAGCGTGATGCCGGGCGGCAGTTTCGCCAGTGCATTGCCGGTGGTGACGCCGCTGAGGCCCAGGTCCGACATGACGATGGCGACACGCGGACGCTTGTCGGTCGCCGGGAAGGGCCGGGCATAGATCTGCCAGGGCTTGCGCCCGTCCTGGGCGATGCGCGGCAGCGGGCCGCTGCGGCTGTCTTCCACCAGCCCCGGCACCGGCGCCGGGACCAGCGTAACCGCCGCCGCCTGGGCACCCGGCAATGGCAGCGGCGCGGCATCGGTCGGCAATGGTGCCGCCGGCGCTGCGACCTTCGGCTCCGGCTTGGGCGGCGGCGGCGGCGGATCGACCGCCGCCGTGGTCGAGGGTATGGACGCCTGCCACGCCTCCCGCGTCGAGCCGGCGTTCAGCGCCAGCCACCCGCCCAGCCCGGCATAGGCGACGGCCACCAGGGCGACGGCCACCAGAAGCGGCTTGGACAGCGGCTTGCGAGATCCCGCCCCGCCGCGAATGCGGCGCAGCCAGCCGAGTCCGGGGCGCAGGCCCCGGACATCGAACCGCAGACGACCGAGCAGAGCGGGAACCTTCACCGTCGATCGCTCCGGTCAGCGCGCCGCGGCGCGCTGCTGGAACAGGGCGACGCCGCGCAGCAGGTCCAGCGCACGGGCGAGCTGGAAGTCGAAGGGCGGCTCGGCCCCTTCCGCCGCGGCGCCCTCGGCCGGCGCGGCCCCCGGTGCGGGAGCAGCCCCCGGTGCGGGAGCAGCCCCAGGAGCGGCCGGAGCCGCACCGGCGCCCGGCCCCGCCGGATTCGGAGCGGCCGGAGTTCCGGGTGCCGCCGGGTTGGTGGTGGCCGGACGCGGCGTCTTGTTGGCGTCGGGGTTGACCAGCGCGCCCTTCAGGTCGGCCTCACGGCGGCGGACGATGTTCTTGTCCAGATCCTCCACCTTGGCGACATGCACCTCGATGTCGGGGGTGATGCCCAGCTGCTGGATCGAGCGGCCGGCCGGCGTGTAGTAGCGCGCGGTGGTCAGCCGCATGGCGCCGTGGCCGGGCAGCGGGATGATCGTCTGGACCGATCCCTTGCCGAAGCTCTGGGTGCCCATGATGATCGCGCGCTTGTGGTCCTGCAGCGCGCCGGCGACGATTTCCGAGGCGGAGGCCGAGCCGCCGTTGATCAGCACCACCATCGGCATGCCCTTGATCAGGTCGCCCGGCTTGGCGTTGAAGCGGGTACCCTCCTCCGCCCGGCGGCCACGGGTCGAGACGATCTCGCCCTTCTCCAGGAAGGTATCGGACACCGACACCGCCTGGTCGAGCAGGCCGCCCGGATTGTTGCGCAGGTCGAGCACGAAGCCCTTCAGCTTGTCGCCCAACTGCTGCTGGATGGAGGCGATCGCCTTCTCCAGCCCGCTCTGCGTCTGTTCGTTGAAGCTGGTGATGCGGATGTAGCCGATGTCGCCCTCGGTGCGGTAGCGGACCGACTGCACCTTGATGACGGCGCGGGTCAACGACACGGTGAAGGGCTCGCCCGCCTCGCCGCGGCGGACGGTGATCTTCAGTTCGCTGCCCACCGGGCCGCGCATCTTCTCCACCGCCTCGTTCAGGCTGAGGCCCATCACCGCCTCGCCGTTCAGTTGGACGATCAGGTCGCCCGGCTGCAGGCCGGCACGGAAGGCCGGGGTGTCGTCGATGGGCGACACGACCTTCACCAGGCCGTTCTCCATCGTCACCTCGATCCCCAGCCCGCCGAACTCGCCGCGGGTCTGGACCTGCATGTCCTGGAAGCTCTTCTTGTTCAGATAGCTCGAATGCGGGTCGAGCGAGGTCAGCATCCCGTTGATCGCCGATTCGATCAGCTGTTCGTCGGTGACCGGCTCGACATATTCGGCGCGGACGCGCTCGAAGACGTCGCCGAACAGGTTCAGCTGCCGGTAGGTGTCCGACGAATTGCTGGACTGCGCGGTGACGGTGGCGACGCCGGCTCCCAGAAACACCAGAGCTGCCGCCGTGGCGGCACGCTTGATCATCCTCATCTACCCTTGTCCTTTCCCCTCCGGGGCGCCGAACCCGCGTTGCGGATTGATCGGCTGGCCGTTTCGTCGCAGCTCGAAATAGAGATCCGGATTGCCATCCGGCGGCATGACCGCCAGCGGTTCCCCGCTGGCCACCTTACGCCCGACAGCCGTTTCGATCCGGCCCAAACCCGCAATCAGACTATGATATCCGTTGCCGTGTTCCACGATCAAGATGAGGCCATATCCCTTGAACGGGCCGGCGAACATGATCGTGCCGCCGCGCGGCGCCACCACGGCGGCCCCGGCGCGGGTCTGGACCGTCACGCCCCGGCTGGTGGCGCCATAGCGGTCGGCCTCACCGAAGCGGGTGGTCAACTTGCCGGCGGCGGGCAGCACCATGCCGGCGACCGCCGGCGGACCGCCGGAAGACTTCGCGGCCAGCTCACGCTCGCGTGCCGCTTCCCTGGCGGCCTCATCCTTTGCCCGTTTTTCCTCGGCGGCCTTCTGTTCGGCGATCTTCTGCTCGGCGGCGCGCAGTTCGGCCAGCTTGCGTTCGGCCTCCTTGCGCTCGGCTTCCTTCTGGGCGGCGAGGCGGCGTTCGGCCTCACGCTTCTCCGCTTCACGCCTGGCCGCTTCCCGGCGCTCCGCTTCGCGCCGTTCGGCTTCGCGGCGGGCGGCGGCCTCGATGGCCGCGCGGCGTTCGGCCTCGATCCGCTCCATCAGCTGGCGCAGGTCGGTGGCCTGGCCCGACAGCTCCGCCATGCGCTGGCCGACCTGGATGCGCTCCTCCTCCGTCAGGCGCGACAGCTCCTCGCGCCGGGCGATCAGGCGGTTCATCTCATCCTGCTTTTCGGTCAGCGCCACCCGCGCCGCCAGCGCCTTGGAGCGCTGATCGACCAGCCGTCCGCGGGTATCGGCCAGAGCGGTCAGGGCGTGAGCCAGCGCATCGGCCCGCGCCTTCAGGGCCGGCACGGCATCGCGCAGCAGCAGGGCGGAGCGCAGGGTATCGACCGGGCTTTCCGGCCGGGCCAGCGCCGCTTCGGGCGGGATGCGCGCCAGCCGCTGGAGGGCAGCCAGCAGGGTGGCGATCTGCTGGCGCTCGGCGTCGAGCCCGGCGGACCGCTCGCGCTCCTCCGTCTCGAGCGCAGTGAGCGTTTCCTCCAGCCGGTCGAGCGCCTCTTCCTGTCCGCGCGCCTGATCGGCCAGCGCGATCAGGCGACCGCGCAGGTCCTCGAGTTCGGACTGCAGAGCCTGGGACTGGCGTTCCAACTGCTGCTGGCGCTGCTTGCCGGTCTGAAGCTGCTGCTCGACGCGCTTCAGCGTGTCCTTGGGGACTTCGGTTTGGGCGTTCGCCGGCTGGGCCAGGATCAGGCCGGCGACGACCACGAAGCCGGCGAGGATACCCTCTCCCGCCCCGGGAGAGGGAAGGGGCCCGCCGCATCGCGGCGGGAAGGGTGAGGGGGAGTGCAAGAATCCCGAACCGCATGGTTCCTCGGAATACCCCTCACCCTCCCCATGCTCCGCATGGGTCCCCCCCCTCTCCCGGGGCGGGAGAGGGTGTGACTGGCGGGGACCACGCGCCATCCGTTACTCCGCCGCCGCGCGCGCGGCGCTGCGGACCAGCAGGTTGCGGCCAGTCATCTCGGCCGGCTTGGGCAAGCCCAGCAGGTCGAGCAGGGTCGGGGCGATGTCAGCCAGACGGCCGCTCTCGATGCGGGCGCCGGCCGGGCCGTTGACCAGCACCAGCGGAACCTTGTCCAGCGTGTGGGCGGTGTGCGGGCCGCCGGTCTCCGGGTCCTTCATCAGCTCGCAGTTGCCATGGTCGGCGGTGACCAGCATGGTGCCACCGGCGCGGCGCACCGCGGCCTCCACCTGCCCCAGGCTGCCGTCGACCGCCTGCACCGCCTTGATGGCGGCGTCGAGCATGCCGCTGTGGCCGACCATGTCGGGGTTGGCGAAGTTGACGACGATCAGGTCGTACTTGCCGGAATCGATGGCGCCGACCAGCTTGTCGGTCACTTCCGAAGCCGACATCTCCGGCTGGAGATCGTAGGTGGCGACCTTCGGCGACGGGACCAGGATGCGGTCCTCGCCCTCATACACCCGCTCCTCGCCACCGTTGAAGAAGAAGGTGACGTGCGGATACTTCTCCGTCTCGGCGATGCGCAGCTGCTTCATTCCGGCCTCGGAAACCACCTCGCCAAGCACCTTGGTCAGGGATTTCGGCGGAAAGATGGTGGTCATCAGCTTGGCCAGCGACGACGAATATTCGACCATGCCGACCACGGCGGCCAGCTTCGGCGCGCCGTCGACGGAGAAGCCGTCGAAATCCTCATCGACATAGGCGGCCAGGATCTCGCGGGCGCGGTCGGCGCGGAAATTCGCCATCAGGATGGCGTCGCCGTCCTTCATGCCGGCATAGCCGCCGATCACCGTCGGCAGGATGAACTCGTCATGCTTGTCGGCGGCATAGCTCTGCTCGATCGCCTGGATCGGGTCGGCGGCATGCTCGCCCTCCGCCTTGGTCATCGCGGCATAGGCCTTGGCGACGCGGTCCCAGCGCTTGTCGCGGTCCATCGCGTAATAGCGGCCGATGACGGTCGCCACCTCGACGCCCGGCAGCTCGAAGACGTCGGCCATGAACTCGGCGACCTGATCCTTGGCGCTCTGCGGCGGCACGTCGCGGCCGTCGGTGAAGGCGTGGACCGCCACCGGCACGCCCTCGCGCGACAGCACGCCGGCCAGCGCCGCGATGTGGTCCTGGTGGGAATGCACACCGCCCGGCGACAGCAGGCCCATCAGATGGACGCGCCCGCCGGTCTTGTGCATCGTCTTCACGAGATCGTTCAGCGCCGCGTTGCGCTCCAGATCGCCCTGGACGATGGCATGGTCGATCATCACGAGGTCCTGCATGACGACCCGGCCGGCGCCGAGATTCATGTGCCCGACCTCGGAGTTGCCCATCTGACCCTTGGGCAGGCCGACCTCCTCCTCGCTGGCGTCGAGGAAGGCCGTCGGTTCGGCCGACCACAGACGGTCCCAATTCGGGGTATCGCCCAGCGCAATCGCGTTGTCGGACCGCTCCTCGCGATAGCCCCAGCCGTCCAGGATGCAGAGGACGACGGGGCGGGGTCGGTTGGTCTCGGTCATCGCGCTTACCTTTCTCGAAAGGTTGTGGTCTCGGAGTTTCGTGTTCTTCCGCTCCGGCGCTTTTCCGCGCGCCGGATGCGACGCTCGGTATCAGGATCTGTGATAGGGATGGCCGGCAAGAATTTGTTGGGCGCGATAGAGTTGCTCCGCAAGCATGCCGCGCACCAGCATGTGGGGCCAGGTCATCGGCCCGAAGGCGAGCAGGAAATCGGCCCGCGCGCGCACCGCGTCGCCATGGCCGTCGGCGCCGCCGATCAGGAAGGCAAGGTCGCCGGCGCCGCGGTCGCGCCAGTCGCCGATCTTGGCGGCGAAGCTCTCGCTGGGCAGCGCCTTGCCGCGTTCATCCAGCGCCACGACGATGGCGCCGGCCGGTATGGCGGCGAGCAGCAGCTCGGCCTCCTGCCGCTTCAATTCGTCGGAGGAGAGGCGCTTCTTCACCTCGACCTCCTTCAGGGTAAAGGGCCAGCCGAGCCGGCCGACATACTCGTCGAACAGGTCGCGGGTCGGTCCGCCCCGCGACCGCCCGACGGCGGCGAGCCACAAACGCATGATGCGGCCCTCCGCCTCCGGTCCGTCAGGCGCTCAGCCGCGCCGTGCCCGACGGCGTCGGCAGGTCCAGACCCCACATCTTCTCGATGTTGTAGAAGGTCCGGACTTCCGGCTTGAACAGGTGGACGATCACGTCGCCGGCATCGACCAGCACCCAGTCGCACTGGGCCATGCCTTCCATCTCGACGCCGCGGACGCCGGCCTGCTTCAGCTTTTCGGCCAGCTTCATCGCCATGGCGGCGATGTGCCGCGTGTTGCGGCCCGACGCCACGACCATGTAATCGGCGAAGGTGGTTTTCCCGGCGAGATCGATGACGGTCACGTCATCCGCCTGATCGGCGTCGAGCGACGCCTGAATGAGCGCCTTCAGGTCCTGCGGTTCCAGGATCTGGGGAACGGCGGCTGGCCGCGGAGCGGTCGCGGCCGTTTCGGTGTGCGTGGTGATGGCTCCAACCTCTTGCAACGGTTTCACGACCCGGCGGCCCGTGCCTGCCGGATCGCCGTCGCCGAGGCCGGATGCAGGGGGTTGCGTAAGAACGCCCAGGCCGGCCGCCTGCGGCGCGCCAGCCCTTTTACCCCCGACACGGACACCCGCCGACGGGTGAAACGCTGGGCGGCCTTGCCGCTCAGCGCATTAAGAGAATAGGTGGGACGGGCGAAAACCGCAACGGCCACCGAGTCGAAGATTCGTGTCCAAAGCTTCCAACGCGGAATTTGTCGCAGATTGTCCGCTCCCATCAACCAGACGAAGCGGGTTTTGGGGAAGCGGAGTTGAAGCTTCGCCAGCGTATCGGCGGTGAAGCGGGTGCCGAGCGCCGTCTCGAGCGCCGTCACCTCGATCCGCGGATGGGCGGCGACAGCCCGCGCCTCAGCCAGCCGTTCGGGCAGAGACGCCATGCCGGCAGCGGACTTCAGCGGGTTCTGCGGGCTGACCATCCACCAGACCCGGTCGAGCCCCAACGCCTTCAGAGCGAACAGGCTGATGTGCCGGTGCCCGGCATGGGCCGGATTGAACGACCCGCCGAGAATACCGACGGTGAGGCCGGCATAGAGCGGGCCGGAATAGAGCTGGGGGGCGCGGTGTCCCTCTCCCGCCTTTTTGCCCTCTCCCCCCCGCTCTCGCGCAAACTTCGTTTGCGCTGACGCGACAGGCGGACCCTCGGTCCGCTGAAAGCGGGGAGAGGGTTGGGTGAGGGGGTTCCGTTTGCCGGACGCTCCTCGCGAGGCATCCCCCTCACCCTGCCCTCTCCCCGGGGGGGAGAGGGTTCCACGGGAGGGAGGGGGGTCGGTCTCAAGGCCGCGTCTGGCCATCGCCGCGCACGACATACTTGTAGCTGGTCAGCTGCTCCGCACCCACCGGGCCGCGGGCGTGGAACTTGTCGGTGGAGATGCCGATCTCGGCACCCATGCCGAACTCGCCGCCGTCGGCGAACTGGGTCGAGGCGTTCCACAGCACGATGCCGCTGTCCACGCGGGACAGGAACCGCTCCGCCGCCGCCGGATCCTCGGTCAGGATCGATTCAGTGTGGTGGGAGCTGTGGGCGTTGATGTGGTCGATGGCGGCATCCACCCCGTCCACCACGCCGCAGGCGATGATGGCGTCGAGGTATTCGGTGTCCCAATCCTCCGGCGCCACAGCCGTCACCCGCGGATCGGCCGCCTGGGCCGCCGCGTCACCACGCACGGCGCAGCCGGCATCCAGCAGATCCTTCACCAGAACCGGCAGCGCCGTGCCGGCGATGGCGCGGTCGACCAGCAGCGTCTCGGCGGCACCGCAGATGGAAGTGCGGCGCATCTTGGCGTTCAGAACCACCTTGCGCGCCGTCTCCAGATCGGCGGCGGCATCGACATAGACGTGGCAGTTGCCGTCCAGATGCTTGATGACCGGCACCCGGCTCTCGTCGGCGATGCGCTGGATCAGCGACTTGCCGCCGCGCGGGATGATGACGTCGATAAAGTCCCGCATGGTCAGCATGTGGCCGACGGCGGCGCGGTCGGTGGTCGGCACCAGCTGGATCGCAGCCTCCGGCAATCCGGCCTCACGCAGGCCCTGGGCCAGACAGGACGCGATGGCGCGGGACGAGCGGATGCTCTCCGACCCGCCGCGCAGGATGGCGGCGTTGCCCGACTTCAGGCAGATGCCGCCGGCGTCCGCCGTCACGTTGGGCCGGCTTTCATAGATGATGCCGACGACGCCCAGCGGCACGCGGACGCGCTGGATGCGCAGTCCGTTGGGCCGCGTCCATTCCGCCAGCACGCCGCCGATGGGATCGGGGAAATCGGCGATGTCCTCCAGGCCCTTGGCCATCGCCTCGATGCGCGTGTCGTCCAGCATCAGCCGTTCGCGCATGGGGCCGGACAGGTCGCGGGCGTTCGCCATGTCCTCGGCATTCGCCGCCTTGATCTCGGCGGCGCGGGCGCGGATGGCCGCCGCAGCCGCCCTCAGCGCCCGGTCCTTCGACGGTCCTGGCACGGTCGCCAGCGCGGCCGCGGCGGCGCGGGCCTTGCTGCCGAGGGACAGCATCTCGTCGTGCAGGGCGTCGGTGGTATCGAGCAGGGCGGACATGGAGGTCTCCGGACACTCTATCCGTTGAAGGGACGACGACCTTAACGAATTGTTCGGGGTTGCGAAAGCCGCGCGGTTGTGGGACTTCGGCGTTGCGGTATGGGCGGGCGTGTGCAAAACGCAACGCGCCAGCCGCGCCGGAGCAAGGTTTTCGGGTAAGGTGACATGCTGACGCTGCTGCTGATCGTCTCCGCCTTTTTCGCCGGCGTGCTGAACGCCGTGGCCGGGGGCGGCAGCTTCCTGACCTTCCCGGCGCTGATCCTGGCCGGCGTGCCGCCGCTGAACGCCAACGCCACCAGCACCGTCGCGGTGTCGCCCGGCGCGCTGGCCAGCGCCTTCGGCTACCGGCGGGAACTGGGCCGCATCCGCGACATCCACCTGCCCTCCTTCCTCGGCATCAGCCTCGTCGGCGGGCTTTTGGGCGCGCTTCTGCTGCTGTGGACGCCACAACGGACCTTCGAGGTCATCGTGCCGTGGCTGCTGCTGTTCGCGACCCTGCTGTTCGCCATCGGCCCGACGGCGTCAGCCTGGGTCCGCCGCAACTTCACCATCGGCCACGGCACGGTGCTGGCGGTGCAGTTCCTGATCGCGATCTATGGCGGCTATTTCGGCGGCGGCATCGGCATCCTGATCCTGGCGACGCTCGGCGTCTTCGGCCTGACCGACCTGCATGCGATGAACGGGCTGAAGTCGCTGGTCTCCGGCTGCCTGAACGCGGTGGCGGTGGCCGCCTTCGTCGCCGGCGGGGCTGTCTATTGGACGGAAGCGCTGATCATGCTGGTCGCCGCCATGGCCGGCGGCTATGCCGGCGCCTCGGTCGCCCGCCACATCCCGCCGCCGGTCCTGCGCAAGCTGGTGATCCTGGTGGGGGCGGCGATGACCGTCTATTTCTTCGTCACGAAAGCCTGACCCGAACGGAGCCCGCCGGCATGACCTCCCCCATCGACCGCGACACCCTTCCCTACCGCCCCTGCGTCGGGATCATGCTGCTGAACGACCGAGGCCAAGTCTTCGTCGCGAAGCGCTGCGGGTCGGAGGCCGACTGGCAGATGCCCCAGGGCGGCATCGACGAGGGCGAGGACGCCCGCACCGCCGCCTTCCGCGAGCTGGAGGAGGAGATCGGCACCGCCAAGGCCGACTTCATCGCCATGACCGCCGCTCCCCACCGCTACGACCTGCCCGACGACCTGCTGGGCAAGGTGTGGAAGGGCCGCTGGCGCGGGCAGGAGCAGATGTGGATGCTGGCCCGCTTCACCGGCGACGAGGCCGACATCCGGCTCGACACCGACCATCCGGAATTCGATGCCTGGAAATGGATCGACGCGGAGGAACTGCCGGGCCTGATCGTCGCCTTCAAACGCCCGGTCTACGAATCGGTCCTGGCCGAGTTCCGCCCGTTGATCGCCCGGCTGAAAGGCTGAGCCGCAGCCGCGGTTCCGCCCCAAGTCCCAAAATTGATTGCGGTTATCCCCAACTTCCGCAGGCCGTGCCTTGCATTGGACAGTTCGGGCTTAACGAATCCTTGAGACGCCTTCTGGCAACGTCGCTCCTGCAACCGCAATGCGCAAGAGTGCGCCTGCTGTGGACGGAGGGGTGGCGTGTCGCTGATCAAGTGGACGGAGGAGGATGGCGGACGGATTCGCCTGGGCTTGCCCAACGACCTGGACCTGCCCATGGCGCAACCTCTGCTCGACAGCCTGCGCGCCGCCTTCAAGGCGTCAGCGGACGTCACCATCCAGGCGGACGCGGTGGAGCGGATCAGCGCCGCCTGCATCCAGGCCCTGGTCGTCGCCGCCCGCGATGCGGCCGACCGCGGCGCCGCCTTCGTCCTGGCCGCCCCGTCCGAGGTCCTGTCCGAAGCGTGCGAGGATCTGGGTCTCGCCGCCTGGCTGAAGCAATGGAGCCGAGCGTGAAGAAGAAAGTGATGACGGTGGACGACTCGCGGACCATGCGTGACATGGTGTCCTTCACCCTGCGCGGCGCCGGCTATGACGTGGTGGAGGCCGCCGACGGCCAGCAGGCGATGAGCGCCATCGCCGCCACCAAGGTCGATCTGGTCATCACCGACCTGAACATGCCGGTGATGGACGGGCTGACCCTGATCCGCAAGCTGCGCGCCATTCCCGCCCACCGAACCCTGCCGATCCTGATGCTGACCACCGAAGCGGACGAGAGCAAGAAGGCGGAGGGCCGGGCGGCCGGAGCCACCGGCTGGATCGTAAAGCCCTTCAACCCCGACAAGCTGGTGTCGGTGGTGCAGAAGGTCTGCGGCTGAACCGCAGCGGACGGTAAGGAGGACATCCGTGGACGATCTCAGCCGCTTCAAGCAGACCTACTTCGACGAAAGCGCCGAGTTGCTGGCCGTCGCCGAGGCAGGGCTGCTGCGCCTCGCCCCCGGCGAGATCGACATGGACGAGGTGAACGCGATCTTCCGCGCGGTCCATTCGATCAAGGGCGGCGGCGGCGCTTTCGGCTTCAACGACCTCGTCGCCTTCGCGCACGAGTTCGAGACGGTGATGGACGGCGTGCGCAATGCCGAGATTCCGGTCACCACCGAGCTGGTCGATACGCTGATCCGCGCCAACGACGTGCTGGCCCGGCTGCTGGCCCATGCCGCCGACGAAACCGATGCGCCGGCCGGCACCACCGACGAGACCGTCACTGCGCTGCGCCGCTTTCTCGACAAGACCGGAGCACCGGCGGAGGAGCAGCTCTCCGCGCCCGCGGATTCCCTCTATCCCGACGACGAGGATGACGAGGCCGGCATCTTCGGCGATGCACTGGCCGCCATCCAGGCCGCCCGCGACGACCAGCCTGCCACCGTCATGTCTGCCCCGGTGCCGGAGGGAAAGCTCCGCTGGACCATCGTCTTCCGCCCGAAGGCCGAACTGCTTCTGTCCGGCAACGAGCCGACCTACATGCTGCGCGCCTTGCGCCGTCTCGGCGACGCGGAGGTCGTCTGCCATCTGGACAAGCTGCCCTCCCTGCGCGACCTCGACGCCGAACTGCTGCACCTGTCCTGGACGGTGACGCTGCTGGCCGATCCGCAGATCGACCGCGCCCAGATCGACGACGTGTTCGAGTTCGTCGCCGACGACTGCGACATCCGCATCAGTGCCGAGGCACCGCCCCCCGCCATCATCGAGCCGGCTGATCCTCTGCCGGCCGCCAACCTGCCGGAACCGGCGGCGCCCGGCTCTCCTCCGGCGGCCCCCACCCCGGCAACCACACCCGGCTCCCCCGGCGCTGCGAAGACCGGCGACGGCGCCAAGCGCGGCAATGGCGGCGACCATTCCGGTCCGACAACCCACACCATCCGCGTCGACCTCGACAAGATCGACCGGCTGGTCAACATGGTCGGCGAGATGGTCATCACCCAGGCGATGATCGCGGAGCATCTGCGCGACCTGCCGCCCGGCCAGTTCCAGGAACTGCTGGAGGGGCTGGAAAGCCTTGCCCAGCACACCCGCGAACTGCGCGAGAGCGTGATGTCGATCCGCGCCCAGCCGGTCTCCAGCGTCTTCTCGCGCATGCCGCGGCTGGTGCGCGAATGCGCCGCCGCCACCGGCAAGGAGGTGATGCTGGTGACGTCGGGCGAGACGACGGAGGTCGACAAGACGGTGGTCGAGAACCTCGTCGATCCGCTGACCCACATGATCCGCAACTCGATCGACCATGGGCTGGAAGGCCCCGAGGAACGGGAACGGATCGGCAAGCCGCGCGCCGGCACCGTGCATCTGTCGGCCGCCCACCGCTCCGGCCGCATCGTGATCGAGGTGACCGACGACGGCCGCGGCATCAACCGGGCCAAGGTGCTGTCCAAGGCCATCGAGAAGGGGCTGGTCCAGCCCGGATCCAGCCTGTCGGACGATGAGATCGACAACCTGATCTTCCTGCCCGGCTTCTCCACCGCCGATCAGGTGTCGAACCTGTCCGGCCGCGGCGTCGGCATGGACGTGGTGCGGCGGAACATCTCCAGCCTGGGCGGGCGCATCGGCGTCTATTCGACGCCGGGCGAGGGCTCGCGCTTCGTCCTGTCGCTGCCGCTGACGCTGGCGGTGCTGGACGGCATGGTGATCTCGGTGGGGGACGAGCGTTTCGTCCTGCCGCTGACCAACATCGTGGAAAGCCTGAGGCCCAAGCCCGCCGACCTGCATGGGCTGGTGAACAAGTGCGACGTGATGATGGCGCGCGGCGAGTATGTGCGGCTCGTCCACCTGCACCGGCTGTTCGGCATCCCCAAGGCCATCGACGATGCCACCAAGGGGCTGGTCGTGCTGGTGGAGACGGAGGACGGCTCCCGCCTCGGCCTTGTGGTCGACGAGGTGCTGGGCCAGCAGCAGGTCGTCATCAAGAGCCTGGAGGCCAATTTCCGCCGTCTGGACGGTGTGGCCGCCGCGACCATCCTGGGCGACGGCCGGGTCGCCCTGATCCTGGACGTGGCCGGTCTGCGCGAAATGAGCCGCCACGGCGCCGGCAACGGCGCCATCACCCAGCCCTCCTCATTCCTGCCCGCCCCGGCGGACAGGTCCGACCAGCGTCAACGCCAAACGGTTTGAGGCCCAGCGATGAGCAGTTCCACCGCAATCGCCACCGTCAATTCCCGCACCGATATCCAGCCCGCCGGCGCCGCCGTCAACGGGACGGAGGAGCAATATGTCACCTTCACGGTCGGCAGCGAGGAATATGGCGTCAACATCCTGGCAGTCAGGGAAATCCGCGGCTGGACACCGGAAAGCCGCTTGCCCAATCTTCCCGACTATGTGCGCGGCGTGATCAATCTGCGCGGCATCATCATCCCGATCTTCGACCTGCGCGCCCGCTTCGGCGGCGGCCCCACCCAGGTGACCAAGCGCCATGTCGTGGTGGTGATGCAGGTGGGCGAGCGCACGCGCGGCATCCTGGTCGATGCGATCTCCGACATCCTGGCCATCGGCCATGATGCGATCAAGCCGCCGCCCGACGTGGACAGCGGCCTGGTCGATGCGGAGTATCTGAGCGGCCTCTACACCGCCGAGAACCGGATGGTGACCCTGCTGAACGTCGAGAAGCTGTTCGCCGGCGAACATGCCGACCAGGACCCAGGCCCGCGCACGCCGGCGCTCGAAGCCACCTGACCGGAAAAAGTCCCGGCAACCTTCGGCGCCACTGCAACGAGAAACAAAAATAAGAGGAAACGTCACCGATGGCCACCGACGGTACGATCGCCAAAGCCGGCAGCTTCCTCAGCAACATGCGCATCGCCAAACGGCTGTGGCTGGGCTTCGGCCTTCTGCTGGTGCTGATCGCGGCGCAGTCAGGCATCGGCATCCTCGGGCTGGACGGGCTGAAACGCCGCATCGATGGGGTTATCGCCTCGGGCGACCTCGCCGTCTTCGCCAAGGATCTGGAAAGCCGTCTGGCCGCGGAGCGGCTGCAGACCCGCGAATACATCAATCTGGGCACGGCCGAGGCTCTGGACCGTCTGCGTGTGCTGCGCGAGGAGTTCGAATCGGCGATGGCGCAGCGGCAGGCGACGCTGGCGGCCTCGCCCCAGGCCGCGGCCTTCGCCGAACTGAACGGCCTGCACACCGCCTACCACGATCGGTTCGAGGCAGTGCGCGCGATGCGGGAGCAGGCCGACCGCAGCCTGCGCGAGCGCATGGACCCGCTGGGCGCCGAGGTGACGAAGCTGCTGGAGGAGGCGGTGTCGGCGGCCAGGGCCTCCGCCGACAGGGAGGCCGCCTTCGCCGCACAGGAGGTCGAGAAGCACTGGATGATGACCCGCTTCAACGCCAACCGTGCCATCGGTCTGCGCGACGCCGCGGCGGCTGTGCGGGTTCAGGCCGAAGGCAAGGCGATGGTCGACGCCATCGCCCGGCTGTCCGCCGCCATGCGTGCCGAGAGCCGCGCCGACGGCGGCCTGTCGATGATCCTGCGCCAGGCCGATGCGCGTGCGGCCGACTATCGCGCCGCCTTCCGCGATGTCGTCGCCGCCGAGGACGAGGCGAAGCGCCGCGCCGACCAGCTCGCCGCCGCGGCCACGGCGGTCAACACGGCCATCGACGGAATCGTCAACAGGATCGCTGCCGGCGCCAGGACGACGGAGGCGGAGGCCGGAAGCATGGCCGACTTCACCGTCCGCCTGACGCTGGGGCTGGGGTTGCTGTCGCTGCTGATCGGCGTCGCCGCCGCCAACCGCATCGCCGCCTCCATCGTCACGCCGGTCACCGGCATCCGCCGGGTGATGGCGGAACTCTGCGACGGCAAGCTGTCGGTCGAGGTTCCCCACACCGGCCAGAAGGACGAACTGGGCGAGATGGCCCGCGCCGTTGCCGCCTTCAAGGACGAAGCGGTGGAGGCCCTGCGCTCGCGCATCGCACTGGAACGGGTGTCGGCCAACATCATGATGGCGGACACCGACGGCCGCATCCTCTACGCCAACGACTCGATCATGGCCATGTTCCGCCATGCCGAGGCCGACCTGCGCGGCTCCCTGCCCGGCTTCGATCCGGACAAGCTGATCGGCCGGAATTTCGACGTCTTCCACAAGAATCCCGCCCACCAGCGCGGTCTGTTGGAAGCGCTGGCGCAGACCCATCGCGGGCTGGCCAAGACCGGCGACCGGACCTTCGAGGTCATCGCCAACCCGGTGGTCAGCCGCCGGGGCGAAAAGCTGGGAACCGTCATCGAATGGCGGGACCTGACCGAGGAGCTGGCGATCGAGGCGGAAATCGGCGCCATGGTGGAGAACGCCGTGCGCGGCGACTTCAGCCGGCGCATCGCGCTGGACGGCAAGACCGGCTTCTTCCGGCTGGTCAGCGAAGGCATCAACAACCTGTCGGAAAATGTCGCCACCGTTACCGAGGAGTTGGCGGCCGTGCTGGGGGCGCTGTCGCATGGCGACCTCACCCGTCGGATCGACAGGCGGTACGAGGGCGTGTTCCAGCGGCTGACCGACGACGTCAACGGCACGGTGGCCCACCTGTCCGAGATCGTCCGCCGCATCGACGATGCCGCCGGCTCCATCGCCGTCGCCAGCCGCGAGGTTGCCGAAGGAAGCATGGACCTGTCGGAACGGACCGAACAGCAGGCATCCTCGCTGGAGGAAACCGCGGCCAGCATGGAACAGCTTGCCGCCACCGTGCGCTCCAACGCCGACAACGCCCAGCAGGTCAACGGCTATGCCACCGAGGCGCGCACCGCCGCGTCGCGCGGCGGCGAGGTGGCGGCCAGCGCGGTGGAGGCCATGCACCGGATCGAGCAGTCGTCGCAGAAGATCGCCGACATCATCGGGGTGATCGACGAGATCGCCTTCCAGACCAATCTGCTGGCGCTGAATGCTGCAGTGGAGGCGGCACGGGCCGGCGATGCCGGGCGCGGCTTCGCCGTGGTGGCGCAGGAGGTGCGGCAGCTCGCCCAGCGTTCCGCCCAGGCCTCCAAGGAGATCAAGGCGCTGATCCTCGACAGCAGCGGGCAGGTGCGCGAGGGCGTCGGGCTGGTGCGGTCCGCCGGCAGCGCCCTGACGGAGATCGTGTCGGGCATCGGCCGCGTCGCCGATCTGGTGTCGGAGATCGCGCGGGCGACCGCCGAACAGGCCTCCGGCCTCGACGAGGTCAACATCGCCATCGCCCAGATGGACGAGATGACCCAGAAGAACGCCGCCCTGGTGGAGGAAAGCACCGCCGCCGCCCGCTCGCTGGAGGATCAGGCCGACCAGATGCGCCAGCAGATGACCTTCTTCACCCTGGAACGCCAGCCGCGCCATCCGGCCGCCGCCTCTGCAGCCGGAGAAATCCGGCGGCAGCAGGTCCATGCCTGACGATGCCTCAGCCGGGATCGCGATGACCGACCGTTCCTCCACCCTGTCGATGGAGCCTGCGACGCAACGCCGGGTGCCGGACGCGGTGTTCGGCGGCGCGCGCGAGTTTCATTTCGAGCGGCACCATTTCGACCTGATCGCCGCTCTGCTCTATCAACTGGCCGGCATCGCGCTGGCGCCGCACAAGGCGGAGATGGTCTATGCCCGGCTGGCGCGCCGCCTGCGCGAGTTGCGGCTGCCCGATTTCGACGCTTATTGCGCCCTGCTGCAAGGCGACGGGGGCGCGGACGAAATCGGCTTTCTCGTCAACGCACTGACCACCAACCTGACCAGCTTCTACCGCGAATCGCACCATTTCGACTTTCTGGCCTCCACCGTCCTGCCGGACTTGCGGATGCGGAATGCCGGCGCCTCCCGTCCACGGCTGCGGCTGTGGTCGGCCGGCTGCTCTTCCGGCCCCGAACCCTACACCATGGCGATGGTGCTGGTTTCGGCCATGGGAGCGGACCTGCGCCGCTGGGATGCCCGCATCCTCGCCACGGACATCGACACCCACATGGTCGAGACGGCACGGCGCGGGATCTACCCGCTGTCGGGCGCCACCGGCATTCCGCCGGCCATCCGCCAGCGCTTCACCCGCGACACCCGGCTGAACGGCGAGCCGGCGGTGGAGATGGGCGAGGATCTCAAGCGGCTGATAACCGTCAAGCCTCTGAATCTTCTGGAGCATTGGCCGATGTCCGGCCCGTTCGATGCGATTTTTTGCCGCAACGTTCTGATCTATTTCGACCGCCGCGGCCGTACCCAGGTGATAGAGAATTTTGCCCGGATGCTCCGCCCTGGCGGGTATTTGTTTCTCGGTCACTCGGAAAGCCTGTATGGCGTGTCGAACCTGTTCCGGCAGGCTGGCCCAACGATCTACAGGAGGGAGTGAGAGATGAATGCCTCCCCCCTCTCCCGTTCCGACCCCGGCCCGGCAGCAGCGCCGGCGCGGCGCTTGGGCAGCGGGCGGTATTTCAATCATGAATTCAAGACGGAGACGGTCAAGATCGCACTTGGCGAGCAGGCGGTCAGCGACCGGGACGACCTGATGATCGCAACCACGCTGGGTTCCTGCGTGGCGGCCTGCATCCACGATCCGGTTCGGGGGATCGGCGGCATGAACCACTTCATGTTGCCCGACCTGCCCGCCAGCGAATTGGAGGGGGCCGGCGCAGCCGCACGCTACGGGTCGGTCGCGATGGAACGGTTGATCAACGCCCTGCTCGCCGCCGGGGCCGACCGCAGCCGGCTGCAGGTCAAGCTGTTCGGCGGCGCCAGCGTCATCGAGTCGAGCTACGACATCGGCGGTCTGAACAGCCGTTTCGCCCTGGATTATGTCCGGGCTGAGGGGCTGATGCTGGCCGCGCAGGATCTGGGCGGCGGCTCGGCCCGGCGGCTGCATTACTTCCCGCACAACGGCCGCGCCCTGCGCCGCCTGCTCCAGCCGGAGGCCGCAGCCGACACCGTCACCCGCGAACGGTCCTTCATCACGCATCTTGCCCGCACCTCCATGGAGGGCGAGGTCGAGCTGTTCGGGCCCAGCGATCCGGGAGGGACCTGACATGCCCAGACCGATCCGCGTCGTCATCGTCGATGACAGCGCCCTGATGCGCGAGATGCTGAAGGACATCCTGACCCGCGAAGCGGGGATGGAGGTCGCCGGCGTCGCCCGCGACGCCTTCGAGGCCCGCGACGTGATCAAGGCGACCAACCCCGACGTCATCACGCTGGACGTCGAAATGCCCAGGATGGACGGGCTGTCCTTCCTGGAAAAGATCATGACGCTGCGGCCGACGCCGGTGATCATGGTCTCCTCCCTGACCCGCGAAGGCTCCGACGCCGCCATCCGCGCGCTGGAGCTGGGGGCGGTCGACTGCGTCGCCAAGCCCGGCGGGTCCGACGGCCAGGGCTTCGAGGCGACGGCGATGGAACTGGTCTCCAAGATCAGGGTGGCCGCCACCGCCCGGCTGACCATGCGCCGCCCGGCCGCCGCCCACAGCGTCCTGCCGACGCCGCGCCGCGCCGGGTCGGGCAAGCGGCTGATCGCCGTCGGCGCTTCGACCGGCGGGGTGGAGCGCATCCGCGACGTCCTGGCCGCGATGCCCGCCGATTGTCCGCCCATCGTCATCACCCAGCATATGGGGCCGAGCTATGTGCCCAGCTTCGCCGCGCGGCTCGACCGGCTGTCGGCGCCCACGGTGCGGGTGGCGGTCCATGGCGACCGGCCGGCCCAGGGGCTGGTCCTGATCGCTCCCGGCGACCGCCACCTCGCCGTCGCCCGTGACACCGCCGGTTTCGTCTGCCACATCCAGGACACGCCGCCTGTCAGCGGCCACCGGCCGTCGGTGGACGTGCTGTTCGCCTCCGTCGCCAAGGCCGCCGGCGCCAACGCCGTCGGCGTCATCCTGTCCGGCATGGGCCGCGACGGCGCCATCGGCATGAAGGCCATGCATGAGGCCGGCGCCTTCACCATCGGTGAACAGGAATCGAGCTGCGTCGTCTATGGAATGCCGCGTGCCGCCAAGGAGGCCGGTGCGGTCTCGGCCGAACTTCCGCTCACACACATCCCCGCCGAAATGCTGCGCGCCTTCGACGCCGTCGGCGAGCGCGCCCGCACCGCCTGACCCAGGCGGGCATCCGGGCCGAGTTTCCAAGGAGTACCAGTATGTCTATCCATGCCGTCAGAGATGCCGCCCAGTTCGCCGCCCGAGATGCCGCTCCGGCGATGACGGACCGCCCTGCGGCCCCTCCTTCGGACGGAGAGGCCAAGGTCTCGGTCACGGCAGAGCTTCTGTCGACCTGGCTCGGCTTCGCCGACGTGCAGCGCCGCACGCTCGACATCGTCCAGAGCGAGCTGACGCGGACGTCGGACCATGTGGAGACCTCCACCCTCGACCTGTCGGAGCGCTTCCGCGAACTGGCCCAGAAGGCGCTGGAACAGTCGGAGCGGGTGGAGCAGATCGTCGCCATGGCGGGATCGGTGGACATCGACGGCGAACGGATGCCGCTCGACACGCTGGTCGTCGGCATGCAGGACATGATCACCGACATGGTGACCAACATCGTCACCCTGTCGCGCCATGCCATGAGCATGGTCTATCTGCTGGACGACGTTCAGAAGGACGTGGCCGAGCTGGAGAAGTCGATCGGCGACATCGACGGAATCAACCGGCAGACCAATTTCCTGGCGCTGAACGCCACCATCGAGGCCAGCCGCGCCGGCGAGGCCGGGCGCACCTTCGCCGTGGTCGCGCAGGAGGTGCGGCACCTCTCCCGCACCACCGGCGAACTGGCGGACCGCATGCGCAGCAAGGTGGGCGCGGTGGTCAAGGGCGTGCGCAACGGCCACGACATCCTGCGCCAGATCGCCAACACCGACATGTCGCCGCAGATGCTGGCGAAGGAACGCGTCGACAAGACGATGGACAGCCTGGTGGCCCAGACCACCCATTTCCAGGCGGTGCTGGAAACGGCGGCATCGGTGTCGACCGACATGTCCGCCACCATCGCCCATGTCATCACCGGCATGCAGTTCCAGGATCTGACCAAGCAGCGGATCGAGGCGATCAACGACAGCCTCGCGATCATGAGCGCCGGGTTGGGCGAACTGGAGACCCGCATCCGCGCCCAGGTGCCGCCCGGCATCGGCGCGCGGGAGCCGCAGGAATGGCTGAACCAGCTGATGGGCCGTTTCACGCTGAGCGAGATGCGCGAACGTTTCGTGCGCAAGCTGCTGCTCGAAGGCACAGCGCTGGACGAGAACGGCGTGCTTGACCTCGATGTCGGAGGTGACAACAGTGCCGGTGGGGACATTGAACTTTTCTAGCGCGCAACATCCGGCGCTTATACAGTGGATCATCCATCCTGAAAGACGGCACCATGGATTACGGCATCGAAGTGCGCGATCAGGAGGCGGTGGTCCGCCTGCGAGGCCGCCTGACCTTCAACGACCATGCAAAGCTGCGCACCCTGATCGGTGAGATGGGGCAGAACAAATCCAGACGTCAGGTGTTCGACCTGTCGTCGCTGGAATTCGTCGACTCGGCCGGTATCGGCATGCTGCTGATCGCACGGGAGGAGATGGACCGCGCCGACAAGCAGTTCGTCCTGCGTGCTGCCGCCGGACAGGTGAAGCGGGTGCTGACCGTGGCGCAGATCGCCAAAATCGTCCCGATCGAGGACTGAGCCGATTGACCAACGGGGCCACCCTTCCGAGTGGCGGCGTTTCCGGGCTCCGCACGCGCTTCGCCGGATTCATCGCGCCAGCGCTTTCGCCCGAGCGCAGCGACCGGCTGGCGCGGACGCTGGGCCTGCGATCGGCGCTTGGTACGGCAGGGGGGCCGGCGGATGGGCGGACCGGCCCCGGACCGCTGGCGCTGCTTGTGACGGACGGCACCACGGCAGCGGCGGACTCGCTGTGGCTGCCTCCGGTCGCCGCCTGGGTCGAGCCGGCGGCCGGCGACGAGGATGGCGGCGGAGTTGCCGCATTGCTGGCCGAAGCGTCCGGGACCGATCTCTATGTCAACCTGACCACAGCGACCGCCCACGACCTGCATCTGGGCGGTCGCCTGCTGACCGCCATCGGCGCCCGCCACCCGCTGTCCGGGCATCGCCGCGACGATATCGAGCTGGCCTTGCACGAGGCGGTCAGCAATGCGCTGGTGCATGGCAATCTCGGCGTCGGCGGTATGAAGGAGCTGAGCGCCCAGGAACTGGAGCGCTTCTCCCGCGATCTGGGCGACGGGCTTGCCGACCCGGTGCTCGCCGCCCGCCGGATCGCCATCGCCGTGCGCATCGACCCGCCGCAAGCCGCCCCGGCCGGGCCTGGGCCGGCCGGGAGCCCCTCGGATGGTGCGGCGGAGAACCGCCGGGCATTGGCGACGGTCGAGATCACCGACCAGGGCGCCGGCTTCGTCCCAGGCAGGCACGAGCAGGCCGGTGCGTCGGGCCGCGGCCTCGACCTGATCGGCAGCATCGCCGACGGGCTGGAGATCGAGGATGGCGGCCGGTGCATCCGCCTGAGGTTCCGGCTGTGACCATGACCGAGCAGGACATCTCCGGCTACGGCCGTCCGCGATGCCCCGAAGGCCCGGAGGCGGAACTCCAGATTTCGCACGCGCGGCTCCCCGGATCACAGGTCCAGGAGTCCCAGATCCTGGATTGCCCGATCCTGGTGGTGGACGACACCGCCTTCAACCGCACCATGATCGGCACCTTCCTGGCCGAGGCGGGGTTCCGCAGGATCTCCTTCGCCACCAATGGCATGGAAGCGCTTGCGATGATCGGGGCCGGCGTTCCCGACCTTCTGATCCTCGACATCATGATGCCGGGGATCGACGGTTACGAGGTCTGCCGCCGCCTGCGCGCCATGCCGGAGACGGCCGACCTGCCGATCCTGGTGCAGACCGCCTTGTCGTCGGGCGAGGACCGCAACAGGGCTTTCGCCGCCGGCACCACCGACCTCGTGGCGAAGCCGTTGGAGCGGACGGAGCTGCTGGCCCGCGTCCGCATCCATCTGGAAGACCGCGTGCTGATCCGCCGGCTGCAAAGCTACCGCGCGCGGGTGGAGGCCGAGCTGTCCATCGCCCGCTCGATGCAGGAACATCTGCTGCCGACGCCTGCGCAATGCACCGCGGCGGCGGCGGCGGCCGGCTGCACGCTCCGCGCCCACAGTGCGATCTCGCCCCACCTCGGCGGCGATCTCTGGGGACTCCTGCCATTGCAGGGCCGGCGCTTCGGCGTCTATCTGCTGAATGTCGCCGGCCAAGGGGTCTCGGCGGCGCTGAACGCCTTCCGCCTGCATACCCTTCTGCAGGAGCTCGGCCCCCTCCACGGCGAGGATGCCGCCGCCCTGCTGAGCACCCTGAACGACCGCGCCGCCGGTCTGCTGGCAGCGGGAGAGACGGCGACCATGACCTACGGCGTGGTCGATGGCGAGCTCGGACGCTTTACCCACGCCTCCGCCGAAGGAGCTCCGCCAATGATCCTGCGCGGCGACGGCGGATCGGAGTTCGGCGCCGCCGCCGGGCTGGCGATCGGCATCGCACCCGGCACCCGCTATCGCGCCCAGGTTATGGAGCTGCCGCCGGGTGCCGTGCTGGCGCTCTACTCCGTCGCGGTGCTGGAAGCGCTGGATGCCGGCGGGACCGGAATCGGGCTCGGCTGGATGATCGCCCGCGCGGTGGCGGAAGGCGACGGCTTCGAGGCCGTCGTGCGCTCGCTTTGCTTTGCACTGGGACAGGTCAGCGGCGACGACCACACGCTGCTGTGGATCGAGCGGGGGACAGGTGAATAGCGGAGGCATGATGGCAGCCGGCCCGCTTGCCGGAGGGGACGATTCCGCGGACGGGTTGGCCGGCGCCCGCGTGCTGGTCGTCGACGACAACCGGATCAACCGCCATCTGCTGCTGGCCTTGCTGGAGCGCGGCGGCATCACCCTGATCGAACAGGCGGAGGATGGGCAGGAGGCGCTGGCCCGGATGGAGCGCTTCAAGCCCGACCTCGTCCTGCTCGACCTGATGATGCCGCAGATGGACGGGTTCGAGATGTGCCGGATCCTGCGCGCCGACCCGCGCTGGAGATCGCTGCCGGTGCTGGTGCAGTCCAGCCTGAACCGGGTGGAGGACCGTGCCCGCGCCTTCCGAGCCGGGGCGACCGATTACGTCACCAAGCCGATCAATGCGGTGGAGCTGCTGGCCCGCGTGCGCATCCAGCTTCGCAAGCGCGCCATGCTGCGCGATCTGGAGCAGTATCACAGCCGGACGGAGAGCGAACTGGCGCTGGCCCGCGCCATGCAGAGCCGGCTGCTGCCCAGTCCCGACCGGTTGGCCGAACTGGAGGAGGCGACCGGCATCGCCATCGACGCGCATTTCGCCCCTTCGTCCGAACTGGGCGGCGATTTCTGGGGGATCGACCTGCTGCCGGATGGCCGGATTACCGTCTATATGGTCGATTTTTCCGGCCACGGCGTGGGAGCCGCGCTGAACACCTTCCGGCTGGACGCCATCTGCCGCCAGATCGGCTGCATGAACCTGACACCTGCCGAGTTCCTGGCCGCCATGAACCGCCGGCTCTGCAGCCTGCTCCCCTGCGGCCAGTTCGCCACCATGCTGACCGGCCAGTTCGACCCGGCGGCCGGCCTCTTCCATTACGCATCGGCCGGATCGACGACGCCGATGATGTGGCTGCCCGGCGACGACGCGCCCCGGCTGGGCGACGGCAGCGGCCTGCCGCTCGGCTTGCTGGCATCGGCAACCTATGACAGCCGTCAGTTGCCGATGCCGCCCGGCGCCCGGCTGTTCTTCTACTCCGACGCCGCGATAGAGATTCCGCTCGACGGGAGCGATCATGAGGTCCTGGACGAATCGGGCCTCGCCGCCCTGCTCTCCCGTCGCCTCCATGAGCCCGACGGCGCCCGGCTGCTCGGCGGCCTGCTCGACGACCTCACCGCCACGGGGCCCATCGACGACGATCTGACGGCGCTGCTGCTGACGCGCCGGGAGTGAGTGCCGGGGACGGGAGTTGAAGGCGTGAGAATCCGGCCCCGCATCCGCCGGCATCGGCCCAAAGCAAAAAGGCCGCCCCCAAGGGAGCGGCCTTTCGCGTTCGGCGGGAGCCGACCGATCAGCGCGAGTAGAACTCGATGACCAGGTTCGGTTCCATCTGGACCGGGTACGGAACGTCGGCCAGCAGGGGAGCGCGGACGAAGCGGCCCTTCAGCGCGCTGCTGTCGACTTCCAGATAATCGGGGATGTCACGCTCGCCGGAAGCAGCGGCTTCCAGGACCAGCGCCATCTGCTTGGACTTGGCGCGCACCTCGACGGTGTCGTTGTCCTTGATGCGGGCCGACGCGATGTTCAGGCGGCGGCCGTTGACCAGGATGTGGCCGTGGTTGATCAGCTGGCGCGCGGCGAACGGGGTCGGCGCAAACTTCATGCGGTAGACCACGGCGTCCAGACGGCGCTCCAGCAGGCCGATCAGGTTCTCGCCGGTGTCGCCCTTGCGGCGCACGGCCTCGGCATAGATGCGACGGAACTGCTTCTCGCCGATGTTGCCGTAGTAGCCCTTCAGCTTCTGCTTGGCCATCAGCTGCAGACCGTAGTCCGACGGCTTCTTGCGGCGCTGGCCGTGCTGGCCCGGGCCATACTCGCGCTTGTTCAGCGGGCTCTTGGCGCGGCCCCACAGGTTGACACCAAGGCGGCGGTCGATCTTGTACTTGGACTCTTGACGCTTGCTCATGACTCTCACGCCTCGTTGGACACGAGTTGATGTTGTCCCGGTAGTTCCGGCCGCCCTTTCGGGCGGCGGACGGGGCGCCAAAGATTGCGCGCGCCCGCTTTCCCAGGAGGTGAAGGCGCGCACAATACCCATTGGCGTGCCGGAGTCAAGCTCGACGCTTCGAGCCTGACGGCGCCCCGGTTTCCCCCCTTGCATTGTCCCGTCCTTTTGCGCTCCCCTTCCCCGCACCGCAAGCGGCAGGCAGGGCGAAGGCGATGGAACGGGTTGAGTGCGTGGTCGTCGGGGCGGGGGTGGTCGGTCTGGCGGTGGCCCGCCGGCTGGCACGCGCCGGGCGCGAGGTCATCGTGCTGGAGGCGGCGGACGCCATCGGCACCGGCACCAGTTCGCGCAACTCCGAAGTCATCCATGCCGGCATCTATTATCCCACCGGCAGCCTGCGCGCCCGGCTGTGCGTGCCCGGCCGCGACGCGCTCTATGACTATTGCGCCGCCCATGGCGTGGAGCACCGCCGCATCGGCAAGCTGATCGTCGCGACGGAGGAAAGCCAGCTGCAGAAGCTGGCGGCGATCCGTGCCCAGGCCACCGCCAACGGCGTCACCGACCTGACGGAGATCGATGCCGCCACCGCGATGCGGTGGGAACCGAACCTGCGCACCGTCGGCGCCCTGCTGTCGCCCTCCACCGGCATCATCGACAGCCACGGGTTGATGCTGGCCCTGCTGGGCGACGCCGAGAATGCCGGCGCGATGCTGGCGCTGCTGAGCCCGCTCGAGCGCTGCCACCGCACCGCCGGAGGGTTCGAGCTGGAGGTCGGCGGGGCGGAGCCGATGCGGCTGGCCTGCTCCACCCTCGTCAACGCCGCCGGGCTGGGCGCCTGGGCGGTCGCGCGCGGGCTGGAGGGGCTGGATGCCGCGCATGTGCCGCCGCGGGTGCTGGCGAAGGGCAACTACTATGCGCTGTCCGCCGGCCGTTCGCCCTTCTCCCGGCTGGTCTACCCGGTGCCGGTCGAGGGCGGTCTGGGCGTCCACCTGACGCTGGACCTCGCCGGACAGGCCCGCTTCGGCCCCGACGTGGAATGGCTGGGCGACGTCGCCGATCCCATCGACTATGCCGTCGACCCGGTCCGGGCCGACTCCTTCTACGGGGCGGTGCGCGCCTATTGGCCGGGACTACCCGACCATGCGCTGGTGCCGGCCTATTCGGGCGTGCGCCCCAAGCTGAGCGGACCGGGGCAGCCGCAGGCCGACTTCCTGATCCAGGGGCCGGGCACCCATGGGGTGGAGGGTCTGGTCAACCTGTTCGGCATCGAATCGCCGGGCCTGACCTCCTGCCTCGCCATCGCCGACGCGGTGGCGGCGGAGCTGGGCGAGGCTCCCGAGATCATCGGCGGCGCTTGGGGCTCACAGGGTTCTTGACCGCGGCCCCGGCTCTCCCAATCTATAGGCGTGGCGGCGCCGGCATGTGCTGGGCCGCCGACCCGCCGGGCGCCGGAAACGGGCCCATCTTCCGCAACTCGCTCCCGTCGTGAGGAGGATGCGTCGTGACGACTCGCCTTTCGCTCTTCAACAGCCCGCTGCTTCTCGGCTTCGACCAGTTCGAGCGCACGCTCGACCGCATCGCCAAGAATTCGGCCGAAGGCTATCCCCCCTACAACATCGAGCAGATCGGCGATGACGGCCTGCGGATCACGCTTGCCGTGGCCGGCTTCACCTCCGATGACCTGTCGGTGCAGATCGAGGACAACCAGCTCGTCATCCGCGGCCGCCAGACCGACGACAAATCGCGCGTCTACCTGCATCGCGGCATCGCTGCCCGGCAGTTCCAGCGCAGCTTCGTCCTGGCCGAAGGGATAGAGGTGGTGGGCTGCTCGCTCGACAACGGGCTGCTCAACATCGACCTGACCCGTCCGATGCCGGAACCGAAGGTCCGCACGATCAAGATCGAGCAGCCGAAGAAATCCGCCGGCGGTGCCATGCCGCGCACCATCGACGTGTCCGCCGACGGCAAGGACGGCTGACCCGCCCCCGCCCCACTCCTTCCACCTGCCCTCTTCCCGACACTCTGCACGCGCGGCCGCCCATGATGGGGAGCCGCCGGGGGATCCGACCATGATCAACGATACCCACAGCCAGCTGCGCCAGCTGTCGACCCAGGATTTCGCCAGCTTCGGCCTGGGCGACGTCGCCTATGTCCGCCCGGTGGAGCTTGAGGGCACGGCCGCCTTCGCGATCCACGCCGCCGACGGCACGCCGCTGAGCGTCGTCGCCGACCGCGAACTGGCCTTCGCCGCCATCGTGCAGAACGACATGGAGCCGGTCAGCGTCCACTGACCGCCCAGCGCCCTGCCGCGAAGCCCCGGCAGCCGGGCTTTGCGGCAGAAAAGGTGCGATAGCGCCGGGAGTCACCGGGCCCGACATATCCGGTTGCACCGGAACACTTTCAATCCCAGGTTCAGCCATGTCACTTTTCCGTTGCATGGCGCGGCATCTCGATCCTTGTCAGCCCTGACTCCTGTTGTAAGGTGCGCTCTGCGATAATCACGGACACAAGACTCGAGAAGGCATCGGGGGACGGTCGGTTGGACGGCGGGGCAAGCGATACGGCGGTGGATGCAAAGACCGCTGCCGAGACGGCACAGCGCAAGGCGTGGGACGACGAAGCCCGCGACTCCCTTCACATTCTGCCGCTGTCGTCGATTCCGCTGGAAACCCCCGGCCTGCAGCATGCCCGGCTGATCAAGAACGTCCGGCTGCAGACCGTGGTCGAGATGTTCCGGGACGCTCAGACCGGCAGCGGCCAGGTGACCGCCCGCCATCTGCCCGCCTATTTCGAATCCTACAAGGACGAGATCGAACGCGATCTGGTGAAGCTGGAGAAGATCGGCGCCGCCTCCAGCTTCGACGTCTACTCCTCGCGCATCGAACTGCGGCGGCTGAACATCGACGTGAACAACGTCGAATCGCTGACCCTGTCGGACCGCAAGAAGGCGGAGCTGACCAGCTACATGCGGGTCTTCACCCGGCCGCTGATGGAGTATGTGTATGGCACGGAAGAGGTACAGGTCGCCGACGTCACCGACATCATCCAGCTGTTCGCCAATCCCAACCGGGACGAGGCGCTGCGCAACCTGCGCATGATGGCCGACCGGCTGGACATCGGCCTGAACGAAATCCCGCAGTTCCTGGAGGAATACGGCGACATCTTCCTGTCGCTCGCCTATTTCCGCAAATGCCTGGACGAGATCGTTCCGGAAGTGCAGCGCTTCGTCACCTGGATGGGAGAAATCCGCAACTCCGCCGAGGTGAAGCGCGATTCGCGCCAGATGAGGCTGCTGGATGAGATCGCCCGCGATCTCACCGACATCTCCACCTCCATCACCGGCCGCTTCGAGAGCTTCGACAACCGGTCCAAGGATTTCTGGAGCGACATCAACGCCGAGACCTTCCGCACGATCCGCGAGCTGATCTCGTCCCACCACGTCACCATCGGCGGGGTGCTGTGCGGTCTGGCGGTGAAGATGACCCTGTGGAAGCACCGCTTCGCCCGCGGCGGCGGCGGCCCCAACCGGCGCATGGAGTTCGTGAAATCGGAAATCCTGCCGGGCCTGTCCCACATCAAGGCGTTGGAGCAGTCGGCGCGGACGGGGCATCTGTAGACGGCAGGATTAGCCCGGCGGGCGCCGTCAATCCATCGACAGAATCGTCGCCAACGCCCGGTTGTCCAGCAGGATCGTCACGGCCAGGGTCAGGATCGGGACCAGGAACAGCAGCCCGATGAAACAACGCACGATCAGATCGGTGCGGCGGGCGGAGCGGCAGAGCGGACACTCGTCGGGACCATGCCCGTAGTCGGAGCCGCAATAGGGACAGGCGGTGGTGTTGACCATGGCGAACGGGCTTTCGGAACGGGCCGGCGGCCGTGGAGCTGCCGTCATTCTGGACCGGTGCGTCACCAGAACGTCATGAATTCACTGTCATCTTGCCATCTTCGCCAAGCCTGTGGCGGGCGGGTCGCTCAGGCCGCCCTATCCATCGGAACCAAGCCGGCGACGATGCGGCGGAACTGCCCGGCAAAGCGCTCGCGGTCGGCGCCAGTCAAGATGAAGGTGACATGCAGACGGCCCGCCGCACTGTCGAACGCGCGGACGGTGGCGGGCACCGGCTCCAGACCCGGCAAAGCGACGCTCAACGCCGTCCCTTGCCGCAGGGCGGTCCAGGACTCCCGCGGCAAGCCGCTGATCTGCGCGCCGCCCTCGGACGCGTTGTCGACCGTCACCGGCACCTCGCGCCCGCCGATGGTCAGCCGGCCCGGACGGTTCAGCGGATAGCGTGGGTCGGCCCGGCGGTTCACCTCCGGCGTGGCGGTGCGGATCGCCTCGATCAGGACACGGCGCAACTGGTCGATGCTGGAAGCGACGCGGGTGGACAGGGCGTTGACCTCGCTGGCGCGCTCGCCGGTGGCCGTCGCCTCCTGCGAGACGGCGGCGATGCGGGTCGCCACCTCCTGCGCCGCGTTGGAGGTCTGGACGACGTTGCGGGCGATTTCGCCGGTCGCCGCCTCCTGCTCCTCGATGGCGGCGGCGACGGTGGCCGAGACCGTCTCCACCCCGCGCACCCGGTCGGCGATGGCGCGCACGGCGCTGACCGCCTCCGCCGTGGTGGCCTGGATGGCGGCGATCTGGCTTTCGATCTCTTCGGTCGCCTTGGCGGTCTGTCCGGCCAGTTGCTTCACCTCGCTGGCGACCACGGCGAAGCCCTTGCCCGACTCCCCCGCCCGCGCCGCTTCGATGGTGGCGTTCAAGGCCAGCAGGTTGGTCTGACCGGCGACGTCGTTGATCAGGTCGGTCACCTCGCCAATGCGGGTCACGGCCTCGGCAAGACGCTGAATCGTCTCCTCCGCCCGAACCGAGGCGCCGACCGCTTCGCCGGTCATGGAAGTGGCGGTGCCGATCTGGGTGGCGATTTCGCGGATGGAGGCGCTAAGCTGCTCCGACGCCGCGGCCACCGTCTGCGCGTTCGACAACGCCTGCGTGGCGGCGGCGGCGACAGTCTGGCTGTTGTCACTGACCGCACGGGCCGATTCAGCCATGCGGGTGGCGTTGCCGGCCATCTGGCTGGTCTGGCTGGCGACCACGTCGACGGCATTGGACGCCTCGGTCTCCACCGTCTCGGCCATGCGCTGCAAGGCCGACTGCTTCTCCCGTTCGGACCGCTCCCTCTCTTCCTCACGCAGGCGGCGCAGCCGTTCGGCTTCCTCGGCATTCTCCTTGAAGACGCGCAGGGCCCCGGCCATCGCGCCGATCTCGTCGCCGCGGTCGGAACCGGGAATGGCGATGGCGAGGTTGCCCTGGGCAAGGCTGCGCATGGCGGCGGTCAGCTCGATCACCGGCCGTACCACCCGGCGCCGGATGCCCAGCACGCCCAGCACCACCACCGCCAGCACAAGGGCCGAGACGCCCCAGACCGCGCTCATGAACAGGGTTTCGCGGCCGGCGGCGAAGACCTCCGTCTCGCTGTTGTAGCGGGTGGTGTCCGCGACGATCCGGTCGACGACGGCGCGGTGGGCGGCATAGGCCTCGGCGATGACGGCGTAGGAGGCGCGTGCCGCCGCCTCGTCCTTGCGGGCGAGCGCCGGCAGGAACCTCACCTCTATTGCGTCCCAGAAGCGCATCACCGGCGCATGGGAGGTTCCGGTCAGCTGGTCGACCAGCGACGGCTCGAAGCGCTCCTTCAACCAATAGTCATGCCGCTCGTCGTAATCCTTGCGCAGTTGTGCCAGACGCACCCGCCGCTGCTCCACCGACGTCGGGTCGTTCATCGCCAGCGTGGCTTCCAGATAGGCCTCGATCACATATTCCGGCGGCGGCAGGATATCGGCGATCAGATCCTTGCCCAGCACGATGCGCTGGTAGATCGGGCCGCCCACCTTCAGCTCGCGGATCGCCAGAGCGCCGGTCAGGACCACCGCCAGGAACCCGAGCGTGACCACCACGCCGAACAGGTTGGTGAGCGCGGCAATCCTGAGATTCTTCAGCATCATGCGCCCCCTGCGCAAAGACAATGGCAAGGGGTTGCTTCTCAGATTGTCAGAAACGTGACAAGCAAAAAACTTGCTGAATTATCCTGCCAAACGGAAATGATGTTTCATTAAGCGTTCTGCATATGGAATGTGCAGCGTCTGCGCAATGCTCAACCAAAGTGCCGGCCATGGGCTCAGGTCAGAACCAAAGTACCGATCCAGCCGACCAGGGCGAGGATCACCAGCATCACCAGCAGGGCAACGATCACCGCATTGCTGCGCCGAATCGAGCGGCAGCGCGGACAATTCTCCTCGGCGGCAGGATAGCGATGGTTGCAGCGGTCGCAGCGGACGATCTGCTCGGTTCCGGTCTGGTCCGTCATCGGCGGGTTCCATGGTGTCGAAGCCTGTGAGGCCGCATGGATAGCACGGCCGACGCTGCATCGCAGCGGTGAAGACAGGCGCGAGGGCACGGTTGCACACGGGACGGAACGTCGCAGCAGCCCGGCCTGTGTGCCCGGCCAGCTTTGCCCGGTCAATCCGCGGCGGAGGACTCCACCGGCGGCACGCGCAGTTCGGTGGCCTGCAAACGGCGCGGGCTGTGGTCCAGAGGCTCCAACAGCGGCATCTCCGCCCCCTCCGGCGCGGCATGAAGGTCGCGGAATCGGCGCGCGCTGACCAGCACCCGCGATTCAAGCGTCCCGACCGCGCTGTTGTAGCAGCCGACGGCCTTGTCCAGCTGCCCGCCCAGCCTCTCCATATGGCCGCCCAGGTCGGACAGCCGCTTGTACAGCTCCGCCCCCAGCGCGCTGATCTCGCGCGCATTGTCGGCAAGCCGCTCCTGCCGCCAGCCATAGGCGACGGCGCGCAGCAACGCGATCAGCGTGGTCGGGGTGGCCAGGATCACGCGGTGGTCGATGCCGGCCTCGATCAGCGCCGGGTCCTGTTCCAGCGCCGCGGAGAAGAAATTCTCGCCGGGCAGGAACAGCACGACGAATTCCGGGCTGTCGTCGAACTGGTCCCAATAGCCCTTGGCGCCGAGCTGCTTCATATGCTCGCGCACATGCCGGGCATGGCGGGCCATGCCGTCGCGCCGCGCACCGTCGTCCAGCGCCTGGACGCCGTCCAGATAGCCTTCCAACGGCGTCTTGGCATCGACCACGATGGTCTTGCCGCCGGGCAGCGTGACGATCAGGTCGGGGCGCAGCCGGCCGCTGTCGACCGACACCTGCTCCACGAAGTCGCAATGGTCGAGCATGCCCGCCATCTCGCAGACCCGGCGCAGCTGGATTTCGCCCCAGCGCCCGCGCGCCGCCGGGGTGCGCAACGCCCGGACGAGGTTTCCGGTCTCCGCCCGAAGCGCGCTCTGGCTTTCCACCAGAGACAGCACCTGCTGTTTCAGCCCCTCATAGGCGCCGGCACGGCTGTTCTCCAGCTCGCGGATCTGGCGGTCCATCGCCTCCAGCGATTGGCGCACCGGATCGACGATGGCGGCGATGGCGGTCTGGCGCTTGTCCAGATCGCCCTTCGCCTGCTCCTGGAATCCCGTCAGCGTCTCCCGCGCCAGATCGAGGAAGCTGCGGTTGTTCTGGCGCAGCGCCTCCGCCGACAGCGCCTTGAAGCTGTCGGCCAGGGCCGCCTGGGCGCGCTCCAGCAAAGCCATCTTCTCAGCCGCCGCGGTCCGTTCGGCCTCCAGCCGGGTCGACAGCTGGGCGTGGCGTTCGCGGGCGTCGGCGACCTCGCCATGCAGACGGGCGATCTGGTGGTCGCGGGCCTCGATCTCCTCGCGCAGGTCGTCCTCGGTCCGCTCGGCGAGGTCGAGGCGGGTGGCGAGTTCCGCATGAAGGGCTGCAGCCGCGGCTTCAACACGGCCGGCAGCGGCCCGCATCACCGCCCAGGCGATGGCGGTTCCCAGCAGCAGGCCGGCGGCCAGCCCGATCGCCAGCGACATTCCGTCCGCCACCATCCCATTCACCACGAACTGCGTCACACCTGCTCCCCCGCCCCTGCCCCTGCCCCTGCCCTGCCCCGCCCCTGCCCGACAGCTGGAGCGGTCACAGCCTATCGGAACGAAACGCGAATTGGAACGGGGGGCGAACAGATGGAAGAATGCAGAACGGCCCAGTTGCCGCTTTCCCCGCTTGCCCTATCGCCACCGCAGCGCCATATCGGAAGCCATGCCAGACGACAAGACCCCCGACACGAATTCTCCAGACTGCGGCCCCGGCTGCGGCGGTCCCCGCGTCCGCGCCATTCCGCCCGGCGAGGACCGCGAGCGGCTGATGTGCCCCGATTGCGGCTACATCGCCTACCAGAACCCGCTGATCGTCGTCGGGGCGGTGGCGACCTGGGAGGATGGCCGCATCCTGCTGTGCCGCCGCGCCATCGAACCGCGCAAGGGCTTCTGGACCCTGCCCGCCGGTTTCATGGAGGAGCGCGAGAGCACCCGCGAGGGCGCGGCCCGCGAAGCCTGGGAGGAGGCGCGCGCCCGCATTGACATCGACCATCTGCTGGCGATTTACGACATCCCGCGGATCAGTCAGGTGCAGATGATCTTCCGCGCGCGCCTGCTGTCGCCGGACGTGGAGCCCGGCCCCGAAAGCCTGGAGGTCGGACTGTTCGCCTGGGACGAGATTCCGTGGAGCGAGCTTGCCTTCCCCACCGTGGTCTGGGCGCTGCGCGAACACCGCGACCGGCTCGGCAGCAACGATTGCGCCCCCGCGGTCAACCCCACCCCGGACGCACTCGCCCGCTGGGAACGGATGCTGTAGCGGGTGGCCTACCGTCGCTCCGTCGGGAATTTCGCCACGAGCTCCTGCTCCGCGCCGTCGCGCCGGATGGTCAGCGGCAGCCAGGTGCCGGGCGCCTGACGGCGGATGACGGCGACCAGATCGGCCGGCGCCCGCACCGGGCTTCCCGCGGCGTTGAGAATGCGGTCGCCGCTGCGCAAGCCGGCCGCTGCGGCCACGCTGCCGTCACTGACCGCCCCCACAGTGATGCCGTCCGGACCGGGATCGAGCTGCACGCCCAGCCGCGGCCGCTGCGGTTCGGCATCCTCGCGCGCAGGTCCCAGCCCGAAGACCGCATCGGCGATGCGTCCGTCCAGCTCGCCGCAGTCGCGGTCGGCATCCCAGGGCAGCAACACGGCGGAATCGGGAATCCCGAGGTCCGCCAGTTGATGGGGGACGCCGTCGCGGTAGAGGGCGTGGCCCTGCCCCAGGATGCCGACGACGGCGCGGCCGGTGGTGCGTCTGGTCTCCGCGATCTTCTCCGCCATCGCCCGGTCCCAGACGCCTTGCGCCTCGATGAAGCGCTTGGCCGCATCGGTCGGGGCGGCGGCCTGCGATTCAGACCGCTCGTGTGTCGCCAGCATTTCGGTCAGGCGGCGGCTGTAGGTTTCGGTCGGGGCGGCCGGGGTGCCGACGCCCTCGCGCTCCGCCTGCGGGATGGCGGCCCAGCCGTTGCGGGCGGTGCGGCTGATCAGCGAGCGTTCCACATTCAGCGCCACCACCGGCAGACGGTACAGGCGGGCAAATTGCAGGATCGGCAAGTAAAAGCCCGGATCGAAGCCCCAAACCGTACGCCAGTCGGTCTCCTTGAGAAACTCGCTTTCGGTCAGTTCCCCCGCCACCCAGCGGTCGAGCACCGGCTGCAGCCGGCGCGGCAGCATCTCCAACCCGATGGCGAGGTCCGGGTTCAGCGCATGCAGGCCGGCCAGGGTGTGGAGCTGCCAGCGGTGGTGGTCCGCCTTGTCATGCTGTTCCCCCAGCAGCACGACCGGCGCGTCGGCGAGCCGGCGCAGCAGCGGCACCGGTTCCAGCGCAGTCCCGGTGCCGTCGGCCCACACGCCGGGCGGCACGCAGCCGACGCGCGCCGCTTCCTCCGCCCGGATGTCCGGTGCGGCGGTCACGGCCAACGCCGCGAAGACCAGCGGAACGAGGCGGGGAAAAGCAGGGAAGAACTGGCGGGACAAGGCTCGGCTCCGTCGGCGCAGGCACTGCGTCAAGGTTGGAACTGGCGGGCGCAAGGTCAATGGCGACCGCCAGCGATTGCGTCGTTCGGCCGCGCCAAGGGGCCGCGGCGGATGACAGGCGGTGCGCCGGCGGGTAGGATCGGCGCCGGCGGTGGACAGACGGCGGATGGGGGGCTTTCCGCACCCGCATCCGTTACTCCCGAGGCCGTTCCCAGGGCGTCCGCTTTCCCCGCCCGACCGCAATCATTCGTGAAGCGCACCGCCGCCATGCCGCACCGCAAGACCGTCATTCTCACCGGCGCCAGCCGGGGTATCGGACACGCCACCGTCACCCGGTTCAGCAATGAGGGCTGGCGCGTGATCTCCTGCTCGCGGGAGGATGTGCCGGAGCATTGCCGCCGCGATCCCAACTGGACCCACCACATCCCGGCCGACCTGTCCGACCCCGCCAGCCGCGCCGCCTTCGTGGAGGAGGCGAACAAGGCGCTGGACGGCGCCCCCTTGCATGGCCTGATCAACAATGCCGGCATCTCGCCCAAGACCCCGATCAAGGAGCGGTTGGGCTGCCTGAACGGTTCCATCGAGGGCTGGCACCGGGTGTTCGAGCTGAACTTCTTCGCCGCGCTGGTGCTGGCCCGCGGCTTCGCCGCTCCGCTGTCGAAGGGCAAGGGGGCGATCGTCAACGTCACCTCCATCGCCGGCCATTCGGTGCACCCCTTCGCCGGTTCCGCCTATTCCACCTCGAAGGCGGCGCTGTCCGGCCTGACCCGCGAGATGGCGGTGGAGTTCGCGGAGATCGGCGTCCGCGTCAACGCCGTCGCCCCCGGCGAGATCGAAACGGCGATGACCGGCCCCGAATACGACGTGCTGATCCCGCGCATCCCCCTGAAGCGCATGGGAACGCCGGAGGACGTCGCCGCGGTGATCTTCTATCTCTGCGGCCCGGATTCGGCCTATGTGACGGGGACGGAGACCTTCATCACGGGTGGGCAGCATCTGTTCTGAGGGGTGCTTCAGGCGAGTGCCCCTCCCCATCCCTCCCCCTCTTCGAGGGAGAGGGGGTAGAACGCTTGTTGGCATGACGTAAATGCCAGAGTAACGGCAGTCCCCTCTCCCACCGTCAAGGTGGGGGAGGGTTAGGGAGGGGGCATCGTCAGCCACCCCCCTCGCAACCGCACCCTACTTCCCCGCCTTCCAGGCGATCAGCCGACGCGCAGCCTCGGCGATGGTCTCCTCCGCGCCGGCGAAGCTGAAGCGCAGGAAACGCCGGCCGCGGGCGGGGTCGAAATCGATGCCGGGGGTGCAGGCAATGCCCGTCTCCTCCAGGATCTGCTTCGCCAGCGCCTCGCTGTCGTCGGTCATCTCCGACACGTCGGCATAGATATAGAAGGCGCCGTCCGCCGGAGCCATCCGGGTGAAGCCCGCCTTCGGCAGTTCCTCCAGCAGGACCGCACGATTGCGGGCATAGCGGGCAACGTGGCCGTCCAGTTCCTCGGTGCAGTCGAAGGCGGCGACCGCCGACACCTGGCTCAGCGTCGGTGCCGAAATGAACAGGTTCTGCGCCAGGCACTCGACCGAACGGAGCAGATCGTCCGGCACGATCATCCAGCCCAGCCGCCAGCCGGTCATCGAGAAATATTTGGAGAAGCTGTTGACCACCAGCGCCTGATCGTTCACCTCGGCCGCGGTGACCGCGTCGGTGCCATAGGTCAGGCCGTGGTAGATCTCGTCCGACACCATGCGGACGCCTTTGGCCCGACACCAGTCGGACAGGGCGGTCAGTTCCTCCCGGCTCAGCATCGTGCCGGTCGGGTTGGCGGGACTGGCGACGATCAGGCCCTGCACCGGTTCCTCAAGCGCCTCCAGCAGTTCGATGGTCGGCTGGAACCGGTGCTCCGGCCCGGTCGGCAGTTCCACCGGGATCACACCGGCCGCGGTCAGGGTGTGGCGGTAGGCCGGATAGCTGGGCGACGCCATCGCCACCCGGTCGCCCGGATCGAAGGCGGCGAGGAAGCCCAGCTGAAAGGCGCCCGACGACCCGGTGGTGACGACCACCCGCCGCTCCGGCACATCGACCGCATAGCGATCCTTGTACCACTTGGCGATGGCCGCGCGCAGCGGCGGGATGCCCAACGCCCCGGTATAGCCAAGCGGATCGCTTCCCACCACGGCGGTGGCCGCCGCCTGCACCACGCCCTTCGGCGCACCGGTGGAGGGCTGCCCCACCTCCATATGCAGGACCTCAAGCCCCGAGGCCTCGCGCTCTGCCGCGGCGCGCATCACTTCCATCACGAAGAAGGGCGGAATGGCGCCCCGTTTGGAAACCTTGGGCTGCTTGCTCATGATCGTCCGTCTCTAACTCTCTTTTGGGCGGGCAGATTTTCGTAACTCATTCCCGCTTGCGTTCACTTTCGACCGTCAACGCCAGGCTGCCGGCGCGCGGGTCTGCCGCAGTCTGGCAATATCGGATGCCGTCCTCAATCGACACCCGGCAACCGATGAAGCTGACCCGTCCGGGAATGGATTGCGGCCGCGCGGCCTGGATCTGCGGCGCAGTGGATTTCTCCTCCAGACCTGCCGGCAGCGCCACCGACAGCAGGGCGGCCGGCCCGGCGGCGGGACCGTCGCTCCCCCCCGCGGTGCCGACGCCGGCGAACAGGGTGCGGCCGATGATGGAGTTGGCGATCAGGGCCGGTGTGCCGAAGCCGCCGCGCTCCACCCCCTGGGCCACCAGCATGCCGGTGCCGGGGATGCCGCGGCCGGTGCCGAAGGGCGCCCCCTGGGTGAAGGCGCAGGCGGCGCCATTCTCGTCCGGATCGATCACCATCAACCCGGCACCGGTGGCGGTGGCGCCGGCACCGGTGGCGCCCAGCAGCTGGGCGGCCCGGGTCGCCCGCTCGGCCGGCGGCAGGGCGGCCACCGCCTTCCATGCCTGGATAATCGCTGCGCCCGAGTCCGGCTCGGTCGTGTCGGGAACATGCAGGTCGCTGATGTCGAAGGGCACCGTCAGCGTGGCGCCGACGCGCGGCTGGTACGCGCGCAGCTGCGCCGGGTCCAGCCCCATGCCCTGGGCGACCGTGGCGGCGAGCGGTCCGGCATAGAAGGCGCCCACCCCCTGGCGGCGCAGGACCGACAGGGTCGCGGCGAGTTCCGGCTGGGCGGCGATGGTGCCGACCGCCGGCGTGCCGGCGCCCAGCAGGCGGCGGCGTGCGTCCGAATCGGCGGCAAGACGCCCGCCGAAGGCGCTCAGGTCCTGAACCAGCGCGCGGCTGAGACCGGGGGAGAATTGGGCCAGCTGTTCCGCCGGGGCGACAACCTGCTCCCACCGCATCACGCCGGCCGAGGCCTGGACCGCATACAGGCCGCGCGCCATCGCCGGCATGCCGACGCCGCCGGACCCGACGGAGCGCGGCAGGAAGTCGATGGTGCGGGCCTTCTTCGAAGTGGCGTCGAACAGCACGCAGACGCCGCCGCCGGTCAGCCCGACGCGCGACGGCAGGCTGGCGGTCATCGCCAGCGCCATCGCCGCCACCGCGTCGCCGGCCTTGCCGCCCTGGGCGATGATGTCCCGGCCGATGCCGGCGGCATAGGGTTCGTCCGCGACGACGAAGCTCTGGACCGTTGCGTCGGTCTTGAACTTCGTGTTGACGCAGCCGGTCAGCAGTGATGCAGCTATGGCAACCGCGCCCAACCCTCGCCAGATTCGCAGGCGAGTGTATCGCGGTCCGGAGTTCCGCCGGTTCCGCGCGGGGGTCCGCTGTTCAAAGCCGGAGGTCGTCACGGTGCGCAAGCCCAGCAGGCTGGTTTCGGTCGTCGCCATCATGTCCATGTGTCTGGTGTCGCTGGTGTGGGGAGCGCCACCGGCGAGTGCGCAGCGCCGCTCGGACATGCAGATCCTGGGCGACGCCGAGACGGACCATATCATCCGCAAGATGGCCCGGCCAATCTTCCAGGCGGCCGGCATCGACCCCGAGTCGGTGCAGATCCTCCTGGTCAACGATCCGTCGGTGAACGCCTTCGTCGCCGGCGGGCAGAACATCTTCCTGCACACCGGGCTGCTGTTGAGCGTCGACGATGCCGACCAGCTGCTGGGCGTCATCGCGCACGAGACCGGCCACATCTCCGGCGGACATCTGGTGCGCGGGGCGGAGGCGATGGACAACGCCTTCCTGTCCTCGCTGCTCGGCATGGGTCTGGGCGTCATCGGCGGCCTTGCCTCGGGCAATGCCGGCGCGGGTGCGGCGGGCGTCATGCTGGGCCAGCATCTGGCGGAGCGGAACTTCCTGTCCTTCTCCCGCACGCAGGAGGCGTCGGCCGATCAGGCCGGCCTGTCCTTCCTGGAGCAGTCGGGAATCTCCGCCAGGGGGATGGCGGCCTTCCTTGAAAAGCTGGGCGTCGGCGAGCCGCTGATGAACGACCGCGACGCCGGCTATCGCCTGACCCACCCGCTGACCCGCGAGCGCATCGAGGCGGTGAAGGCCTTCGTCGCCCGGTCGCGCTATGCCGACGCCCGGCTGCCGGCGGCGACGGAGTCCGACCTGCGGCGGCTCCAGGCCAAGCTGTACGGCTATCTCGATCCGCGCGGCGCGCTCCAGCGCTACAAGGCGAACGATCCGTCGCCCGCCGCCCGCTATGGCCGCGCCTATGCCTATTTCCGCCAGGGCGACGTCAAGCAGGCGACCCCGCTGGTCGACGGCCTGATCGCAGACGAGCCGCGGAACCCCTATCTGCATGAAATGAAGGGCGACCTGATGCTGCAGACCGGCCGCGCGCCGGATGCGATCGCTCCCTACCGCAAGGCCATCGAGCTTGCCGGTTCCGAAGCCGGAACGATCCGCGTCTCCCTTGCCCATGCCTTGCTGGAGCAGCGCGACCCGCGGCTGGCCGACGAGGCGCTGAAGAACCTGCAGATCGCGGCGAAGGGCAAGGCGCAGTCCGCCTTCCTGTGGCGGCTGACCGCCCAGGCCTGGAGCATGAAGAAGAACGACGGCATGGTCGCCTACGCCACCGCGGAAGAGGCCCTGGCGAGAGGCGACATGCCGATGGCCAAGGCGCAAGCCGAGAGGGCGGAAAAGCTGCTGCCAGCCGGATCGCCGGGCTGGCTGCGCGCCCAGGACATCCGCGGTCAGACCGGCGGCGACAAGCCACGCTGATCGCGGTTGGATGGGTCATATGACGAAAGCATCCTTCCGGTAACGCAACGGTCATCGAACCGTCCCCGCCGCGTCATCCCCGCTTGCTATTCCGCGGACATCGAGCGCGTCCTCCGCATCCCCGGTCCCGACGCGCGGTTCCGTCCACGGAGTTCCCGCATGCCGTCCATCCGTCCGAAATCCCGGCGCGGCGCCCTGCTCGCCACCGCCGCCCTGCTGTCCGCCGCCCTGGCTGCCGCGGTACCGGCACAGGCCCAGGAGCAGCAGGCCAAGCGCTACCCCGCCACGCTGGCCGGCCATGCCCTGCTTCCGGCCGACACGCTGGTGCAGGCGCCCGCCGACGCCGGGCCGCTGTTCGCCACCGCCGGCAAATTCACCAACGCCGACCGCAAGCGCGTGGAGACGGTGGGCAGCATCCGCGCCACCTCCTTCGCCTCCGACCCCAAGGTTCCGCGCCAGACGGAGATCATGCTGCCGGTCGCCGGCCAGGCGGTGCAGGGATTCTCAGCCATCGTTCCGCAGGGCAACGGCGAGTTCATGGCGCTGACCGACAACGGCTTCGGCAGCAAGGTGAACTCGGTCGATGCGCTGCTGATGGTCCATCGCGTCAAGCCGGACTGGCAGAGCGGCGCCCTGCAGCGGCTGGAAACCATTTTCCTGCGCGATCCCGACCGCAAGGTTCCCTTCGCCATCGTCAACGAGAACAGCACCGCGCGCTACCTGACCGGCGCCGACTTCGATCCCGAATCGCTGGTGGTCCAGGCCGACCGCCTGTTCATCGGCGACGAGTTCGGCCCCTATATCCTGGAGTTGAGCCGGGACGGCGTGGTCATCGCCGTGCATGAGACGATGGTCGACGGCAAGCCGGCCCGTTCGCCCGACCACTACCGCAACGGCATCCTGCCGCCGGTGCCGGGCGCCGTCGCCTTCGAGGTCCGCCGCTCGCGCGGGTTCGAGCCGATGGGCGTGTCGCCGGACGGCAAGACGCTGTACCCGTCGCTGGAAGGCCCGCTGTGGAACGCCGCCGCCAACGGCTTCGAGACCAAGGACGGCCGCGCGTACACCCGCATCCTGGAGTTCGACGTCGCCAGCCGGACCTACACCGGCAAGTCCTGGAAGTACAAGCTGGAGGACAATGCCAACGTCGTCGCCGATCTGGCGATGATCGACGCCGGCACCGCCCTGGTGATCGAGCGCGACGACAGCAGCGAGGGTGCGAAGACCCAGGCCTGCCAGGGCGAGGCGAAGCCCGACTGCTTCAACGCGCCGGCCGCCTTCAAGCGGGTCTACAAGATCGACATCGCCGGAGCCGATGCCGACGGCTTCGTCCGCAAGGTCGGCTACATCGACCTGACCGACATCGCCGATCCGGACCGCAAGGCCCGCGCCGGACAGGCGCCGGAAGGCCGCTTCGTCATGCCCCATCTGGGGCCGGAAGGGGTGAACATCGTCGATGCCGACCACATCGTGGTCGTCAACGACAACAACCTGCCCTACTCCACCGGCCGGACCATCGGCAAGGCCGACGGCGACGAGATGGCGCTGCTGTCGGTGGGCGAGCTTCTGCGCGCCCGCTGATCGCGCAGATGTGAAACCGGGAGTGAGGTCCGGGCGAGCGCTTTGCACTTGTCCGGACCGGATTGTCGGTCCAGTGTGGGCGGCCTTCGGCCCAATGTCCCCTGCGTTTCGGAGACCGCCCACCATGCGCCCCGTCCTGCCGTTCCTGCGTTCCGCCCTGCTGGCCCTGCCCGTTGCGGCGTTGGCGCTGTCCGCCGCCGCTCCGGCCCATGCGCAGTCGGCGAGCTTCGACGGCAACCAGAAGGCCGCCATCGAGAAGATCGTCCGCGATTACCTGATGGAGCATCCCGAGGTCATCCTGCAGGCCGTCGACGCCATGCAGGAGCGCCAGAAGGCGGCGGAGGCCGAACAGGCCCGCAAGGCCCTGGTCGAGAACAGGCAGGAACTGACCCGCAACCCCGCCGATCCGGTCGCCGGCAACCCGCAGGGCGACGTGACGGTGGTGGAGTTCTTCGATTACCAGTGCGGCTACTGCAAGGCCGTGCAGGCCGACACCCAGGCACTGATCAAGGGCGATCCCAAGCTGCGTTTCGTCCTGAAGGAATTCCCGATCCTGGGGCCGGCGTCGCTGCTCGCCTCCAAGGCGGCACTCGCCTCACGCGGCCAGGGCAAGTACATGGAATTCCACAATGCCCTGATGGCCCAGCGCGGCCAACTGGACGAGGCGGTGATCATGCGGCTGGCCAAGTCGGTCGGTCTCGACACCGACCGGCTGAAGAAGGACATGGACTCGCCGGACGTTCTGAAGGTGATCGCGGCCAACCAGGCGCTGGCCGAGAAGCTGAACATCCGCGGCACCCCGGCCTTCGTCTTCGGCGACGAGCTGGTGCCCGGCGCCATCAAGCTGGACGACATGAAGCGGCTGACCGAAGCCGCCCGGGCCAAGGGCTGAGGCGGGCCGTTCCATGACCGCAACGACTGAGCCGCAGACGCCGACCGTCGTCGTCTTCGACGTCGGGCAGGTGCTGATCGAATGGGATCCGCGGCATCTCTACCGCGAGCTGTTCGACGGCTATGAAGACCTGATGGAGGATTTTCTCGACCGGGTCTGTACCCCCGCCTGGAACCTGGAGCAGGACCGCGGCCGTCCCTGGAGCGAGGCGGTCGCCCAGCTGACCGAAGAGCATCCGGACTGCGCCGAGTTGATCCGCGCCTATGACGACATGTGGGAACGCATGGTGCCGGGCCCGATCCCCGGCACGCCGGACATCCTGGCCGAACTTAAGGCCCGCGGAGTCCCGGTCTACGCCATCACCAACTTCTCCGCCGACAAGTTCGAGATGACGCGCAAGCGCTTCGACTTCCTGAACGGCTTCGACGGCATCATCGTTTCGGGTCAGGAACGACTTGTGAAGCCCGACCCGGCGATCTACCGGCTGCTGATCGATCGTTACGGTCTCGAACCGAAGCACTGCTACTTCATCGACGACAACCCCGACAATGTCGAGGCGGCCAAGTCGGTGGGCATGTCGGCGCACCTGTTCCTGGGCGCCGAGGCGCTGCGGCGCGATCTGGTGGCGTTGGGGGTGTTGTGAGAGGGGTGTTTGCCCCCTCCCTAACCCTCCCCCGCTAACGCGGGAGAGGGGACTGCCGCTGTTCCTTTGCAGAATCTCCGCAACGATCCTGCCCCCTCTCCCGCGAAGCGGGGGAGGGATGGGGAGGGGGCCGCGACGATAGTACTCCCCCTACTCCGCCGCCGCCTCGCGGTCGCTCGCGGAGTTGAAGGCGTAGGTCTTCCAGGTCGGCTCATAGCTGTCGTCGGCCTGGTTGCCCCACACCGACCAGTTGGGCCGGGCGCCGCGGGCGAACATTTCCAGAAAGGGGCCGGGGCTGCAGGCCTCGATCAGTTCATACTGTTCGTCGGGCTTGCGGCTGTGCTCGCGCTTGCGGCTTTCGATCAGGTTGACCTGGGTGCGGCCGGGGGGCAGCGTGCGGGCCTTCTTGCCGCGGACACCGAACAGGATCAGTTCGGTCACGTTGCGGAAATAGAACCCCACCCCGCGACCGTCCGACCCGCCGTCCTTGCGCACCTTGTGCCAGATCAGGTTGGTCTTGTACTCGAACCCCCAGCTGCGCATGACCTGAAGGCCTTCCGGCAGCAAGGCATTGGGGACCCAGAGATAGAGGTGCGCGGTGGGGGCGGCGATGTCGGCGACCGGCAGGGCACAGATGTCTTCCACCGTCATGGTGCCGTAGCGCGACAGCCGGCGATGTTCCGGCGCCATCTTGCCGGTGCGGTTGACGAAGCGCCAGGGCGGGTCCGCCATCACGGTGGCGAAGCGCCGGTCACCGGCGAAGGCCACCAGATCCCGCGCCGGATCCGATGCCGTCGCCACCGTGTTGCTGTCGCCCATCGCTGCCTCGAAATCCTGAACAAACCCGGTACTGGGAGGGGTGCAAACTCGCACGCGGCGGCAATCGCCGTCAATCCAGTCTAGCCGTTCCGCCGACGCTGTCACAAGCGGCGGCGGGCGGGTCAGTCACTCCTCCTCGCCCGCCTCGGCCACGGCGCGCAGGGCGGCGCGCTCGGCCACGCTGACGGTCAACCCCTGGGTCTCCACGCCGGAGGCGCGCAGCTTGGCGAGTGCCCGCGACAGGGTTTCCGGCTGCATGCCCAGGCGACGCGCGATCAGCGCTTTGTCGAAGGGAAGCTGGAACTGCGCCGGCCCATCGCCGGGCGGACAGACCCGCATCAGAAAGGCGGCGACCCGCTGCGGCGCCGGTTGGACCTGCAACTGCTCGATCTGTGTCACCAGATGGCGCAGGCGCACCGACAGCGAGCCCAGCATACCGAAGGCGATCCGGTCGTCCTCGCGCAGACAGCGGGCGAATCCGTCAGCCGTCAGGGTCATGACGCGGGCGTCGGTCACCGCCTCCGCACAGACCGGAAACTTTCCGTCTGCGAACATGGCGGCCTCGGCGAAGCTCTCGGCGGGACCGATGACATGGACCACCGCCTCCGTCCCGTCACGGGTCAGGCGGTACAGCTTCACCCAGCCATCGAGCAGCACGAAGAAGCGGTCGGCGGGCTCGTCCTGCAGGAACAGGGTGGTGCCCCGCGGCACCGGCCGCACGATGGCGACACCGCCCAGCAACGAAACCGCTCGGTCGGACAGCTTGGCGAAAAGCGGTATCGCACGCAGCGCGGCGGCATCTTCCGCGGACAGGTTGCTGTGGTGGGTGATCATTACAGCTTCGCCTCCCTGGCCGTTGGCGGCATTGGTGTTGGGCCCATTGGAGTTGGCCCCGTTGGTGTTGGTGGGTGCGGTGCCGTTCGGTCGCTGAGAAGCCTCCAGGCATTGACGGCGATTCCGGTCAGATCGGAGACCATTCCCGGAATCGACCCCACCAGACAGTTGTGCACGAACCAACAGGGCAACGCCACCAACATGGTGCCACGGAACGCCGCAACCCGGGTCTGGTAACGCGCCAGACTGATCAGCGCCATGCCGCCGGCGGCGAAGAGGGACGGCAGGCCGGTCCAGGTCATGGCCATCACTGCGGCAATCGCCGGCAGGATCAGCAGATAGACGATTCGGAAGGCCGGCCAAGCGCCGAGCGCCAGCGCCGCAAGCACCTGCAGCGCAGCAAGGCCGTTCAGCGCCGCCGCGGTCGGGGCGCCCACCAGGGCGAAATGCAAGGCGAAGCCCAGGCAGGGCACCAATTGCACCAGAAGCATCGCCCGGCGGCTGCGGAAAAAAGGCCACAGCATGCCGCCGAGCATGCCGCACAAGCCGACCAATTGAGCAACGGACCACCAGATGTCCGCCTCGCTTCCGCCGCCAAAAAGGGCCGGAAGCTGGACTGTCAGCATCTCGATCATGCGGGAAAGCCCCCCGGCAACGAAAAGGGCGGCGAAACAAGGCGCGGGAAGCGGCGCCGGCCGCCCCGAAGGGCGGCGCAAAGAACAGAGTACCGAATGGGAAAAGCGGAAGACACATGCAACGCACAGCCGGGCCGAACCGGGCCACGGCCGGATCACTCAAGAGCCAGGACCGCAGGAAACCATAACGAAAAAGACAAGAACGCACGGCGCGCCCCCGAGGGGAGGCACCGTGCGGAAAAAGTCCGGATTTTCACCGGGAAGACCGGAACGACGAGCGTTCAAGCCTTCGATACGCTTGTCAGATGAGCGGAGCCAACCGAGCCGGCGCGCGTCCGAAAACGGGCGCCGTCCGGTCGAGGTCCGGGATACCCCGAACCTTACAGGTACTCGACCTTGCCCGCTTCCGGACCCTTCTGGCCCTGACGAACGGTGACGCGCACCTGATCGCCTTCCTGGAGGGTCTGCATGCCCGAACGGCGCAGCACGTTGACGTGGACGAAAACGTCCTTGCCACCGGTGCTGGGCGTGATGAAGCCAAAGCCCTTGTCGGCATTGAACCACTTCACGGTGCCGTCGACTTCTTCGCCGCCGCTGCTGCCGCCGGCATCGTAGCCGCCGCGGTCATAGCCGCCACGGTCGAAGCCGCCGGTCCGCGGACGGGCCGAACGCTGAGCGGTCGACGTATCGACCGTGTGGATGGAGGCCACCTGCGGACCCTTCGGCCCACGGGCCAGGTCACAGGTGATGGTGGTGCCTTCGTCCAGCGCGTCGTAGCCGGCGGCCTGAACCGCAGAGACGTGCAGGAAGGCATCGGGCGAACCGTCCTCAGGCGACACGAAGCCGAACCCCTTGGTGGGGTTGAACCACTTCACGGTGGCGGTGACGTTGGACTTGGTGATCTCGGGAGCGCGGAAGCCCTGGCGGGGCGGGCGGTCGAACATGTGTCTTCAAGCTCATAGAGTGTGCCGAATGTCTTTTGTCACAGGGATCCGGTCCCAGGTCAAGCCTTCCAAAGGAAAGATGGCCGAATCGCCGTTAAATGCCCCACCCCAGGCTCACGCTTGCCGCCACTCCCACGCTCCGGACCGAGGCGGACGGCACCGAAGTGCCACCCGGCTACCGGTCTCCCGCCCATTCACCCTGCCATCGGCGGGCGACTCGGATGCGTTCTGCTCGCCTCCCGTGCAGCGAGTGGTCAGGCTGCCGACTGGCTCAACGTTGGATAATCGGTGTAGCCGTGGCGGTCGCCGCCATAGAAGGTCTTCTGGTCCGGCTCGGCCAGGGGCGCTCCGATGCGCAGCCGCTCCACCAGATCGGGGTTGGCGATGAAGGGCCGGCCGAAGGCGATCATGTCGGCATGGCCGCTGGCCGCCGCCTGGATCGCCATGGCACGGTCATAGACGTTGTTGGCCATGTAGTGGCCCTTGTAGAGCGCCCGCAGCTCGGCGAGGTCGCCGCCGAATCCCGGATGCGGACCGCGGGTCACGCCTTCGATCATGTGGAGGTAGGCGAGGCCGTAGCCGTTCAGCCGGCGGATCACCGGGCTGAAGGTGCCGACCGGATCGCTTTCCTGCGCATCGTTGGCCGGGCTCAGCGGCGACAGGCGGATGCCGACCCGGTCGGCCCCGGCCTCCGCCACCACGGCGTCCAGCACCTCGAACAGGAAGCGGGCGCGGTTCTCGGCAGAGCCGCCATAGGCGTCGGTGCGCCGGTTGGTGCCGTCACGCAGGAACTGGTCGATCAGGTAGCCGTTGGCGGCATGCACCTCGACCATGTCGAATCCGGCTGCCAGCGCGTTGCGGGTGGCCTTGCGGTAATCCTCGACGATGCCCGGCAGCTCCGAAATCTCCAGCGCGCGCGGAGCCGGGATGTCCTTGAAGCCGTCGACGGTGAAGGCCTTGATCTCCGGCTTCACGGCGGAGGGCGCCACCGGCAGAATGCCGCCCGGCTGCAGGTCGGGATGGGAGATGCGCCCGACATGCCAGAGCTGCAGGCAGATGTGGCCGCCCCTGGCATGGACGGCGTCGGTCACCAGCCTCCAGCCCGCCACCTGTTCGGCGCTGTGGATGCCGGGGGTGTAGGCATAGCCCTTGCCCTGCCGCGAGATCTGGGTCGCCTCGGCGATGATCAGGCCGGCACTGGCGCGCTGGGCGTAATATTCGGCATTCATCGCGGTCGGCACGCCGGTGGCGTTGTCGGTGCGGCTGCGGGTCAGCGGCGCCATGGCGATGCGGTTGGGCAGGCTGTAGCGCCCGATCGTCACCGGCTGGAACAGGGGGGCCGCGTCCTGGCTGTCCGTCATGTCCGATCCATTCAGATGGTGAAACTGGACAGAAGAGTGTGGCCCGGCCTTCGCCACCGGCAAGGTGCCGATTGGACGCCGCGGAAGACCGGACAGCATGGCTGCCATACTGCCTGCGGTCAGGCGGCGGGACCTTTCGCCTCCTCCGACGGTTAATCCCGACAGTTTCGACCAACAGCCAACGGGATCGCCGATGCAGCAGCGCTGGCCCGACCGAGTCTGGATCGTCCGCCATGGCGAGAGTGCCGGAAACGTCGCGCGCGATGCGGCGCACGCGGCCGGCCTCGTCCGGATCGACATCGATGAACGCGACATCGACGTGCCGCTCAGCCCACTCGGCGAGCGGCAGTCCGACGCGCTCGGCCGCTGGTTCGCCGCCATGCCGGCGATGGATCGACCCGACGTGGTGCTGACCTCGCCCTACCGCCGGGCACTGCAAACGGCAGAGCGGCTGCACCAGTCGGGCGGCCTGCCGGTCGACCCGGCCGACTTCGTCATCGACGAGCGGCTGCGCGAGAAGGAATTCGGCGTTCTCGACCGGCTGACCACCGCCGGCATCCGCCAGGAGTTTCCGGAACAGGCCGAATTCCGCCGCCTGTTGGGCAAGTTCTACCACCGCCCGCCGGGGGGCGAGAGTTGGTGCGACGTGATCCTGCGGCTGCGCAGCGCGCTCGACACCATCAGCCTGCATCACGGCGGTCGGCGGGTGCTGATCGTCGGACATCAGGTGGTGGTGCTGTGCCTTCGCTACCTGCTGGAGACCATGACGGAGGACGAAATCCTGGCCATCGACATGGCGGGCGATGTCGCCAACTGTTCCGTCACCGAATACCGGTTCGATGCGAAGGCAGGCCCGCGCGGCGGGCTGTGCCTGCACCGCTACAACGTCGTCGCCCCGCTGGAGGAGGCCGGCGCCCCGGTGACAGCCGAGCCGGACGCCGCCGTCGCCGCCCGGTAGGAGACACGCCCGTGGATTGCATCGAAGAAGTTCCCGTCACCGCCGAGTTGCTGCGCGGCATGCCCCTGCCCCAGCCGGATGGCGACGGCGACAAGGAAACCCGCGGCCGGGTTCTGGTTATCGCCGGCGGCGTGCCGGTGCCGGGCGGCGCCCTGCTGGCCGGGATCGGCGGAGGGCGGCATCGCCCCCGAGTTGGGCAAGGCGCTGGCCGAGCGGGCTTCGCGCTGCGACACCGTGCTGATCGGCCCCGGCATGATGGACGAGGCGGCGATGGCGGAACTGACCGCCGACCTGCTGACCCGCCTGGAGCCCGCCGGTGACTCGACGGGCGCCAGCCCGGAGCAGGCCGCCATCTGGGGCGTCTATCTGCATGGTGAGGCCGGGGATCGGCCCGCTCGGCTTCCTCGCCCGCGAACTGCTGGCGGAAATCCCGGCAGCGATGGCGGCCCTGGCGACAGGGCCGGAAAGCGATTGACCGCCTCAGCGCAGCGGAGTGGGCGCCGCGGCCGGAGCCGGCGGCAGGGCCGGGACGGCGGGAGCGGCGTTGAAGGTCCGGGGCTGGGCCGGCGCCACCTCCGCCGACAAGGCGGCGTCGCGGTCGCGGCAGCGGTCGACCACCTTCTGGCCACAGTTCATGAAGCCCAGATCCTTGTTCAGGCAGACCCTGACCTCCGACACGTCGCGGCGGGAGCAGACGACCGCCACCCCTTCCGCGGTAAGACCGGGATTGGCCTCCAGGAACAGGCGCTCGACCTGGACGGCAGGCACGGTCGGGCCGGGCGCCTTCAACGGATCGGGGATCGCGACCTTGGCGGCGGCGGCGCGCAGCTTGGCGAAATAGTCGGTGGCGGTCAGACCGGAACAGGTCCCGTGCTTGCGCCACTGGTGCATCATCAGCCCGACGCTGGGCATCACCGTCATGGTCTGGTCCACCACCGCCTTAGGCACATTGCGGTCGCGGGTGCAGGTTGCGGGATAGCTGCCGTCGGTGTATTGCGGCCACAGGCCATGGACGACGAAGCCGTGTTTCCGCTCCCCGCACTGGTCGGGATCGGGGCCGTTCCTGTCGCGGGCGCAGTAGGTCGGCGACCAGGACAGCGACAGGATGTAGTAATCGAAGTTGCCCGGCTCCGCCTTTCTCTGCGCCCAGGCGGGGCTGGCGGCGAAAAGTCCGGCAACCATTACGGACAGGGCTGCGGCAACGGCTCTGCGCATGACGAGTCTTCCCACGGCTGTGCTTCCCAGCGTTGCATACCATGGAAGGAGGTTGCTGTCGCGCAGTCTCGACACCAGTATCATTCGCGCCGAACCTCCGCCCCGGCGCGTCGGCATCGGTGCTTCACCCCATCGCCTGCATTCCCTGATCGGGTATAGTCGTCGGTATGTTCACCTTGTCCGCCCCGATGCTTCTGCGCGCCTATGCCGCCGGTATCTTCCCGATGGCCGAAAGCGCGGAGTCGCGGGAACTCCACTGGTTCGATCCGGAACGCCGCGGCATCCTGCCGCTGGACTCCTTCCATGTGCCGCGAAGCCTGCGCAAGACCCTGCGCCGCGGCCCGTTCGAACTGCGCTTCGACAGCGCCTTCCGCGCGGTGATCGAGGGCTGCGCCGAATCGACGGAGGAGCGGCCGAAGACCTGGATCAACGACGACATCATCCGGCTCTATTGCGAACTGTTCGACGCCGGCTTCGCCCACAGTGTGGAATGCTGGCGCGACGGCCGGCTGGTCGGCGGGCTCTACGGGGTGTCGATCGGCGGTGCCTATTTCGGCGAAAGCATGTTCAGCCGCGAGACCGGGGCCAGCAAGGTGGCGCTCGTCCATCTGGTCGCCCGCCTGCGTGCCGCCGGATTCGCCCTGCTCGACACCCAGTTCGTGACCGAGCATCTGTGCCGCTTCGGCGCCATCGAGATCCCCCGCACCGAATACCGCCGCCGCCTTGCCGCCGCCATGGAGCGCAAGACCGACTTCCGCGTGGTGGACCAGCAGGCGGCGCTGGCGGATTTGCTGGAATCGGCGTCAGGTTAGTTCTACTGTGTCATAAAACCTGGAATGGGACAGCGGTTCGTTGTAGTAAGAGGATTCATGCTTCGTTCAGAGAGGCGGTATGGATCCCCTTGGCACCGCAGGCGGCATCGAATCACGGTTCGCGGCGTATGTCGATCGCCTGTCTCCGGCTTTGGGTCACGCTGATCGCGCGGCGCCGTTTCGTGCCTATTGCACCGGATTGATCCTTCCAGGCGACCGCAAGAGTGTCGAGCCGATGGCCGCGCGGGTGGAGCCGGGACGTGTCGGCGCCGCCCATCAGTCCTTGCACCATTTTGTTGCCAAGGCGGCCTGGGAGGATGCGGCTGTGCTGGCCGGGGTGCGCGATCTGGTTTTGCCGGCGCTGTTGGAACGCGGCCCGATCCGCGCCTGGATCATCGACGACACCGGCATGCCGAAGAAGGGGCGCCATTCCGTTGGCGTGACGCGCCAGTACTGCGGCCAAATCGGCAAGCAGGACAATTGCCAAGTCGCCGTTTCGCTGTCGCTGGCAACCGACCACGCCAGCCTTCCCGTCGCCTTCCGGCTTTACCTGCCGGAGACATGGGCCGGCGACGTGGAGCGCCGGGCTCGGACCGGCGTCCCGGACGGGGTCCTCTTCCAGACCAAGCCGGCCATCGCGCTGGACCAGATCCGCACGGCCATGGCGGCGGGTCTGCCGCCGGGCGTGGTCCTGATGGACGCGGGCTACGGCAACGACACCGCCCTGCGCGAAGGCGTGACCGCGCTGGGGCTGACCTACGTCGCCGGAGTCCAGTCCTCGCTGACCGTCTGGCCGCCCGGTGTGGAACCGCTGCCGCCCAAGCCGTGGAGCGGCAAGGGGCGGCCGCCAAAGCTCCTGCGCCGCGCCCCTGGACATGAACCGATCTCGGTAAAGGCTCTGGCCGAAGGGTTGGCGCCGGAGGCTTGGCGTTCCGTGACGTGGCGGGAAGGCACGAACGCGCCGCTGGCCTCCCGTTTCGCCGCCGTTCGCGTTCACGCCGCGCACCGCGACGAGGAGCGGGCGGTGCGTCGCCCGGAGGAGTGGCTGCTGATCGAATGGCCCGAGGATGAAGAGAAGCCGACCAAGTACTGGTTGTCGACGCTGCCGGAGACAATGTCGCTCGACGCCTTGGTGGAGACCGCCAAGTTGCGGTGGCGCATCGAACGCGATTACCTCGAACTCAAGCAGGAGCTCGGCCTTGGCCATTATGAGGGCCGGGGCTGGCGCGGATTCCACCATCACGCGACGCTGTGCATCGCCGCCTACGGTTTCCTGATTAGGGAACGGGCGGCGATTCCCCCCTCAGGACCACCTCCCTCCGGGCGCCTCCAAGCGCCTGACCTTCCCGAAAGCTTCCGACCCCGCGGGGCCGACGCCCCGCCCTGAGCGCCACATCCCGACGTCCATCGCCACCCTGCGCATCGCAATCGCCAGAATGCTCGCCAGAACCCTTCAGCGATGTCCATGCTGCCACCAACTGCGCACTTTATGACACAGTAGAATTAGCCGGCCGGGTGGAACACGCCCCCGCATTGGGGGGCCGGCACGCCGGTGGTTGCCGGCAGGCTGAGCGGCAGCCCGAGCCGGCTGCGCACCGCAAGATAGCCGAATGCCTGGGCCTCCAGCGCGTCGCCATCCCAGCCGACGAGATCGGCCGACTCGACGGGCACCCCCAGCCGGCCGGCCAGCATCGCCATCAGCGTGGCATTGTGGCGGCCGCCGCCGCAGACCAGCCAGCGCACCGGCGGGGCCGGCAGATGGGCCACCACGCGGGCGACCGAGTCGGCAGTAAAGGCGGTCAGGGTCGCGGCCCCGTCGGCAGGAGACAGGGCGGCGATGGGCGCAGGGTCGAAGGCGTCGCGGTCCAGCGACTTGGGCGCCGGTCGGTCGAACCAGGGATGGGCCATCAGGGCGGCCAGCGCCGCACCGTCCACATGCCCGGCCGCCGCCAGCGCCCCGCCGGCGTCGAAGCGGCCGAGGCCATGCCGCAGCACCCAATCGTCGATCAGGGCGTTGCCCGGCCCGGTGTCGCAGGCCACCACATCCGCTTCCTCCGCCACTGGGCCGTCCGAAGTCTCTGAACCGATCCAGCTGACGTTGGCGACACCGCCGATGTTGAGGATGGCGAGCGGACGCGGCAGGCCATGCGCCAGCGCGCGGTGGAACAGCGGGACCAGCGGCGCCCCCTGCCCGCCAGCGGCCACGTCGGCGCTGCGGAAGTCGTTGACCACGGCGATGCCGGTCGCCGCGGCCAGCCGGGCGCCGTCGCCGATCTGCCGGGTCAGGCGCCGGTCGGGATCGTGATGGATGGTGTGGCCGTGGAACCCGATCAGCTCGACCTCGGCCGCCGCGACGCCCGCCTGGTCCAGCAGGCGGCGCACCGCATCGGCATGGGCGTCGGTCAGCTCGCGCTCGACCTCCGCCACCGGCCCGCCATTGTCGGCCCTCCCGAGGCAACCGCGCAGCCGCGCACGGAAGCCGTCGTCATAGGGGACGGTCAGGAAGGAGAGCGCCTCCACCCGGTCACGCCCGTCGGTGCGCAGCAGGGCGGCGTCGATGCCGTCCATCGACGTGCCGCTCATCAGGCCGACGACGGTGCGCAGCCCCTCCCCGACATCCCCGTCCCGGCATTCCATCGTCCGCTCCGCAACCGTCATCGTGACGGGGCGCACTCTAGACTAGCTGAGCCAAAGCTGCAGCATCAGCCGGTCACGGTCGGCCGGCGGCACGGCGCGGTGGTAGCAGGAGGTGTCCTCCAGGAAGCCGGTGCCCGCCGGCCCCGCCACCTTCAGGATGCGGTCGCGGGCGAAGCGGGTGAACAGCTCCTCGTCGCGGGCATTGGCGGAGCCCAGCAGCATGCGCAGCGACTTGCCGTGATGGCTGCCGCGGACCAGCTCATGCTCCCCCGCACCGGGGCTGACGTCGGTCAGGTAGAATTGGGCCGAGCAGAAATGGAAATCGTGGACGTCGTAATGCCAGTCGATGGTCTGGCCCGACTGCCGGCGCTCGTCGTCGCCGGCGTCGGTGACGAAGCTCCAGAACAGGCGCGGGATGATCTTGGTCGCGGGGAACCCCAGGAAGGCCCCGGCGCATTCCATCAGCAGCGGATCGCGGCAGACCCGTCGGACCGCCGGACAGTCCAGCGGATCGGGGACGATGCCCATCACCGCCGGCGAAGCGTCGGCAAGCCGGCCATTGCGCACCTCATGGCGGTGGAACATCCGCTCGTCGCGCAGCCGCCGCTGCAGAGGGGAATGGGTGGCGAACTCCACCATCTCCTCCACCATCGCGCGGGGCAGGTCGAAGCCGGTGGCGATCGAGTCGCGCCGCAGGTCGGCCAGCGCCCGGTCCGCCGTCCGGCCGGTGAACACGCTGACCGGAAGGGTCGGCAGGGCGACGGGCGGTCCTGCCGGCGCACGCTGCCGCGAGCGGGGGGACAGACGGCGCAAGGCACTGTAACCGCGCCGCACCGTTTCGAAGCGGCCGAGCGCATAGTGGAACTCTCCGGCGACGAGGCGCCGGGCAATATTCGCAACGTTCATTGGTCGTGCATCCCTGGGGCAGCCGAAGGACCAAAACCGCGGTGGGTTGCGCGGCCTCTGGTGCAGGAATGCACGGAGTGTAGGCAGGTTTGGGGCGATTCTAAAAATACCCTTGTGGCGTACGCCCTCGCGCCGGAGGAATAGCCGGGGCGGCAGGGCGTCCATCCCTTACGGCTCAAGGCCGGGAGAAAACGGCGCCCCGCCTTCACGCGACAGTTTACAGCGCCTGCACGGCCTTCAGCACCGCCGCGACATGGCCGGTCACCTTCACCTTGCGCCAGACGTTGCGGACCACGCCGTCCTTGTCGATCAGGAAGGTGGCGCGGTCGATGCCCATGTACTTGCGGCCGTACATGCTCTTTTCGACCCAGGTGCCATAGGCCTCGCAGACGGCGCCGTCGGTGTCGGAGGCGAGCGTGAAGGTCAGTTCATGCTTGGCCTTGAACTTGTCGTGGCTGGCGACGCTGTCCTTGGACACGCCGATCACCACCGCATCGACGGCGGAGAAGTCGGGCTGCTGGTCGCGGAAGCCGCAGGCCTCCGACGTGCAGCCCGACGTGTCGTCCTTGGGGTAGAAATACAGAACCACCGGCTTGCCGCGCAGGGCCGACAGGGTGACGCTGCCCCCGCCATCGGTCGGCATGGTGAAATCCGGGGCGGGCGATCCGACGTCTACGGTCATGGCTGCTCGAATGTCCTTCTTCTTGCCGGCGGCGAGGCGATTCCTCAGGCCGGAGGCGTGGTCGTGTTGGGTGGGGCCAGACGGCCCGCCGGATCCTCGACCAGGGTCTTGAAATGACCATGGGCGCGGGCGGCGACGGCACGGATTCTGTGGTCCAGTTCGGGGAAGTCAACAGCGCCAGGCTCACGCTCGTCAGGAAAGGCGGCGCGGACCAGCCCGGCCAGCAGGCT